>PMHK01000172.1:17585-33266 GCA_003156635.1 Acidobacteriota bacterium | reverse complement strand
AGAGCAACAAACGCAAATCAAACATAGCACGTTTACTCGCTCAAAACCAGCGAATTATTCCCCGCGAATTCAGCAGGTTAGACATTTTTCGGCCCGAAGGCCGCTTCCGGCTTGCGCAACAGCGTCATCGAGACGTACGCGCCGACCCACGACCCCGCCGCCGCAAACCCGATGAACATCCAGTTCCGCGTGTAACTGATCACCGCGAAGGCCGAAAGCAAATACCACACGCTGCTCCACGTCGCCGCCGNNGTCGCCGCCGGCACGCGCCGCCGCGCGGAAACCGCCGCATTAAATAAAACGTACACCGCGTCCGTCGCCGCCGTCGAGACGAACACTCCGGCCGCCAACAAGGGATTAATCTGCAGCACCGTCGCACCTCCACCAATTAATAGCCTTTGCGCGCTGTAGTATACTCGCCGCCCATTATGTTTTGCCCTGAGTGCCGAGCCGAATACCGCGCCGGATTTAAGACCTGCTCCGACTGCCATGTTGATCTGGTCGATGAACTCCCCGCGGCGTCGGCCGTCGCCGCCACTGCATCCGATGCAAACCTGCAACAGGTTTGGAATGGTGCGAGCCAGGAAGACTGCGTGATGTATTGCACCGAATTGCGCGAAGCTCAGATTCCGTACCAGGTCATTCAACACCACCAGCAGGTCGTTAAGCGTGTCGAAGACAGCTACCGCATCGGCGTCGCGCCGGAATTCTTCGAGCGGGCCAAGAAAATCATTGAGGTAGGACTGGACGATTCCACCGATCCAGAAATGAATCCCGACGNNGGAGCCTGCGGCTCAGGACGACAAGTCGCCGACGGACGTCGACGATGAACACCTCGACTGGAAAGACGAAGCGCCGACCGACGCTGTCGTCGAAGTCGCATCGCAACCGTCGCGGGACGCGGCCGACCTGATGGTGATAGCCCTGCGCGAGAATGACATCGAATCCCGCATTACAGTTCTTCCCGATGGCGCCCGCAAAATTTTTGTCACCCCAGACGACGAATCCCGCGCCCGCGAAATCATCCGCGAAGTCGAATCCGGCGACCCTCCCGAGTAAGCTCCGTACTCGTAATCGTTGGGGCATCTACGGTGCGGTTCGCTTGACGCCGACATACCCAGGTGATATCAACTGCGGTAGTTAACGTTGAAGTGTATCCCGGAGGCCCTGATGCGTTTCGCGATCGCTACTTTCGTGTTCGCCTGCCTCTCGCTTGTAGCCCTTGCGCAGAACCTCACCGACGCACCCACCAACGAAAAAGCCCAGAAGACCTACAAGGAAGCCCACCAATATTTGCATCAGCGCGATTATCAGGCCGCGCTGGATAGTTTCAAAAAGGCCGACAAGCAGGACGACGGGCATTGCCGCGCCTGCCAAAAAGAAATGATCAAATATGGCGCGGAATTGGGCGACTGGAAGACCGCCGAACTGGCCGCGGAAGAGGGCATCGCCGAAGCCCAAGGCGACAAGGCCATCGCGCTCGCGCATTATCAGCTCGCGGCGGTGCTCATGAGCCAGGGCCTGCAAAAACACAAGGAAGACGCGTTCTCGCGAGCCCATGACGAAACAACCAAGGCGCTCGCATTGGTACCCAATTTTCCGAGCGCGGTTCTCCTCGATGGCCGCGTCCTGGCACAACTCAAACAGGACGACGCGGCCAAAGCTCAATTCCAGCAGTACGCGAAATTGCACACCACCGATGATCCGGAGCGGCAGCGCGTTTTGCGGTACATCGAAAATCCAGAGCTAGCCCGCGCTCGTTTGGCCCCGGCCTTCGCCGTCACCACGCTCGACGGCCAGCATATTTCCATGGACGATCTGCAGGGGAAAGTGGTCCTGCTCGATTTTTGGGCAACGTGGTGCGGTNNACCCCTGCCGCGAAGCGCTGCCGCACGTCCGCGAAATGGCCAAAAAATTTCAGGGTCAGCCGGTGGTCATCCTCAGCGTGAGCCTGGATTCGGACGAGGCGAAATGGAAGGAATTCGTGGCCAAGAACGATATGACCTGGCCGCAGTATCGCGATGGCGGTTTTACCTCGCCCGTCGCCAAAATGTTTAACGTCGAAGCCATTCCGCACACTTTTACCATCGACGCGGACGGCATCATGCAGGAAGAACACATCGGCGATGCATCGATCGAGGGCAAGATCAAAAAGCTGGTAGCGCGCGCCCGCGAAATGCAGCCCGCGCCGGCNNCGCAGCGCCACCATCGGATCAACTCGCGATGCCCGCCGCGCCGGAATGTAGCCCGCTAAACCCGCGATCACCGCGAGAATCACACAAGCCGCTGCGATCGCCAGCGGATCGGCAACGCCGAGCCCGAAGAGCATCGATTTGATCAGTCGCGTCCCAGCCAGCGCGATCGGTACTCCCACCGCGATGCCGATCAGCATCAGGATCAGCGTCTCTCCCAGAACTTGCCGCACGATGTTCGAACGGTTCGCGCCGAGGGCCATCCGAATCCCGATATCCCGCGTCCGCCGTGCCACGGTGAAAGCCATAATCCCGTAGAGCCCGACACTCGCGAGAATAATCGCCAGCACGCCGAACGCGCTGGAAAGTTGCGCCACAAAATGATCAGTGCGCAACGATTCGTCGACCAGCCCGGACATGGTGTGAATTTCGATTTCCGGAATCGCCGAGTTGGTATCGTGCACCGCCGCACGCAACGCCGCGGAAACCGTCGCGGGATCGGCCGCGGTGCGAATTTCAAAAATCGCGGACCGCTCCGGCCAGAACGGATTGAAGAACGGATTGTAAATGCGCGGAAGAGTCTCCTCCCGCAGGCTGTTGTATTTCGCATCGGCCACTACTCCAACGACTTCCGCGCTGGCGGAACTGCCCGGATAAGTATCGGTGACGTGCTTGCCGATGGGATTGGTATTGGGGAAGTAGAGCTTGGCGAAAGCTTGATTGATTACCGCGACGCGCGGCCCGTTGCCGCTATCCTGCGCCAAGATTCCACGTCCGGCCAGCATGGGCATGCCCACTATCGAAAAATAATCAGGCCCGACCTCGTCCATCCGCGAGTTCGGCAGTTCGCCCGGCTTGGGAGTGAACCCCTCGACCGCAATGGGATCGCCGGATTCGGAGTGGCTGAAAAGTCCATTGCCCGAAAGCGACGCGGCGGAAACGCCGGGCACCGCTTTGAATTTGTCGAGAAGATCCTGAAGCACGCGCGGTATGGCGGCGTCTTTATATCCAGCCGCAACTGGCCGAACGCGAAACAGCAGGAGGCGTTCGGTCTTGTAACCGACCTTCACTTCGCCCAACCGCTGCAGGCTGTGCACGAAAAGGCCGGCCGCAACCAGCAGCACCAGCGAGACGGCAACTTGAGTGACCACCAAAATTTTCGCGATCGGCAGCCGGCGGTGATGCGCTTCGGCGGTTGCTCCGGAAGCCCCCGATTTGAGCAACGGGGAAAGGTCCAGGCGCGTCGCGCGCAGCGCGGGAATCAAACCGAAGAGCAGTGCGGTTAGAACGGTCACGCCGAAGGTGAAGCCGAGCACGCGGACGTCCGGCCCTAGCGACAGCTGAATCGGTTCTTGCCCCACGTTACCGCTTGCTGAGGCCATCCGAATGAGCAGCGCATCCGCCCACTGCGCTAGCGCGACACCTGCCGCCGCACCTAGAATTGCCAGCAGAAAACTTTCGGTCAGCAGTTGGCGTATCAATCGTCCGCGCCCAGAGCCGATCGAAAGGCGTACCGCAAACTCCTTCTGCCGTGCGGCGCCGCGGGCTAGCAGTAAGTTCGCGAGATTGGCGCAGGCAATCAGCAACACCAGCGCGACCAGGGCCATGAGCAGTTTCAACGGCGCCCCGAAAGATTCGTGCAAAGTGGAAGCGCCGCGTCCGCCCGGTTGCAAGTCTATTTTCTGATCCGAATAGGTTTTCAACTCCTCGCCAGAGAGTTTGGTTCCAGCGACCGATGACGAAATGTAGCGTTGCAGGACCACGTTCGCGTTGGCTTTGGCTTGCTCGAAGGAGACGCCCGACTTCAGCCGCGCTATCACCTGCAGCCACATCTTCTGGTCGATATTGCCCGACGGAAACGCGCTCAGCAGGTCGTCACCGGGATAGACCGCCGCTTGCATGGTCGCCGGAACCCAAATGTCGGGCGACTCGCCGACGGTCTCGCCAAAAAATCCTGCCGGGGCGACCCCGATGATTTCGAACGACGTGTTTCCGATTTCGATTTTGCGGTTGAGCACCTGCGGGTCGAGCCTCAGGCGGTCTCGCCAGAAAGTATGGCTGATCACTGCGAAAGGCGAAGAATTGCGGCTGCGATCGACCTCTGGCCCGAAGGCTCGTCCGATGACGGGTTGAACGCCCAGCGTCGGAAAGTAGCCGCCGGATACCAGGCGGACTTTCGCCGAATTGTGTGTCGCGGATTCCGGGGAGGCCGCACTGCCGGTCGAATCGGAAATGATCACGGACAACGGCATCACCGTGCTGTCGGACGCAAAGATCCCCCCAAAAACCTCGTTGTGGTCGCGGAAGTATTCGAATTCAGAATAGGCCAGCAACTTGCGCTCGCCGCCTTCGCTGCCGTTGCTCATGCCGTGCGCGTCCGGGTCGGTCAGCACCACCAACTGTTGTGGTTGCGCCACCGGCAAGGATCGCAGCAGGACCGAATCGAGCACCGTGAAAATAGCGGTATTCGCGCCGATGCCCAGNNCCAGCGCCAGCGTCAACACCGCGAGCAGCGTAAAACCCGGATTTTTGAGGAAGGTCCGAAACGCGAAGCGAACGTCCTGCATGAAATTTTCCACCGGTGCCACCTTCCTCTGTGTACAGCTCTATGACAGACGATCTATCGAACGAAATATCACGCTAGAGTGGAGGCACGAGTAGTGCCGAGTCTTCAGGAAAATAAACGCAGGAGTAACAAGGACTTGGCAGTTGTCCGCCCCCGCGTCTCGCCGCATGTTGGGCGATTGNNCGGCCTCGAACATTGCCCCGAACATTGCCCCGACCAAAACTCGTCGTGCTCCTTGCGTGCTCCTTGCGTGCTCTTTGCGACGTATCGGCCGCACTCCGTGGCTAGATTATCGATTCGATTGTGCCGCGGCCGTTTCCGGAGTACTATCCCCGAATTGGCGAGCGGAACGCCTCTGGAATCGCTGCGCTAGGTTCGTAGCGCCCGCCAATCTACTCCATACCTCCGGCCCTTAGAATTTTCGTTTTCGCAGCGCAACAGGCCCCGTACTACATCCAGCAGTTCCGATTGTCTTGCCGTCAGGAGGAAATCCGATGAGCTCATTGCTAGATTCTCTGAAGGACCGCATCTCACCAGACGTTGTCCGTGGGCTGGCTTCGAATCTGGGCGAATCAACCGATTCCGTACAACAGGCGTTGACCACCGGTTCCACCGCGATGCTCGCCACCCTGGCCAGCAAAGCCGGCGACTCGGGTTTTCTCAGCCAGATTATGAACTTGCTTTCGAGTGCCGGCGCGCGCGGCGCTATGGGAGCGGCGGCGGGCGCCGGATCATCCGCCAGCAGCACCGTCTCGCAAGCGGGCGGAACATTTATGAACATGCTGTTCGGTAACAATCTTTCCGGCATTCAGAACAAGATTGCCGAAGTCTCCGGCATGCGGGCGTCCTCGGCCGGAACCATCCTGGCTTCGGCTGCGCCGCTGGTGCTCGGTACGCTGGCCTCAAAAGTCAGCTCCGAAGGGCTCACTGCGTCGGGTCTCGGCAGCATGTTGTCCGCCGAATTGCCGCGTCTCCGCAGTTTTCTTCCCGCGGGATTTGCCATTCCCGGACTTTCCACCGTCTCGTCGAGCGTCGCCTCGGAAGTATCCCGCGTACGCGAGGAAGTTCGGCCGAAGGCGAGCGGCATCGTGTGGCCGGCGGTAATTCTTGGCTGCATTCTGCTCGCGGCGCTGCTCTGGTTCTTCAATCGCGGCAACTCGGTGAACAACGAGGTGCATACGGCCAGCAACGCGGCCAGCCAGGCCGGCAACGCCATCGCCAACGGTGCCGCGAATCTCGGGGCGTTTTTCCAAACCTCGCTGCCTGACGGCATCGTGCTCAACATTCCGCAGAACGGCGTCGAGAACAAGCTCCTGGTATTCATCAAGGATCCCAACGCGCAGGTGAATGCCGATACCTGGTTCGATTTCGACCGCCTGCTGTTCGATACCAACGCCGCTACGCTCCAGCCTTCGTCGCAGGAGCAATTGCAGAACATCGCCAATATCCTGAAGGCCTATCCCAACGTGCATATCCGGATCGGCGGCTACACCGACAACCAGGGCGACGCCGCTTCGAATCTCAAACTCTCCCAGGATCGCGCCGACAACGTGATGCATGAAATCATCGTCCTCGGCGTCGATCCGTCGCGTCTCGATGCCAAGGGCTACGGCGAAGATCACCCTGTCGCGGATAACTCCACCGACGTAGGCCGCGCCCAGAACCGCCGCATCTCGATGCGGGTTACCCAGAAATAGGCGTTCTCCCGCGGGGTAAACGTCGAGCGAGTAAGTATCACCAACGCTACCAGGCCCAGGGAGTGCGGCATTCCACCGCACTCCTTTTTTTTCCATCATTCATGGAACGCTGCCGCTGATAAGGGTATGATGCCCGCACCAATTCTGCAGGGCGCGGCCCTCGCACGTTTCTCTCTCGGAGGTTGTCATGAAAAAACCCCTTCTTATCGTGGGCGGTATTATCGTTCTACTTTTGCTCATCGTTCTCTGTTTGCCGCTGTTCATCAACGCCAACCAGTTTAAGCCGACCATCGAATCCAAACTCGGCACCGCGCTGGGCCGCCAGGTCACTATCGGCGACATCAAGCTCGCCATTTTCTCCGGCGGCGTCACCGTTTCGGACATCGCCATCGCGGACGATCCGGCTTTCAGTAAGTCGCCCTTTCTTACCGCGAAATCTTTGACCGTCGGCGTCGAACTGATTCCTTTGATCTTCCACAAAGAGGTCAATGTGGATTCGATCACCGTCGACAGCCCGGACGTCGCCCTGATTCACGGGCCCGGCGGCAAATGGAATTATTCCAGCCTCGGCGGCTCCGCTCCCGCCAGCAAGCCTAGCGGAAATTCCGCTCCCGGCGCGCTGAGCGTCAAGACCCTCGAAATCAAGAACGGCAAAATCGTGGTCAGCACCGTCGGTTCTAGCCAGAAGCCCAGCGTTTATTCCGAAGTGAATCTCACCGCTTCCGATCTTTCTTACACTTCGCAATTTCCGTTCAAGCTTTCCGCCAAGGGTCCGGGCAGCGCCGATATCAAAGTCGAAGGCAAAGCCGGTCCGATTAATCCGACCGATTCTTCGCTCACACCCATGAACGCGACCGTCGATGTGCAGCATCTCGATCTGGCCACCACCGGCTTCATTGATCCGGCGTCCGGAATCGCGGGCGTGATGGATTTCAAGGGCGACCTGAGTTCCGATGGCAAGCAGATGAGCTCCAAAGGCACCATCAAAGCGACCAAACTGAAAGCCTCGGCCGCCGGCAGCCCGTCAACGGTCCCGGTGAATCTGGACTACGCCACGGTCTACACGCTGGAGTCGCAGTCGGGCGTCTTGAATCAAGGCGACATCAAGATCGGCAATGCCGTGCAGCATTTGACCGGCGACTACAACCTGGCCGGCGATCCTGCCAAGGCGAATATGAAGTTGAACGCGCAGGGCATGCCGCTCGGCGACCTCGAAGGATTTTTGCCCGCCGTCGGCGTGGTGCTTCCTTCCGGATCGAAACTTCAAGGCGGAACGTTGACCGTGGCTCTCTCGATTAGCGGCCCGATCGACAAGCCCACCATCGCCGGTCCCGTGAATATTTCGAATACCAAGCTGGCCGGCTTCAGCCTGAAATCGAAACTCGGCGCACTGGGTTCGTTCGCCGGCCTGGGCGGCGGTGGCGGCGGCAACGATACCGACATTCAAACCCTGAGCGCAAACATTCGCAACGATCCTTCCGGCACGAATTTTGATTCGTTGAATTTGGTGCTGCCTTCGATCGGAACCGTCACCGGGAAGGGAACGGTCAGCTCCGCAGGCCAATTGAACATGAAAATGGTCGCGAACCTCTCCGGCGGCCTGGGAGGCGGAATGGGCGCAGTCACCGGCGTAGCCGGCGGCGCGACCAAAGGAATTGGCGGCGCGTTGGGCGCGCTTACCGGCGGAAGCGCGCGCTCGAATAGCGGCGCGGGCGGCTCCGGAGGCGGAATTCCATTTGCCATCACCGGCACCACTTCGGCTCCCGTTGTGGTTCCGGACGTCGGTGGCATGGTCGGTGGCCTCGCCAAGAATGCCATCCCAACCGGCGTGGGGAATGGCGGCGCGGCCGGCGCCGCAACCGGTGCGCTGGGCGGATTGCTCGGCCACAAAAAGCCCTAAGCCCTGGCTTACGACGTCGGAAAAGTCGCTTTTTAGAGGGTCGGAGCTTCAGCTCTCTGGATTTGAGCGGGCTTCAGCCCCGGAGGACAACGCTCGGAATTTGTTCCGCGGCCTGTTAATTCGGCGAGAATTACGAAACGGAATTTCCGTGCTCGTGCGTGAGCACGTTTTCAGCGTCGCTGAACATCGACCGCAAGGCGCGCACCACATAGTGAATCAGCAGCGCGATCACGCACAGCGCCACGAACACCATCGCCGACGCGACGTACGGATGCTTGGTCGCGAAATACATTAGAAAAACCACCAGCGCGTCTTCGCCCAAACTCAGCGCGAAATTCGTCACCGGCTCGGGCGAATTGGTCACCGCCGCGCGTGCGGCGGTTTTGCCGCCGTGCGCCGCGAGCGCAATCAACCCGCCCGCAAACGTCGCCGCGAGCTGTTCCCACTGGGGCAGTTGCGAAGTTGCCGCGAAAGCCAGATACGCCGCCACCGGAACGCGCACAAAGGTATGCGCCGCATTCCACAGCAGATCGAAAACCGGAATTTTGTCGCCGACAAATTCCAGCAGAAACAGGACTCCGCACGCCGCGATAATTTTCCAATCCTGCACCGCATGCAGCGCCGTCGGCAGCACCAGCACATTGAATCGCCCCAGCAATCCCAGCATCCCCACTGTGGCGTAAACATTCAGCCCGGCGGAAAAGCTCACCACTACCAGCAACGCAGAAAGTTCCGCGCCGGTCGGAATCATCGGGGAAAGTGCAAATAGAGTCATCGAGGAAGTTCTCCTCCGGCAAGCGACGCTCACCGGAGGAGCGAAACCGCCCAGCCCAAACGAATTTACTTCGTGGCCTGCTTGGCAATCACCAGGTCTTTGATCTTGTTGTAGGTCGCCTGCGGAACAACCTTCTTCTTCACCAGGTCGGTCTTGGCGTGATACGGACGCCCGTCAATAATTTTCTGCGAGTACGCGGCGCCGATCCCGGGCAGAGCATCGAGCTGATCTTTCGTCGCGGTATTCAGGTCTACCAGGTCGCCCGAAGCGGGCGCGGCCGCTGCGGGCTTGGACGCTTTGCTTCCGGAGGCTGCCTGATTGTGTGCGACGGCCGGCAATGCCAGACCGAATAGCAACGCTACGGTGAGCAGTAGATACGAAACGCTAATTTTGCGATTCATCGAGATTTCTCCTTTTTTAGATCGCACATCGATCTTCGGTTAAGGGTGAATTCGGAGCCGCAGTCATCGGAACCGCACTTGTCGTAACTGCCGCCTACCATACCACTACCACTCCTCACCTTTCTATATTGCGTTCGAGCTGGCGCGCGCCTAATTTGCGGCGTTGGTCGGATGCCCGTTCGCGGCCGATGTCGTCGGGGTTGGCGTTACGTTGAATCGCTTTTCGAGCCACGCACGCGCTTCCGGCGGATGGTAATTAAACGGCCCGATGCCCCCGCGATACACGATCTTCCCCTGCTCGTCGATGATGTAAATCCGCTCCGGCCACGCCGAATAGGCGTGGTCCGCGATGTCGTGCATATCGTCCACCGCGAAGGGAACCGGGAAGTGGAAGCGCTGGATGAAATCATTGGCGATAGCCACGCGCTGCTCGGTTGAATGCGGTTGCGCGTAACACACGCCTTGATCCACGTTCGATTTCATCTGCCATTCATCCAGCGGATGCGCTTCGCGAATATAAACCGTCAGAAAATCCGCGCGATCTTTGTAATCGTTGTAGAGATTCACGAGGTAGCCTACCTCGCGGCGAAACGGCGGTCAGGTGTAGCTGCCGAAGACCAGCACCAGCGGCCGCTGGCCAATGCGATCGCTCAAATGAAAAGTAGTCTGCCCATCGAGCGCCAGCAAACGCACATTCGGCGCGGTGTCGCCCAACTTCAATTTGCCGTCGCGCCATTGCGGCAGCGCGTAGCGCAAAAACCCATAGACGTCGCGTGGCCCGCCCATCATGTAACTGAGCGCCCCGTACCCGCACGCCAAAACTGCAATCAAAATTATGGCCGTCCACTTCCACCAACGCACCAATTCACCTTCCTTCCGACGTCTTTTAGAAGTTCTTTTGGAAGTTTTGACGATACCTTGGGTAGGAATCGCAGTCAACCGCGCCGCGGACGCCTGGTGCGGAACATTTCGCCCCACGACGTGTTAGGTTCTTCAGCCTTCGAGTGAGTTTCGTGTCGCCTCAGGAAGCCACTTTCCGAAGTTACAGTTTTGTTACAATGCCAAGACGTAAAGGTGGTGGGTTGGTGTCGACTCAAGCGGCCGGGCGGGCCGCGTGAAAAGTTCTTGGGAACCAGTCAATTCGTCGCGCAGCAAACGTAACCGCGCGCTGCTCTATCTGTTTTTGTTGATCGGCACAATTGCCGCCATCGCTCCACTTCTGGCGCAGCGCCTTTCTACGTACACCAAGAAAGCGAGCTCCCCGCAAACCGCGGAACTGATCCGCAAACGGGCCGAGTGGTTTTTTCGCCCGCGCGCCACCCAAAACGGCCACATCCCCAGCCAGCTGTTACTCGATGCCTTCGCCCAAAATGAAAAAATGATTCAGGAACACGGGACATTTCTGCGCACTCGCGTTTCCGCGGACGCCTCGATCGTTTCGCAGCTCAGTATGTGGACTCCGTTGGGCCCGCAGCCCACTGCGGCGACGCAGTTCTACGGAGATGTCTCCGGCCGCGTCACCGCGCTTGCCGCCGATCCGTGCGATCCGACCGGCAACACAGTCTATGCCGGAGCTGCGGACGGCGGCGTCTGGGTTAGTTTCAACGCGCTCGCGGGCGCGCCGGTAACCTGGGAACCACTCACCGACGCGCAATCTTCCTTGGCCACTGGCGCAATTGCGGTGAATCCTGCATCGTGCGGAAGTTTCGGCGGCCATGAGCAGAGCACTCTGATTTTGGTGGGAACGGGCGAATCGAATTTTGCGCAAGACAATATCTACGGCGCGGGAGTGCTGCGTTCGGCCGATGGCGGCCATACCTGGCAACAGGATGCGACCTTCACCAAATCCGCGTCGCAAGGCATTCTGGCCAGCGGACCTTACATTGCCGCGCTCGCCGTTCAGCCCACCAAAACCAATCCCGTAATCTTCGCCGCAGTGCAGGGCACTGATTTTTCCGCCGGCGGTTCGCTGCTATCCGGAGTTTATAGTTCATCCGATAGCGGAGCGCATTGGGCCCGTGTTCAACCCGGTAGCACTTCGGCGAGGGGCGCGCCGCTCAATCCCGCCACGGATGTTCTCTTCGACGCCGGCGATCCCGCGGGCAAGACGGTCTACGCCGCGCTGGGCGATCCCGCGGGCGAACCAGCTTCCTGCACTGCGCAGCCCTGCAACGGCGTGTACGTCTCGGCGAATCTGGGCCAAACCTGGAAACGCGTCACCGGCGTCGATGTCGGTAAGGACACCAGTTCCTACGGTCGAATTTCCTTGGCCATCGCTCCCGGTTCGTCCTCCGCGAATTCCACTCTCTTCGTAGCCATCGCCGACGCCACCACCGCGTCCGATAATTTGCTCACCGTACTCTCCGGCAGCGGCATCCTCAGCAGCGGCTCCGGACCGGCCTTCAGCGTGATCTATCCCAACACCTCGAATCTTCCCGATTTTTGCGAGCCGCTCTGCTATTACGCCATGAAACTTGCCGTCGCTCCGGGCAGCAAGGGATCGACCATTTTCGCCGGTGGCGCCGCCCAGCCGCATTTCACCGGCGCGGCCTACGGCACTTCTTCGATTTACCGCTCCTCGGATGGAGGCAACACCTGGCAGGATTTCAGCGCGGATGGCAGCGGAAACGGCACGTCGACGCATGTCGACGTGCACGCCTTCGACTTTGCCGTCGGCTCCAGCGCCCAACTTCTCGGAATCTTCGTAGGAAACGACGGCGGCGTGTGGGTTTCGCCCGACGCGTTCATTCCCGCCACCACCACCGGAAACCAGCACTGGGACGATCTAAATACCGTCACTGGAAACGCCAACACTACGCTAAACATCACCCAGTTTTATCCCGGCATCGCGCTGCATCCCACCACGGATCAAATCATTTACGGTGGCACGCAGGGGAACGACGTGCAGGAATTCAGCGGTTCGCTCTCCTGGTCTGCCGCCGAAGCCTGTCCCTACGACGGCGGCTACACCGCAGTCGATCAGCAGGTGCCCAGCACGGTCTATGCGTCCTGCAGTTACCTCGGTGGCCCCGGAACGCTGAACAAGAATACGCAGAACGGCGTGCCCGGAAATGACGGCATCAATTGGGTGGCCATCGATTCCAACAATGGCATCAATTTTTCCGACAACGCCGACTTCATTCCGCCCTTCGTCATCGACGCCACCAACAGCCAGAATCTTTATTTCGGAACTTTTCGTTTGTATCAAACGCTGAACGCCGGAACCACTTGGTCCGCTATCACCAGCGATTTGACCGCCGGTGGCGGCACGAATTTCCTCACCACCATCGCCGTCGCGCCCAGCGATTCCAATACGCTCTATGCCGGCACGTCCAACGGTTTACTCTGGCAGTCGGCGCAGGCGCTCGCTGGCGCTACCGATATTCACAACGTAAAACAGACGAGCCAGCCGAGCCGCCAGGTTTCGGCCATCGTCATCGATCCGCTGGTTCCGCAATCCGCCTTCGCGGCCTATTCCGGATTTTCGTGTCCGGGCGTTTCCGGGTGCGATGGCCTGGGCCATTTGTTCTTCACCAGTAATTCCGGCGCGGCCTGGACCAAGGTCGATGGAAATCTGCCCGATGTTCCGGTCAATGACCTCGTCATCGATCCCGACGACGCCACCGACAACACCGTCTACGTCGCCACCGATTCCGGAGTCTACGCCAGCGTCAATGCCACTGCCGGTTCCGCCACCACCTGGACCGTGCTGCAGGCCGGCTTGCCGAATTCGCAGGTTCTTTCGCTGCGGTTGAATGGCGCCTCACGAACGCTCGTCGCCGCCACCCACGGCCGCGGCATGTGGAACATCCAGCTTCCCACCTCGTCGAAATCGATCACGCTGACCTCGCTCTCGCCGGTGTCCGCGAATGCCGGCGATCCGGCTTTTCTGCTCACCGCCACCGGAAGTAATTTCACTGCGCAGTCGGTGATCAATTTCAACGGCACCGCGCTGACCACTACTTTTGTAAACGCGATGACTTTGACCGCAACGGTTCCCACTTCGCAGATTCCGTGCGCCGGTCCGCGGTTCGTCAGCGTCACCGACCCGGTTGAGGGTTCAACCGCTCCGCTGCGCTTCACCGTCGGAGGCGGCTGCGATTTTTCTTTAACCACCACTCCCGTCACCCAAACTGTTTCGCCCGGCGCCATCGCGACTTACCAGATCGTAGTCAACACCACCGGCACTACCGCGAATCCCGTGCAGCTTTCGTGCCCCGCGGCCCCTGTGGGCATCACCTGCCAATTCAGCGTTAATCCGGTAACTCCGGTGCAGGGTGGAACCACGGTGATGCTCACGATCGATGCTCCCGCGCTAGCCACCTTACCGGGTGGACGTCCCGTCGAGCCTGATCCCAAATCACGGCTCTACCGCGCTGCCGAAATTTCCGCCGCGATGCTTGCGGTGCTTAGTTTGACGTTTCCTCTGGCGCTGCGTGCAAACAGAAAATCAGCTCAGCCCATCGTGCGCTTCGCCCTCTCCGCGACGCTGGTATTTTTTATCGCTTTGCTGGCGGCCTGTGGCGGAGGAGGGGGTGGCGGCGGAGGCGGCGGCAAAACGCAGACTTTCACCATCCAGATCCAGGGCGTCTCGCAGAATTTCCAGCACTTGACCAGCGTCCAACTCGTGGTAGATTAGCCCTGTTCGGGCATCCTGGCCTCGCCCAACGCACGAATCGCGCTTTGTTTTCGGGAGGACACCGCCATGACCTGCCCTCAGTGCCAGCAACCCATCCCAGCGAAGTCACTTTGGACGACTTCGGGCTTTTCGGGAATCATTTGTCCGGGCTGCTCGGCCAGTCTGACGCCCAAGCCGCTGACCGCCATTCTGCTGTTTGTAATGTCGATTGGTCTGGGCGATCTGGCGTTGGTTTTATTGCGGAAGAATGGTGCAGGGCTGTTGCTCGCGTTTGTCGGGTTCTTCCTGGTCACCACGGCGGTCTTTGCGCTCGCGGCCCCGCTGGTCCTGCAGATGCGCCCGAAAGATCACGGCCCTTCAGGTTCCAGCGCCCACCACGTCGCCTAACACCTAACGGAAACCGTCGCTTC
Source organism: Acidobacteriota bacterium (assembly GCA_003156635.1). Taxonomy (GTDB): domain Bacteria; phylum Acidobacteriota; class Terriglobia; order Acidiferrales; family UBA7541; genus Palsa-295. The sequence goes on along the minus strand of PMHK01000172.1, from coordinate 18,686 downwards.
TTAGGCGGTCGGAGCTTTAGCTCCGACAATCAGGGGGGCCGCGCGGCTAAAGCATCTGCCGCAAGACATACTGCAAAATCCCACCGTGCTGGTAATACGCCACTTCAAACGGCGTATCCACCCGCGCTGACACCGTGAATTCCTTCACTTTTCCCTGAGCGTCCCGCGCGCGCACTTTCATTTTCTTGCGCGGCTCGAAACTCTGCGCCAGTCCGTCGATCTCGAAAACTTCCTGCCCGCTCAATCCCAGCGATTTCAATGTTTCGCCCGGCAGAAATTCCAGCGGCAGCACGCCCATGCCCACCAGGTTGCTGCGATGAATGCGCTCGAAACTCTCTGCCAGCACCGCGCGCACGCCCAGCAGAATCGTGCCTTTCGCCGCCCAGTCGCGCGACGATCCGGAACCATATTCTTTGCCGGCGATGATGATCAACGGCACACGTTCATCACGGTATTTCATCGCGGCGTCGTAGATCGACATTTTTTCGCCGCTGGGCTGATGCATGGCCCAGCCGCCTTCCGTTCCCGGCGCCAATAAATTCCGCAGCCGGATATTCGCGAACGTTCCGCGCATCATCACTTCGTGATTGCCGCGTCGCGCACCATACGAATTGAAATCTTTGGGCTGCACCCCATGCGCGATCAGGTATTTTCCCGCCGGAGAATCCGCCGGAATCGTGCCCGCCGGAGAAATATGATCGGTGGTCACGCTGTCGCCCAGAACCGCCAGCGTCCGCAGGCCTTTCAAATCGCCCAGCGCCGAGGGCTTCAGCGGCATGCCCTCAAAATACGGAGGGTTCTTGATGTAGGTGGATTTGTTGTCCCACGCGTAAAGATCGCCTTCCGGAATTGGCANNCGTAAAGATCGCCTTCCGGAATCGGCAACGCGCGCCAGTGCTCATCGCCGGAAAAAACGTCCGCGTATTGATTGTGAAACATGTCGCTCGAAACCGCCTCGCGCATGGTTTGTTCCACTTCTTGCGGCGTCGGCCAAATGTCGCGCAGGTACACCGGCTTTCCCGCTTGGTCGTTGCCCAGCGACTCGTTCACGATATCGAAATCCATGCGCCCGGCCAGCGCGTACGCCACCACCAGCGGCGG
>PMHK01000172.1:0-17575 GCA_003156635.1 Acidobacteriota bacterium | reverse complement strand
CGATGCACGTCGTGCAGCCGTAACCGACCAGATTGAAGCGCAGCGAATTCAGATACGGCCACAAGCCGGCCTTCTCGATGTAATCCGTAACGACCTTCGAGCCGGGCGCAAAGCTCGTCTTCACCCAGGGCTTGGTGTTCAGCCCGCGCTCCACCGCCTTCTTCGCCAGCAGGCCCGCACCCAGCATCAACGACGGATTCGAAGTGTTGGTGCAGCTGGTGATCGCCGCGATCACCACCGAGCCGTCCGCCAGTTCGTAGCTGTGCCCGTTGTTCTGCATCGTCACGTGCTTCGCGCTTTCGGTCAGCGTCTTCACGAACGACGCCTTGGCCTGCGTCAACGGCACGCTATCCTGCGGCCGCTTCGGTCCGGCTATGGTCGGCACCACGCTCCCCAGGTCCAGCTCCAGCGTGTCGGAGAAAATCGGATCCGGCGTGTGATCGGTGCGGAACAGTCCCTGTTCCTTCGAATACGCCTCGACCAGCTTGACCTGCTCTTCCTCGCGCGCCGTGAATCGCAAATACGCCAGCGTTTCCCGATCCACCGGGAAAAATCCCATCGTCGCGCCGTATTCCGGCGCCATGTTGGCAATCGTCGCGCGATCCGGCAGCGACAGACTCGACAATCCTGTCCCGTAAAATTCCACGAATTTTCCGACCACGCCTTTCTTGCGCAGCATGTGCGTCACGGTCAGCACCAAATCCGTCGCCGTCGCGCCTTCCGGCAGCACACCGCGTAATTTGAAACCAACCACCGCCGGAATCAGCATCGAGAGCGGCTGGCCCAGCATCGCCGCTTCGGCTTCAATGCCGCCCACGCCCCAGCCAAAAACGCCCAGGCCGTTCACCATGGTCGTATGCGAATCGGTGCCGACCAGCGAATCGGGGAAGGCGGTCCATACTCCGTCTTTCTTCGCGCTGAAAACGACGCGCGCCAGGTATTCCAGATTCACCTGATGGCAAATTCCGGTGTCCGGCGGCACTACCTTAAAATTGTCGAATCCTTTTTGTCCCCAGCGCAGAAATCCATAGCGCTCGATATTCCGCTGCATTTCCAAGTCGGCATTGATGCTGAACGAATTCGCGGTCCCGAACTGATCCACCTGCACGGAATGGTCGATCACCAGTTCCGCCGGCAGCAGGGGATTGATTTTTTTAGGATCTCCGCCCAGCGCCCGCATCGCATCGCGCATCGCCGCCAGGTCCACCACCGCTGGAACGCCGGTAAAATCCTGCAGCAGCACGCGCGCTGGCATGAACGAAATTTCCTTCTCGGTCGCGCCGCCGACGCCCGTCGGATCCCAACCGGCCAGCGCCCGAATATCCTCCGCAAACACAAATCGCCCGTCTTCGTGCCGCAACAAATTCTCCAGCAGCACTTTCAGCGAAAAGGGCAGCCGCGTGACGTTGCCCACGCCGGCCTTCTCCAGCTCGGCCAGGCGGTAAATGTCAAAAGAGTCGGCGCCGGATTTCAACGTGGATTTCGTGGCGAACGAGTTTTTCGGTGCGGGGCTCATGCGAGCGTGATTCCTCCAGTAGAACAACACATTTTAGCGCAGTACGGCCGCGCGCAGGACGCGATTTCGCATCCCGTTGCAGCCGCACCACACAAAAAAAATTCGAGTTTCTAATGCTTGGGGGGAACGTAGCTATCCGGCAATTTGGCGCCGTCGCCAAAAAAATAATTCGTCAGCTGCTCTTCCATGATCTGCTGCGACTTGGGATCCAGCGGATTCAGCCGAAATTCGTTCATCACCATCTTGGAATGTTCCACCCACAGTTTCCAGGCTTCCTTCGAAACGTTGTCGTACACCCGTTGGCCGATCTCGCCCTTCCAGGGTATTCGATCCAGGCCGGGCATTTCGCGCCCGAATTTCACGCATTTCACCATGCGCACCGGCTGCGCCGTCGTTCCCGCTCCCGAATTTCCTGCGCTTTTTTCGTCAGCCATCCAACTCTCCTCTCGTTCCTGCTGCATTTCAAGATACTGCAATGCCGACCGAAATTCCAGTTTACGGCAGGAGTGGCCAAGTCCGCATCGGCTCGACGTCGTCCTCCCAGCCTTAACGCCAGGCCACCCCTCTGCCGATGTTGCCAGCAGGGAACCGCGCCTCCGTTCCTCTCATTTTCAAGGCACCGTTGATGCCTGAACCGGAATCAAACGCCGGTTCGACCGTTCGCCCGCTCCAGATGCTCGGGCTCTCGTGCAACGTGCCAATAATCGCGTATCCTTCTATTTATGATAGGCTCTTGCACTAACCCGAAAGTTTTAATAAAACATAGACCCGGTTTACGGCCCCTGGCCTGGACCACAGGAGACGTGTCATGAACGCACAAGCAGCGAGCCCGGCCGCCGTGTCTCAGACCGGACCTTACTTCTGCGAAATGCCTTCCGACCCCTGCGCCATCATCATGTTCGGAGCTTCCGGAGATTTGGCTCGCCGCAAGCTGATGCCGGCGCTCTACGATCTGGCGTTTCATTCCTGCTTGGCTCCCAGTTTCCGTTTGCTGGGTTTTGCCCGCACCAAAATGAGCGATGACGATTTCCGGAAAAGTGCCGGCGAATTTTTGCCCAAAGGCCAGGAAGAAGGCGCGGACGACGCGAAAAAATCCGAATTCCTGAAAAACCTGCAATATTTCACCGGCGATTACGACGACGCCGCAGCCTTTCAGAATTTAGCGAAGCGCTTGGAAGAACTGGACAAAGAAGGCGGCCTCGGCGGCAACCGCCTGTTTTATCTAGCCACGCCGCCGGAAGTCTACACTCACGTCATTCAGCAGTTGAAGCAAGCCAATCTCACCAAATCCAAAGGCGATAAATCCTGGACCCGCATCATCATCGAAAAACCGTTTGGCCGCGATCTGGCCTCCGCCAAAGCCCTCAACGCCAAAGTTCTCGAAGCCTTCGACGAATCCCAGATCTACCGCATCGATCACTACCTCGGCAAAGAAACCGTCCAGAACATGCTGGTCTTTCGCTTCGGCAACGGCATTTTCGAGCCGCTCTGGAATCGTAATTACATCGATAGCGTCCAGATCACCGCTGCCGAATCCCTCGGAGTCGAACGCCGCGCCGCCTTCTATGAAACCGCGGGCGCCATGCGCGACATGATTCAAAGCCACGTCTTGCAGTTGACCTCGCTCGTTGCCATGGAAGCTCCCGCGCGATTCGACGCCACTTCCGTACGCAACGAAAAGATCAAAGTGCTGCAGTCCATGCGTCCCTTCACCGCCGAATCGGTCTGGAAGGACGTGGTCCGCGGCCAATATGGTCCCGGCCAGATCAACGGCAAGGCCGTTCCCGGCTATCGTCAGGAACCCGGCGTAAAACCGGACTCCTCCACCGATACTTTTGCCGCCTTGAAGCTGCATGTCGACAACTGGCGCTGGAGCGGCGTGCCGTTCTACTTGCGCTCCGGAAAACGCCTGGCCCAACCGCACACCGAAGTCGCTATTCTTTTCAAACGCGCGCCGCACATGGTCTTCCGCGGCGAAAATACCGAAACCAATTCGTTGGTCCTCAATATTCAGCCCGAAGAAGGCATCTCGCTTTCTTTCGGCGCGAAAACTCCGGGCTCCCAGATGCTCATTCGCCCCGTCGAAATGGATTTCCAATACAAAAACACATTCGGCGCCAGCACGCGCCCCGCCTACGCCACGCTGATCAACGACTGCATCCGCGGTGACGCCACGCTCTTCGATCGGGCAGATAGCGTCGAAGCGGCCTGGGCCCTGGTCGACCCCATTCTCAACACCTGGGCCGGCGCTGCCGCTCCGCCGTTCCCGAATTATCCGGCGGGAAGCGACGGGCCGCGCGCCGCCGACGATTTAACCGGCGCCGACGGCCGCCACTGGCGTCCGCTCTAGTGCAAGTTTTTGGAGGATTCGAATGATTTTGGCTGGTGACTTGGGTGGAACCAAGGCCAACCTTGGGCTCTTCGACGTGCAGAAGGGCAAGCTCGTGCGCGTGGCGGATAAGCGCTACGCCACGCGCCAGCATAAAGGCCTGGAAGAAATCGCCAGCGATTTTCTAAATGGCGCCAGCGGCAAAATCACCGCCGCCTCCTTCGGCATTGCCGGACCCGTCGTCGACAACAGCGTGCAGGCCACCAATTTTCCCTGGCTGATCAACGGTTCGAGCGTCGCGAAGCATCTGCACCTGGACCATGTGCACCTGGTGAACGACGTCGAAGCCACCGCCTACGGTCTCGGCGTTTTGGAACCCAACGAATTGGAGACGATTCATCGCGGCGTCGAAGCTCCAAAGTCCACGCAGATCGTAATCGCCGCTGGCACCGGCCTCGGCGAGGGCGTTTTGTTCTGGGACGGCCAACGTCACGCGCCCATGGCCACCGAAGCGGGCCACGCCGACTTCGCGCCCAATACCGAACAGCAAGCCGACTTGTGGAAGTTTCTGAAAGCGCGCAACGAATTTGTCAGCACCGAAATCATTTTGTCCGGCGGCGGCTTTCAACGCGTCCACGAATTCTTGAATCCCAAGCTAATGCATCCCGGTTTTGATTCCGGCAGTCCCGATCCCGCGCCGGAGATCACGCGCATGGGTCTTTCCGGAGAATGTCCCACTTGCGCCGCGACCCTCGACCTTTGGGTCGAGATCTACGGCGGGGAAGCGGGCAATCTGGCGCTGCGCACCGTCGCGCGCGGCGGCATTTACGTGGCCGGCGGCATNNGCACAAGGAAAAACTCGAAGCGTTCCTTTCCAATATTCCGATCCATGTGGTCTTGAACGAAGAATGTCCGCTGCTTGGGGCCGCGTTCGTGGCCTGGCAAAATATTTAGGCGTCCAGCAAGGTTCCGCCGGCAAGATGATCACGCTCCTCTCCATTATCGCGCTCGGTTTTTTTCTCGGCATGCGTCACGCCACCGATCCCGACCACGTCATCGCCGTCACCACCATCGTCAGCCGCCAGCGCAGCATTCGTCACGCCGCGCTGATCGGCATCCTCTGGGGCCTGGGCCACACCATCACCATTTTCCTGGTCGGCTCGGCCATCATCCTTTTCGGCGTGGTAATTCCGCCCAAACTCGGGCTCACCATGGAGTTGTCCGTAGGCCTGATGCTCATCCTTCTCGGCATTTTAAATCTCACCGGGTTCACCCGCTGGATCACCGAAACCTTTACGCCGCAATCGCCAGATGCGCCAGGTCATCCGCACGTTCATTCGCACGCGCATACCCACCAGCAAGGCGATTTCGTCCACGCCCATCCGCACGATCACGAACCGGAAAAACACGGGCACGCCGAAGATGCCACGCCAGTGGGCTGGATGGATCGAATCTTTGGCCAACTCGGTCTCTATCAAGCCGTGCGGCCTCTCGCGGTCGGCTTGGTTCACGGCCTCGCCGGTTCCGCCGCGGTCGCGCTGCTTGTACTAACCACCATTCGCGATCCGCGCTGGGCCATCGCCTATCTTCTCGTTTTTGGCGTCGGCACCATTGCCGGCATGATGCTGATCACCGCCGCCATCGCTTTGCCGTTCAAATATTCGCAATCGCGTTTCGCGCGCTTGAATCGCGGCCTCGCCGTCGCCTCCGGAATCATCAGCATCGCCTTCGGTATTTTCATCGTGTACCAGATGGGTTACGTCAACGGCATCTTCACCAGCCATCCGCACTGGATCCCGGAGTAGGGAAGCCGGCCTTGGATTCACCTTATCGTATTCGAGTTGTAAATCCTCGCGACAACCCCTGAAACACCCTACGCCGCCTGATTTCCGTACCTGACACCCGCATCAACCGTACTCCATCTGACCGATTCTTGTTCCCCCGCTCAAATGCAAAAGTCCTCGAGCGGTTGTATTTAATTTTAGGAGGCTCCTCTCGTGCGAAAAGCAATTCTATGGTTTGGAATCATCCCCGTTGTCTGCCTGATGTTTGTTGGCTGCGGCGGTGGCAAAAGTACTCCAACGGCTAGCGCGGTCCCCGTGGTCCTGACCATACAAGATCAACCACCGGCGGGCCTCACAGCTCTTTCTTTCCAAATCCAAATTACCGGCGTCTCGCTGCAAGCTTCGTCCGGAGGTAACGACGTGGCACTGCTCAGCGCTCCCGTTACCGTGAATCTTTCTGATTTACAAACCGTCAACTCGCTTCTGGCCAATACCAGCGCTCCCGCCGGAACGTATTCCGGCATCACCATCACCTTCGCCAACCCGCAGGTCAGCGTACTTAATAATTCAGGATCTTCACTTTCCGACGGCACCACTTCCTGCGCTACCAGTACCTCCACCACTTCCCCCTGCACTCTTGCTCCCGCTCTCGCCGCGTCTTCCGTGATGATCACTTCGACCCCGTTTCCACTTACTCTGACGGCTGGCACGCCAATTCAGCTCGCCATTGATTTTGATTCCAACGATTCACTCACGAATACGTCTGGCACTCTGGGCATCACGCCAACCGTTACGGTCTCGGTGAACTCGACGCCCAACGCCACCACCAGCAATATCGCCGACTTCACCAACGGCACGGGTCAGGTCACTTCGGCCAGCAACAATCAGGTTGTCGTCACCGATCTTTCCACCGGGCAGCCTCTGACCCTGGCCAGCACTTCGAGCACGACCTTCACCGGTTTTAATACGTCCCCAACGTGCACTACCCAAAACACCTTCGCCTGCGTTCAAGCCGGCCAGATCGTCAATTTTAATTTTGGCGTTTCGGGAGCTTCCGGCTCGGGTCCAACTCTGCAAAGTCTGAACCTCAATACCGGTGTAACCAACGGCGTCACCGGTACGGTCGTCGGCGTAAATCCTGGCTCCAACCAACTCTCTGTACTCGTCACCAACGAGACTCCCGCGTTCGCCAGCGGAAATACCGGCCTCGCCGTCGGACAAGTGGTTGAAGTCAACCCGGCCACCGGCGCCACTTTCTCGGCTCAAACCAATGGCGGAACTTTGCCCGCCGGCCTCATGTTCGGTAGCATTAACGACGTCGGCGTCGGTCAATCCGTGCTGCTCGATTCCACCGGCTTCACCGCTGGCACCGGAACGGCTCCCGGGACTCTCACCACGGACAATCTCACTCTGGTGCCTTCGCAGTTTGGCGGCTCGATCAACGCCCTGAACGCTTCCAGCCAGAGCTTTACGTTGAGTGGTCTCAATGGCTTGTTCACCGGCAACCAGGTGAATTCCATCGCTGTTGATACCGGCTCGAACACCACTTTCACCGGCGTCACCGGCGGTTTCAACGGCCTTGCAGTGGGCAATATCACGACGGTTGGTGGGACTCTGTTCAATTCACCCAGCGGTCCGGTTCTCGTTGGCGGCCAGGTCGGCGTTACCGCTACACCAACTGCTACTGCTGCTTTACAAAGCCGCTAGCGGTGCTGTGAATTGCGATTTGCACGAGGTGGAAACGCGACGTTTCAGTCGAAACGTCGCGTTTCCATTTATTTAAAAACGGGAGCACTGCGAACACCCTGCGCAACGGTTTTTTAGCTAGGCTCTGCGGGTTGACCGTCCGGCCGATTCTGATTCCTCGACCCGCCGCTCCAGAAACTTTCTCTCCATAGGGCTGCGCGCCAGCGCCAGCGCATCCCGAAAATATTTACCAGCCACTACGCGCCGCCCTCGGCGAAATTCTAATTCTCCAATCGCCGCCGCATAAAACGGATACGCAGCGATCCGCTCGCTGTTCTCGATACTGTGAATTTCTTCCAATCCGCGCGCCGGACCCTCATGCTGCGCAATCGCTATCGCGCGATTCAGCGCAATCACCGGCGAAGGCCGGATCGCCATCAGCTTGTCGTAGAGCCACGCGATCCTTCCCCAATCCGTTTCCTCCGCGCGCGCCGCGCAGCAGTGGGTCGCGGCGATCGCGGCCTCCACGTGATATTCCGTCAGCTCCGCTCCCGTCGCCGAAAGATCCAGCATCCGCTGCCCTTCGCCGATCAACCTCGCATCCCACTGCGACCGGTCTTGTTCCAAAAATAACGTCAGATTTCCCGATTCATCCACCCGCGACGGCAATCGCGCCGCGTGCAGGCACATCAACGCCAGCAGCGCATGCGTCGCGGGAGTCGCGGCCGCAGGGAATTCGAGCAGCGTCTGCATCAGTCTTATGGCTTCCGCACACAGTTCTGTCCGCACCACAAATTCCGATGACGCGCCGTGATAGCCTTCATTGAACAAAAGATAAAGCGCCCGCTGCACCGCGCTTAGCCGCCCGGGGAAGTCCTTCGCATCGGTGAAATCGAATAGTCTTTTCGATCCCGCCAGCACCTTCTTGGCCCGTGAAATTCGTTTCTCGATCGCCGCCCGCCCGCTGACAAACGCACCCGCGATTTCGTCCACGCCGAATCCGCACAAAATATTCAGTACCAAAGCCACCTGCGCCTCCTCCGCCAATTTCGGATGGCAGCAGGAAAACATCATGCGCAGTTGATCGTCCCTGATCGCGTTCGGCTCAAAAATCTCCTGCACCGTCGGCGCCAGCGTCCATTCACTCTGCAGCAGCCGGCTCAGTTCCGGCGCAAACGTCTGCGCCGTGCGCTCCCGCCGCAAAATATCCAGCGCCCGGTTCTTCGCCGTGGTCATCAGCCACGCCGACGGATTCTCCGGCACGCCGCGAAATTTCCACACCTCCAGCGCGCGGCAGAAGGCGTCTTGCACGACGTCCTCTGCCATCGCCAGGTTATGCACGCCGAAAAGATGCGTCAGCGTGCCCACCAGGCGGCCTGCTTCGCGCCGGAATAAATGCTCGTCGACTTCCATCACATGTCCATTTTCTGTATGGGCCGCACTTCCACCATGCCGCCGGCGTCGAAAATCGGGCAGCCCTTCGACAGTTCCGCCGCCTGCGCCAGATCTTTGGCCTCGATCAACGTGTAGCCGCCCACGATGTCCTTGCTCTCTGCGTACGGCCCGTCGGTGATCGACTTCTGTTTTCCCTTCACCACTTTGCCGCCCGGCTCCAGCGGATTCCCGATATCCTTCAGATACCCTTTTTCGCCCAGCTCTTTCATCCAGGCCACCCAGTTCTGCATCACCTTCTGCATCTCCGCCGGTGAAGCGTGCATTCGATCTTGCTCCGCCTGCGCCGTATTGCGATAGACAAACAAAAATTGGCTCATCTCCGTTTCTCCTTAATTCACGATAATTTTGTTACTACACCTCTATGACGATTGAGAAAGCCATCGGCGGACATTTTTTTTGCGGCATTCGCCGGCTTACGCCAGCCCAATTCCGCGGTGGTCGAGGTATCCTGTACCGGAAGCGAAGTACCTGAATGGAGAATTAGAATGCAACCTCGAATCGATCTTCGGAAGACCGCCCCGGGCGCCATCCAAGCCATGCTCGGCCTGCAAAACTACGTGAATGCATCCGGCCTGCCGCCGACGTTGCTGGAACTGGTGAAAATCCGCGCCTCGCAGATCAACGCCTGCGCCTACTGCCTCGACATGCACACCCAAGACGCGCGCGCCAATGGCGAAACCGAACAGCGCCTCTACGCCTTGAACGCCTGGCGCGAAACCCCGTTCTTCAACGATCGCGAACGCGCCGCGCTAGCCTGGACCGAATCCCTGACTCTGCTCCACGAAGGCCACGTTCCCGATGAGGCATTCGCCGAAGTCCGCCCACATTTCACCGAGGAAGAAATCGTAAACCTAAGCCTCGCGATCGTCGCCATCAACAGCTGGAATCGCCTGATGGTAGCCTTCCGCGCAGTCCCCGGCCACTACCATCCGGCACCGCGCCGCACCACCGCCGCCGCGCAAGATTAAATCGACACCGCGCCGGGATGCGGTGGCCGGCTAAACGAAGATCAGTGGAAGGAGCGGTGCGGAGGGATTTGGCATCAGCTCGCGGTTTAAAATCGCCTCCCGCAGTCGGGTGCGACGCAGTGGCAAGCTAAACGAGCCCGCCGAATCGCCACTTTTGCTACCCCCCAAAAAGCTCTAGAATGGCCCTACCGCGCCCGTAGCTCAGTTGGAAAGAGCGTCTGCCTTCTAAGCAGAGGGTCGGGGGTTCGAGTCCCTCCGGGCGCGCCACCTAACCTTGAAGAATCAATTAGTTGGCGTGACCACTTTTGTTGCGTTGGTGCATTCTGCAGCAATTTTGGGAACACTTGGGAACAATTGATTTTCGAGCAAGGCCACAGCCTCTCTCTGCGCACTCACACTGGCGTGTGTGTAAATCTCAAGCGTTGTCGCCATATGCGAATGTCCAAGCTGTGCCTGCGCAACCTTCAACGGAGTTCCCTGCGTGTGAAGCAACGTGCCGTGCGTGTGACGAAGCCCATGCCAATCCATCTGCGGGGCTCCTGCGCGTTCGCAGGCTGGCCGTAATCCTCTCTTCCGCAAATTGTTTGACACCAATGGCCCACCTTGCCGAGTACAAAAAACAAGTCCTTCGGCAGAGCGGTTCGTGGAGCGAGAATAATGCGTCTTCAGCGCTTCCACGACTGCTGGTGAAAGCGGCACTTCTCGCCTGCTGGCACGGGTCTTCGGCGTACCGAAGTGGCCCATGTAGCAGGTCTCGGCAACCAGCAATGTTTCCCAGGTGAAGTTGATGCGTCCCCACCGCAATGCAAGGATCTCACCAATTCGCAGGCCCGTCATAGTTGCAAGCAAGACGATCGTGCGTGATGGTTCCTTGCAAGCTGCAATGAGACGCTTCACTTCGTCCGTCGTAAGAAACTTATGCGGGCGCTTCAGTGACCGCTCCGGCATCTTCACACCGCGGACTGGATTGGTGGTTAGATAATCCCAGCTCACGGCGGTCCCCAACACTTTACTGAGCAAATTCCGCATGTGGTTTGTGGTTTCCCATGCGAATTCCTGCTTGAGCTTCTCCAAGGGATACTGTTGAATTTCAACTCTGGAGATGTCGCGCAGGCGATGCTCACCAAATCGCGGGTTCAAGTGCTTTCGCAGGAAAAACGAATAACTCTCCTGGGTGGCGAACTTGAGTGTCGGCAATACTCCCGGCTCGAAGTAATTCTGAACGAACATCGAGAACAACATCGTGGATTCCGGGCGCTATTGAACTTTGTTGAAGTGATTGAGTCGAGCGTCCAATAGCCTGCGAGCCTCGCGCCGGCCCTTGATCTCGCTGACAAGGCCGAGCACAGCCGAACGCATCACTCGGCTAGTCGATCCGTCAGCGAGAATCACGTCTTCCCTCCAGCGTGCAACCCACACCTTCCGACGCTTGCCGCGAACAAACAAACAACCATTCTGATAGTGACAACGAGCCATTTTTCTCCTCTCTATTTTGAGGGTGGCTCGTCTGCCTTTTCCTATGTCACTTCCGAGTGTAACCCGCACGTCAAGTCGCATGCGAGCCGTCACGGTGACACCGGACCCACTCCAATACTTCCTGTTCGCGGAATCGCCAGTATTTGCCAAGCCGATATCCTGGCAACCGCTCCGTAGACCGTTTGCGCATTCGTCCGTAGACCCAGGACACTGGAACTCGCAACATCGTGGCAACTTCACGGACCGTGAGAAGCTGGCTTCCGTCTCTCTCGCCTGTGGCCGCGCGTTGTGGCGCGGCATGTAACTGGCTGTCAGAGGGTATGGTCTGAGATTTATCGTCAGATGGAGAAATTCGCGTGTTGAGGTCGCGTTGGTCCGTACGAATCAGATCCGAATGCACATCTGTTGTTAGGCGCGAGTCATGCTGTCGTGGGGACGCTGTATTCTCGCGCACATCGAATTGGGTTGGATGGGTCTTCATGATCGTTACACGGTCTTGGAGAACAGGCCTCCTTCGATCTCGTGAGCATCGCCGTTAGTGGAATGTTTGGTGAGCCAGTGTTTGAACTCTTCGTCTTTCTTGAACAAGAGTTTGAGCGCTTCGCTCATGACGTAGGATGGAGTTGCATCGATGAACTCAGCGTAATTCTCCAGTTTCAGTTTGACTTCTTCCTCCAGACGAACCTGAAGAGTTGTAGATTTTGGTTTTTTGGATGGTGCTTTCAGCAGTGCCACGTGTGTTTCCTCCTTTTTCCTTTCAAGATGTCATACAGACTGCATTACAAGATGTTTGCCTGACTCCGAGCCGCGGAAAAAACGGCACGCGACTAGCGTGCAGGGCGGGAGTGACCCCGCGAAACTTTTTGGGCGGCGAAAGCCGAAAAAGTGGGGTCGCTCCCGCCCGTTTTTGCTTTTTTCCCGCCGTCACTTTTGCTTGCTCCTGTTTTTCTATTCCCGGAAGTTCGAAGAGCTTCCAATCTCTCTGCGGTGAAGAACGCGTCAATTGCGAGCTTGCAGAGCGCAAGTTTTACTCTCTGCACCCGACTTTCCTGAACATTGGCCGAAATTCTGAACTTGGCCAACCTGGTAAGTCCCAAGACCGATCGTGCGCTTTTCGTCGTACCTCACAAATTTCTCCTCGATGGCAGCCGAGCAGCTGTGGCGGTTCTTCGAATTTCGATACAGTTCTTCAAACGTTTCCGCTTGGAACCAGGCTGCACGCTTGGTTGCGGTAGGTCAGCTCCGCTTCAAACGAGGGGAGTTCGCGCTCGGATCGGTCGTAGAAGGAAGACGGAGGACGATTGGCGGGACGGCTGTTCTTTCCGATGTCTGTGGGTAATTCCCCCTGAGACACTGAAGCTTCCGCTTCAAACAGTGTTGTCCCACAATCGCGACCGCCTCATCCTGCGGGCCGCACGAGAAACGGAGCAAACACCGAAGGAATCGGTGGGCACTCTGTCAGCGGGAATTACCGGCGAGAACTCCCCCTACTATACTAATCCGCCACGGAAAATGAAAACGGACCGGGTACTAGTGACATATTTTTTACCTTAGTACTCGCGTATATAAGAAATGCTCAATAATCAGCCGTGATGTGGGGCAAGTCGGGGTTTTGTCTGAACCTACTCACTCGACATCGACATCGAGTCCACGAGGGCTCTGCCAATGTGAATGGATTCCAGCTCAATCATTTGATGTCGCCGGAGCCGTGTGACAAAAAGACTTTCACGAATTCTTCGGCTTTCAGTTTTTTGGCGTCGGCCGGCACGGCGCGGAGAAGCTCGACCTGATCGGCTGTCACCTCTTTCGAGCCGGCAAGTTTTATCAGAACTTTTTCGGCTATCTGTTGGTGCAACGTAGACATACGGGCTTTGAAATTAATCTATTCTGGACGGTATCGCAATATTAAGACCCGACCATCAGGCCGAAGTTTTCGGGACCGGCGGCAGCGGCCCCCCTGCCAGCCGTTTCTCCACCAGACCCGCGACAAAGTCCGCGAACGGCGCGATATCCTCGCCGATGCTCACCTTTTCGAGGGCGTGCATGTAGGCGGTGCGGTTTTCAACGGGGATGATCGTCCATGGGTAGCCGCCGGACGCCATCATGACATTCATCAGGAAGCGGCCGACACGGCCATTGCCATCCATATAAGGATGGATGTAGACGAATATAAAATGTCCAAGCACGGCGCGGACGGATGGTTCCGTCTCCGCGCGCAACAGATCGAACAATGCCGGCATCGTGTCCCGCACGGCCTCGCGGTTCAGCGGCACATGCATGGATTTGCGGATATAGACCGGGCCGTTACGATAGCCGGCGAGATCGCCGGGCTTGAGAATACCGGCGGTCACACTCGGCGCGAACAGCTCGCGGTACCAGTTCCGGTGATCGTCGGCGGCGATGTCGCCGGCGTTCGCGCCTTCGACGACCCGGCGCACGCTTCCCTGCACGGACTGGTAAGCCAGCCAGTAGCCGCGCGCCGCCATGGCGTTGCGCTGTTCGCGATCGCCCTCGTTCGCCTCGGGGTTCCACGTCCCGGTCCGCACGCGCTCGATCAGGTCGCGCGTCACGCGGTAGCCTTCGATCGACAGCGAATGGTATGCGTCCGTGACGTAGGCGTCGTCGACGCGCTTCATGTAGGCGTCAATATTCTTTGGCAGACCGGGCGCTTTCGGAAACCTTTCGATGATCGGTTCACGCATTTTTTCCCAGAGGAGCCGGACACGGTTAACGTAGGGCGACGTCTCGCGGGCGGCGAAAACGAGCGTGGGCTTGTCGGCAAAGGGATCGTTTTCACGGGCATCGTAACCGGCGGCCGCCATCGTCTTGAGAATCTCGTCGGCGATCTGTGCGCGGCCGATATTGCGGAACGCGCCCGCCAGCCGGCCAGCGATCACCGTGTGGCCGCCGTTGAGTAGGCGCTCAAGCAGAGGCGAAGCATCGCGGATCAGCGGCAGCACCGCGCGCACATCCGTCGCGTGGTTTGTGAAAAATCCCGGCGAACATTCGATCAATGCGCACTCGGTCGAGAAAAGACGCAGGCCGTCTTTTTCGGGGCGGTCGGCGGCGGCGGCTGGCAGCGCGGCGCGCAGGTCGAACAGTGACGTGCCGTGCGGGAGTTTTGTAATTTTGTTGCGCGCGCGCGCCGACCGCACCATCAGCTGGCGGGGCACGGTCCAGTTCCCCGCGTGCAGCGACAGAGATTGTTCGGGCGAAAGACACCAGTCCGCGCCGAACCGCTCTCCGAGATAGGCGGCGCAGAAGCGCCAGAAGGAAGCGTACCAGGCCGTGCTTTCGCCTTTGACCTCGTCTGGACGGCTTTGGACGTACCAGCCCTTGATGACTTCTTGCAAGAAGCCCGCAGTCATGAGGCGCTCCCGGTGCGTGCGCGTGAGGTCGCGCGCGCGGATCGCGGCCGCGCCGCCAGCGGTCTGAAGTTTTTCGAGCAGTTCAAGCGATTCAGCGAGTTTTTCTGGCGGTGTGGCCATTGGCTGCGTCCTCCGGTTAGCTTATTGCGTCGTACTGTAGTTAGCTTTTTATGTTGTACCATTATTAGCTTATTGTGTCGATGTAATTCCGCCTGTAACCGCCCTGTACCGAAGGGCGCTAGGTGTCACAATTCTCACGTCAAGACGATCTTAAACCGGCTTCGGATTCGACCTAAAGTCCAGTACTCTTATGATCGGCTGTCGAGCCGCAGATCACACTTGACAATGCGCGACACCATGTCGCATATTCTAAATGGCACAATACTCTATTTCTGAAGCCGCGAGGTTGCTTGGAATTCATCGCGCCACTTTGCATCGATGGATTCAAAAGCGAGCGGTCCCAGAGCCAGTTACGCAGGAAATCGCCGGCTCGCAGATTCGATATTGGACCGAAGACGGCTTTGCAAAGTTGAAGCAATACAAAGCTGAGAAGTACCGCAAGAAGCCTCGACGCAAGGCTGAGTATCGAAGCAAGAATTCGTGAAGTAGCGGGACGCGCCGGTGTTTGAGCACCGAACGCGTCCCTGACCACCATCACCTCACAGGGAGGCAACGATGGCTGCAAGAGAACTTATCCATTTCCCATTCTGCACGCAACTCGCCTCGCGCTCCTTGTTTCCTCCCTAACTGAGCCAGCACGCGCATCTCTCTGTCCGGTCGGACTTCCGAAGGCTTCTCCGTGTCCCGACACTTCAACCAACCGCCGGAGCGCTGCGCTCTCGTCGCAAGTAGGGGAGGAAATTCCAATGCAAAAGGCGCATCTCTACGAAGCAATTCTTTCACTGAATCGAGGCGTTGACGAGGCCGTGCGCGGACTCGAACGCCTCAAACGTGCCAAGGCCTCGCAGTTCGATTCCGCGTGTTTTGACGAGGAGCTGGTGCTGTTCGAAGACCATCGCGCACGGCTGAATTCCTATTTCTGCAGCGCTCTCCAGCGCACGGAGCAGAACGATTCCGTCCGCTTTGAAGCCCAGCACCGCGAGTACGAGAAGAACACCTTGGACGAAGTGCAGGTCTATCGCGACGTGCGCCTGGTGGAAGATCGCCGGCGCGCCGAGGGAAAGCCGCCCAAGGTGCGGTTCTTCACGCCAGAGGAGCAACGCGATTGGGAACGACAGTATCCGACGACGCCCGGCGATGTTCCGCGAGCGGAGGGGGAGGCGAACCAATGAAAAAGAAGAAGGCAGCGGACACACCGACGAGAAATTTACCCAGGCCTGGGAAGCAGTATCCCGGCGTCCACGGCAAAGTCGTTGACTGGGCCGAACACGTTTTCGAGGAAGGGATGATGTACGTGAGGGTTCGCTTTACGGACAAGACGGAATTGTGTTGGACGCTGCAGACGGCACAGGATGCTGCCCATCCTCATTGAGGAGGATACTGTAGACGTGAGCGCGGTCGTAAGGAGAAAAATAAGTGCTTGGACGAATGAGCCCGCCGATAGCGTTTTCATAGATACTTTGCTGCGCGAGGGTAGACTGATGGTAATCGTTGATCGGCTTTCCGAGCGCTCTCCGGAGACAATTCAGCACATAAAGACAATCCACGGCCTGACGCAAATCCGAGTAATGGTCGTCACGTCCAGGCGATACATTGAAGTTGAAGCAGGCAACGTGTTAAGTGTGTTTCCTCAGCCCCTCAACTCCGAGACACTTTTGTTCTTCATGACTTCGCTGCTGCATTTATCTCCTAATAGCCCATTCAAGTCCGTCGGAAGTCAGATCGATCTAGCAAGTAGGATTGCTAGCCTCATCCACTTGGGTGAGAAACGAGAGCTTCCGATAACTCCGCTGTTGGCGAGGCTCTATATCGATCGCGCGGTGATGTTAGCTGGCCAGAAGCAAGCGTTAGATGATCTTCCCAAGACAATACCGGACGCGTATTTCGAATATTTGCGTGGAATAAATCCGTCTGGAACCAGTGTCACAAATCGCCTCAGCGATGAGCAAATGCTGAGGGCCGCTGAGGCTCTAGCTCGATTGTCCCTTGGCGAATCTTTCATGCCAAGCGAATTCTCAAGAAAGGAGGCGCGCAGTGTATTGACGCTGGTAAAAGAGATACCTATTGGGACCGATCCGATCGAGCGGCTCGTGGAAAACGGCGTCCTAGTCGAATATCAAGTGGGCAGTAGTTCTGTATTGTCGTTCTTGCTGGACCCGATAGCAGAGTATCTTGCGGCTATGGCATGGGCTCGCGAGTGCGGCCGGGTCGAAGAACGATGGCGTGGCCTTTGTCAGTCTCTTATTGACTTGGGACGACAGGCTGATGGTTTCGAGGTTGCCTTACACTCGGTCGTTCAGGCATATGGTCAACGTCTTGGGTGGTTCAAAACTACTGAGAACGAGACTCTGTCACAGTGCTTCGACACCTGGAGAGAAGATTCGATGCAATAGTTTTGTGCACTGGGAGAAATTGAGCGACCGGCGGACAGCAAGCGCGTAGGTGCAGCAGTCCGTTTCCTGCCGTCCAAATTCATGGATGATAAAGGACGTTATCGTTCACCGTGCGGTCAGTGAAGACAGATACTTCCCACAAGCGGACTTCTGGAAAGTCAGCGAGATTTTCACGTACCCGGTAAGCAGGAACGTGTCCGAATAAGTTTGCGCTGCATCCCTTCTGCTGTTTCACCTCGGCTGCTACTTTTTTTCTGCTCCGCTTTTACACCGGTAACCGGAATTACCGCTCCAAAGGCGCGGGGTGACTGCACTTTTTGTCGTTCCTCCGACCAACTCTGGTATTTAGTTCTTGCACCTGTGAAGCTGGACGCTGCGAATTCCGAAGCCAGAGCCACTACCGCCACCGCCCGCTGCAAAGCTGTAACGGCGCATGTCGCAGAATGAGCGACCCTTGCCAACTCCTGATAAGTTCTATAA
>PMHK01000061.1 GCA_003156635.1 Acidobacteriota bacterium | reverse complement strand
GGCGGCTTCTGCTCGATGAAGGCGATGTCGACGCGCAACGATGAGCCTACCAAAGCTTCGCGCCCGTTCGACCGGGAGCGCGATGGCTTCGTGCTCGGCGAAGGCTCCGGCATTCTGATCTTCGAGGAGTACGAGCACGCAAAGAAACGCGGCGCGAAGATCTACGCCGAAGTGCTCGGCTACGGTCAATCCGCCGACGCGTACGATCTCGTGGCGGTCGATCCTAGCGGCGACGGCGTGGCCTTGGCATTCGCTCGCGCCTTTAAATCCGCGGGTATTTCGCCGGGCGACGTCGATCACATCAACGCGCACGGGACGTCGACGCCGATCGGCGATCCGGCCGAATCCAAGGCGATCGAAAAAGCCTTCGGCACGCACGCGAACAAGATTGGTGTCAGTTCGACCAAATCGATGCACGGCCACGCCCTCGGCGCCGCTGGCGCGCTCGAAGCCATCGCCACTGTGCTCGCGCTGCATCACGGCATTCTGCCGCCCACCGCGAATTACAACGAGCCCGACCCCGAATGTGACCTCGATTACATCCCCAATAAAGCGCGCGCCCTGCGAGTCGAAGCGGCCCTCTCCAATTCGTTCGCCTTCGGCGGCCTCAACGCGGTCATCGCCTTCCGCGCCTTCCCACAGTAATTTTTCTCGGTCGTTCGCAATAGGGTAGACTCCACCAATCAGCCCGCACCAAAGTGGGAGGAATTCCGTGGACGAAATTATCGACGACCGTACTGCCTTGGAACGACGCTCCGCCGCACCCGACAATCTCGAACAGCGCGCCGAAATCGATGTCTCCGAAAAGGTCTTCACCAACGGCCCCAATATGTTGGTGCTTTGCCTCACCGTCATCGGTCTGATCAAGATCTACACGCGCTTCGAAAAAATCACCACGCTGGCCGACAATTTCCTGGCCTTCATTTCCATTGGCTACCTGATCGCCACCATCATCGCTTACGTCGCGATTCGCTCGCGCGACGCCCGGGCGCGGCTCAAACTCTCCCGCATTGCCGACCTGACCTTTTTGATTTCCTTGGGATTGACCGCCGCGGTCGCGCTCTTTATGACTTTCGCGCTGGAAGGTTAGACCCACTCGTACAGCAGGCGGAGAACCGGAAGGGGTGTATCGAAGACCTAAGTTAGCGCGGACTGTGCGTGACCGAAGCAGCCGTGCTCCAGTCCAAAGCCCGTGGCGACCAGTTGCGCGTCAATTCGTCCGCCAGCGTGAACGCCACCAGCAGCGACAAAAAGAAAAATCCCGCCACCACCACCATCTTGGTCAGCTTCGGGCTGTACTTCACATGCATGAAGAACAAGACCACGAGCAGCATCTTCACCACGGCAATCGCCAGCGCCGCCGGTGTATTCCAGGCGTGCAGATCGATGAAAGCCACCCCCGTGGTAAGCCCGGTCAGCACCATCAGCGCCAGAAACACGAACACGTAGGTTTTTACCGGAACGACGTGACCGGACATCACTGCCCTCCGTTGGAAAGATAGCGTCCGCCGACCAGATACAGCAGCGGGAACAGAAAAATCCACACAATGTCGACGAAGTGCCAGTACAGGCCGACCATCTCCAGCGGCGCGTAATACACTTCGTCAAACCGGTTGCGCCAGGCCATGACCGCGATGACCAGAATAATCGGAATTCCGATGATCATGTGCAGCGCGTGCAGCCCGGTCATGAAAAAGTAAAAACAGAAAAATAGCGGCACGTGGATGCCCGCCCCGCCCCAGGCGTTGCGAATCACAAACCCGAAGCCGGGGATCAGGTGTTCGTGGTAGTCGGTTCTCCACTCGAAGCTGAATTTCAGCGTCAAAAAGATCACGCCCAGCAGCACGGTCAGCAGCAGGTACATGACTTGCGTTTTGCCTTTCTTCCCCGCTTGCGCTGAGTGAATGGCCATAGCCATGGTCAAGCTGCTGGCAATTAGCACGATGGTGTTGATCGCGCCGAATCTTACGTTTAGCAGATTGCTGCCGATCTCAAACGCGTCGTGGAACAGC
Source organism: Acidobacteriota bacterium (assembly GCA_003156635.1). Taxonomy (GTDB): domain Bacteria; phylum Acidobacteriota; class Terriglobia; order Acidiferrales; family UBA7541; genus Palsa-295. The sequence continues at coordinate 35,792 of PMHK01000061.1, read as the reverse complement.
ACCCGGTACACGATATAGGCGCCAAAGATCCCGCCGAAGAACATGATTTCCTGCGCCAGGAATACCCACATGCCGAACGTGCCAGCATCGCGCTGTTGCTCCATGTCCTCAAACTGGTGCTGGAACGCGTCGTGCTGCCCGTGATGCGCGTTGTGCGCGGCCATATCAGCCATGGGCCGACTCCGATGTGCCCGCGTAGTTGTAAGCCTGTTCGGTCACGATGGGCACTTCCTCGAAATTTTCGGTCGGCGGTGGCGAAGGCGTGGTCCATTCCAATCCCTTCGCGCCCCACGGATTCGGTCCCGCCAGCGGACCGTACTTGAACGACCAGATGAAATAAATCAGCGGGATCAAATAGCCCACGCCCAGAATCGACGCGCCCGCCGACGACATCACGTTCAGCACCTGGAACTCACCCGGATACACCGCGTAGCGCCGCGGCATGCCTAGATAGCCCAGCACGAACTGCGGGAAGAACGTCAGGTTGAATCCCACGAAAATCACCAGCGCCGCAAAACGCGCCCATGCGTCCGGATACAAACGCCCGGTAATTTTCGGCCACCAGAAATGCAGCCCGCCCAGGTAGGCCATCACCGCGCCGCCCACCATGATGTAGTGGAAGTGCGCCACGATGAAATACGTGCCGTTCAAATGCACGTCGGTCGCGAGCGACGCCAAAAACAATCCGGTCAAGCCGCCCATGGTGAACAGCCCGATAAAGCCCAGCGCATACAGCATCGGCGCTTCGTACGAAATCGAACCCTTATACAGCGTCGCGGTCCAGTTGAACACTTTGATCGCCGAAGGAATCGCGACCAAAAAGCTCAGCACCGAGAAGATCAGCCCGGCATACACCGACTGCCCGGTCACGAACATGTGATGGCCCCAGACCAAAAAGCTGATGATCGCGATCGCCAGGCTCGAAAACGCCACAAAGGTGTACCCAAAAATCCGCTTCCGGGAAAACGCCGTGATCAGCTCGCTCATCACCCCCATCCCCGGCAGAATCATGATGTACACCGCCGGATGCGAGTAGAACCAGAACATGTGCTGGAACAGGATCGGATCGCCGCCGATCGCCGGGTCGAAGATTCCGATATGCAGCAGCCGTTCCAACCCTAGCAAGAACAAAGTGATCGCGATCACCGGCGTGCCCAGAATAAAGATCACGCTGGTCGCGTACATTGCCCAGATGAACAGCGGCAGCCGGAACCAAGTCAATCCCGGGGCGCGCATCTTGTGAATCGTGACGATGAAATTCAATCCAGTCAGAATCGAAGAGAAACCGGTAATGAAGACGCCGACCGCCGTCGGTATCACCGACGTATGCGAAAAGCTGCTGCTGTATGGCGTATAGAACGTCCAGCCCGTATCCACCCCGCCCGAAATCACCGCGTACAGCGTAAACGCCGCGCCAAGGATGTAAATGTACCAGCTCAGCAGGTTGATGCGCGGAAACGCCAGATCGCGCGCCCCGATCATCATCGGCACCAGAAAGTTTCCCAGCGTCGCCGGAATCGACGGCACCAGGAAGAAGAACACCATGATCACGCCGTGCATGGTGAAGAGCTTGTTGTACGTTTCCGGCGCCACCAGCCCGGTCGGCTCGATCAGGTTCAGCCGCATCAGTACCGCAAAAAAGCCGCCCACAAAAAACATCAAGGTGATCGAGATCAAATACAGCAGCGCGATGCGCTTGTGGTCGTGCGTCAGCAGCCACGATTTCACGCTGTGGTCGACGTTCAGGTAATTCACGCGCTCCACTGACGGCCGCTCGTGTCCCGGGATTTCGGCGATAACCGTGGTGCTCATTTTCTGCCCGCTATCCTTTCTTCCGTTCCCAGCGACTTCACGTAGGCGATGATCTGCAGCACCTGCTCCTCGTTGACCTGGCCCTGGAAGGTGGGCATGATCGGCGCGTAATTCGGGAGCATGATGGAATTGGGATTCACGATCGCGCGGCGGATCAGCGTATCGTCCACCGTTTCCGAGTTGCCGTCCCGCGTCTTCTGGGTCGTGCCGTAAATTCCCGCCAGCGACGGGCCGCGTCCATTGTTATCCGCCGAATGGCAGGCCGCGCAGCCCAGCTGCGAAAACAGCCGCCCACCCATCTCCGCCATTGATTCGTTTTTCGTGCCGCCGGCCAGCCACGCCGCGTAATCCGTCGGCGCCATCACGTAGACCCACCCGATCATCCGCGAATGGTCGGTGCCGCAATACTGCGCGCAAAAAAGATGAAAGGTGCCGGTCTCCGTGGGCTGAAACCACAGCGACGAATAACGCCCGGGCGTCACGTCCTTCTTCACCCGGAACGCCGGAATGTAAAAATCGTGGATCACGTCTTCCGAAGTCATGGTCAGCTTGACCGGCTCGCCTACTGCCACGTGCATTTCGTTGATTTCGCGCACGCCCTCCGGATGCTGGATGTGCCACATCCACTGCTTGCCCACCACGTACATTTCGGTCGAGGACGCGGGCGGCCGCGAGTTCCGCACGTACAGCAGCGAGGCCCACACGAAAATCACGCCGGTGATCAGCGTCGGAATAATCGTCCAGGTCAGCTCCAGCGCCAGGTGCGTCCGGGTATCTGCTGGAATTTCGTCCACCGACCGCCGCCGGAACTTGATCATGAAGAAGAAAATCGTCCCGAAGATCAGCGCGGTGAAGAACAGCGTCAGCGCCGTCAAAAAATAATAGAGCAGGTCGACGTCTGCCGCGATCGATGAAGCCGTCGGCGGATGCAGCGGTATGGCCAGCGCCGCGTGCGCCATGCTCCCCAGCCCGAGTTGAACCAGACCCGTCATATCCAATGAAAAAATCCTCAGCGAGCCGGCTATTGTCTCCACCGAGTTCGCGTTACGACTTGTAGCTCGGCAGCGAATACCGCTCGCGCCGGAATAAAATCAGCATGATCGAGCCGATGGCCAGCACGGTCAGCAAACCGCCCGCCTGGATCAGCCGCGAAATCAACAATCCGTACTTCCCGGTGTGCGGATCGTAGTGGTAGCAGAACAGCAGTATCGCATCCACTGGCGTCCCGATTTTCCGTGCCGACGCTTCCACCAGTCCCAGCCGCAAATCCCGCGGCGAATATTGAATCCCGTAAAAATATTTCGAAAGTTTGCCGTCCGGCGTCAGCACCATGATCGCGCTGGCGTGCGCGAATTGCTTCGAATCCGGATCGTAGGCGTAGCGGAATCCCACCGCGTTGGCCAGTTTCTTGATCTGCTCTTCGTCGCCGGTCAGGAAATGCCAGCCCTGCGCCCCATTGGGCCGTCCGTACATCCCCACATACATTTGCTGCTTCACCGCCGCCAGCACCGGCTTGTCGCTCGGGTCGATGCTCACGCTGATCGCGTTGAACTCGTTGCCCGCATCCATCGGCAGGCCCTTCATGCTCGCTTCCATCCCGTTCAGCACCTGCGTGCACAGCATCGGGCAGTTGAAATACACCAGCGAGAGCAACACCGGCTTCTGCCCGAAATATTGGCTCAACTGCACCGTCTTGCCGGTCTCGTCGCGAAAGGTCAAATCCAGCGGCACCTGCTGGTTCAACTTCTGATCGATGCCTACATCCTTCAGCAAATCCGGCCGCACCCCCACGCTTTGCATCGGGTCGGACAATTGCGCCGCAACCGGACCCGCCGGCAGCGCCAGGCCCGCTGCAACCACCAGCAGCCCCATCGCCCTGCGCGCCGCACCGAATTTTAGAACGCGTAGCACTGACTGAGTTACCTCATCCCCGAAAAATCCAAACTTGCGCGACGCCCAAAAATCTCAGCCTCAATTCGCCGCGTTTATTTGCCGCTTTCTTTCTTTCCTTCTTCCTCGGCCGCCGCCTTGGCTTCGTCCCGCGCCGTCACATAGCCGCACTGCCCGGACACATCCGCCACTGGCGGAATCATCGAGGGCAGCGGATTCACGCCCGATGGCACATCCCCGCCCGCCCGCGCCGGCAGCGGATGCTCGACCATCAAATCAATCGCGCGATCGACCGGAATCTGCACGATTCCCGCCTTCGAATCTTTCCAGCCATAACTATTCAGGCTGGCCGCTTGCGTCGCGCAGTAATCCGATATTTCTTTCTGCGGGTCGACCTGCAACCGCGGCGCCGGCGGCATCTGCCGCGAATCCACAAAAGGCGACGCGGCCGCGCCCATCGGCTCCATCTCGCTCATCTTGTTAAACGTCCAGCGCATCGACACAAAAACCACGATCAGCAGCACCGCCAGCCAGATCGCCGATTTGCCGATGCCGCGCACATCGGCGTCGCTGTGCTCGTAATTTTCCTCGGGCGTGCGCTGCCCCTCCGGCCCCGGACGCTTAGTCTCCATGCTCATGATGCAGCGCTCCTTCAAAGCGCGGGTCATGCAGCGGCAGCAGCGGCATCCTCTTTATTTGCCAGAAATAGAATGAAACCCAGATCGCCCCAATCACCGCCAGAAAAACCAGGTCGAGCAGCAACGGCATCCATTGGATCGTGTTCGGCTCATACGCCGGGACCACCAGCCAGTACACGTCCACCATGCTCAAGACCAGCATCATCGCCGCCACCCGGCCGAGACGCTCCACCCGCCGCTTCACATTGCGCTGCAACAGCAGCAGGAAGGGCAGCGCGAAATGCAGCACGATCAGAATCACCGCGACTTTGGCCCAGGGCCCGAACGCGCGCGACATGTACCACGGAATCTCGTCGTGAATGTTTCCGGCCCAGATAATCAGGAATTGCGAAAANNCAGCAAATTGCCCAGGTCGTTGTAATGCTGCGGCGTGATCGTTTCCAGGTACGGCGATTCGTTCGCCTTGCGCCGCAAATTGAAAAGCATGAACGACATCGTTGTCAGGATCCCCACGATCATGAAAATCATGCCGTAAATCGTCGAAAACCATTTCGGCTCAAGAGACATCACCCAATCGACCATCGCGAAAGTCATCACCAAGCCCCACACGATGATTCCCGGCCCGCTCATGGCTTCCAGCTTGTTCTTCATCTCCACATCGTTGTCCGCGCTGGCGTCCTGCTCCCGCGACCATTTGTTCAGGAAAAATGCCAGGGTCAGCAGCACCGCAAAATAAATCACTGCCCGAATCGTGAAATATTGCTGCGTCAGGTACGCCATCTTGAAATGGTAATTCGGATTCGCCACCAGTTCCGCGCGCTGCTCGTCAAAGGTCCACGGGTACAGAATCTTCATCCACATGCCGGCCAGAATCGGCAGGAACAACACGGCCATCAATCCGAACGTNNATCCACATTCCCGCCAGAATCGGCAGGAACAGTAGCGCCATCAATCCAAACGTCCGCGAACCCGCTTCCAGCATCCGCCGGATCGGGTAGCCCCACCATCCGCCGGTCAGGCTGTGCAGCATCAATAGCGCCGTGCAGCCCATCGGAATCATGAACCAATAGATGTAGCCCACCAGATAAGCTTGCAGAATGTCTTTCAGGCTCATCGCGATCCCGCCGCCTGTTCGTTCAATTTGGGCCGCTCCACTTCCGGCACATCCTCAATCGTCGCGTGCTGGCTCAGTTGCAGCACCCGGATGTACGCCGCGATTCTCCACCGATCCTCCGGCTCCACGCGCGCCGCGTAGCTGTACATCGAACCGTACCCATCGGTCATGACTTGATAGAAATGTCCCACCGGCGCTTGCCGCAGCCGGTCGATATGAAACGACGGGGGCGCCGGGAACCCGCGCTGCACGATCATTCCATTTCCGCTGCCGGTATAAGCGTGGCACGGCGTGCAATAAATGTTGTAGCGCTGCCGCCCGCGCTCCAGATCTTCGCGGGTCATCGGGAAAGGGAACTTGTCCGCGACTTCGCCATTTTCTTTTGCGGTGTACAGCAAATCGTCCAGCCGCAAATGACCGCGCGCCACCGTTCCGGGCACCACCGGCCGTTCATCGCGCCCATCCGCGAAAAATGGCGTCTCCTGATACGGCAGATACTTGGGCTGGATGTGCATGTCCTGCCGGCAGCCGCCCGCAAAAATCGCGAGCGCCGCCAACCCGAGCAGCCCGCGCCAGCGGCGCGCCGGTTTCACGCCCACAGAATCGCCATCCCGCCAACTATTCTTCGACTTCATACACTCCGTACGGTTTCAAACTGTCCAGAAACATTTTGGTCTTGTCCAAATCGAAATTCTTGTCCCGCGACTTGATCACCAGAAAGAACCGGTTCTCCGAAGCCAGCGCGAAGCGTGGCACGTTGAACACCGGATGGTAGGGCTTCGGCAATCCGTTCAGCGCGAACATCCCGAACACCGCGCACAACGCCGCCCCCAATACCGTCAGCTCAAACGTAATCGGAATGAAATGCGGCCAGCTGTTGTACGGCTTGCCGCCCACATTCAACGGATAACTGATCACGTTCGCGTACCATTGCATCCCAAATCCAGTCAGCCCGCCCAGCAATCCGCCGGTAAAGACGATTGCCGGCAGAATCGTGCCGGTGAATCCTACCGCCTCGTCCAATCCGTGAATCGGCAGCGGCGAATACGCGTCGATTTTCCGGTAGCCCGCGTCATGCGTGCGCTGCGCCGCCGCCAGAATTTGTTCCGGCGTCTCGAACTCGGCCAGCAATCCGTATAGTGGCTTCCGCGTCATGGCTAGTCGCGAATGTCCGGATTCGGATTCAGTACCCGCGCCAGATACGTCGTCCGCGGCCGGGTGTTCAAATCATCCAGCAAACTGTAATTCCGCGAATTCGCTTTCAGCTTGGCCACCCGGCTGTTCTTGTCGTTGATGTTGCCGAAAACGATCGCCTCTGCCGGGCAGGCGCCCTGGCAGGCCGTCACGATTTCGCCGTCCCGCACCGCGCGGTTCTGCTCTTCCGACAAAATCTTCGCCGCGTTGATCCGCTGCACGCAGTACGTGCACTTTTCCATCACTCCGCGGCTGCGCACCGTCACGTTCGGGTTGCGCATCCCGTACAGGCTCGGCGTGGTGTAGTCCGAGAACAAAAAGAAATTAAACCGCCGCACTTTGTACGGGCAGTTGTTCGAGCAGTACCGCGTGCCCACGCAGCGGTTGTNNTCGCACTGCATGCACGGCACCGGCTCGTAATACATTTCCGGCGCATCCAGATTCCCGCGGAAATACGTATCCACCCGGAGCCATTGCATGGCCCGGCCCTTCATAACCTGTTCTTTACCCACCACCGGCGTGTTGTTTTCCGCCACGCACGCCACCACGCAGGCGTTGCACCCCACGCACTTGTTCAAATCAATCGTCATCCCCCACGAGTAGCCTTCGTACTTGAACCGCGGGTACAGCGACTGATCCATTTCCTTCGCGTCCAGCTTGGCCGCCGCGAAATCGGGATCCTTGCGGTATTCCTCGAGCGTCGCGATCCGGACCAGGTCGCGCCGCACCGCTTCCACCCCTTCCTGCGAAGCGTCGTGGCCGTCGTGATCGATGGCGTACTGGTGCTGGGTCACCGCGAAATAATATTTCTCGCCGGTCTTTTCGATCCGCAATCCATTCGCGATATACGGCGCGTCGCTCGAACGCACCAAATACCCGTTGAATCCCGGCCCGGTTCCTACCGCGCCCGCTTTGCTGCGCCCATAACCCAGATGCAGCGTAATCGAATTGTTGGCGTGTCCCGGCACCAGCACGATTCCCGCTTTCACTTCGCGCCCGCCCTGCTCCAGCTTGACGTAATTTCCGTCCTTCAGCCCCAGCTTCTGCGCCGTCTGCGGGCTGATCATCGCCCCGTTGTCCCAGGTCAGCTTGGTATTCGGCTTGGGCAATTCCTGCAGCCAGCCGCTGTTCGCAAAGCGCCCGTCGAACACCGTTGGATCGGGTTTGAATACGATTTCGATATCGTCGCCGCCCCGCGCACTCGATGTCGCCGCCACCGCGCCCGCATGCGCGCTCACCGCAATCGGCGCAAACGCAGTCCCCGCCAAAATTCCGTCGTGCAAGGACGTTTCCCAGTACGTTTCGTAGGCCTTATCTTTTTCCGGACGCTGGCTCATCCAGTAATCGCGCACCATGTCGTACCCGGTCTTGTTCGCTTCGTTCGTAAAACTCGCCAGAATCTCGCCCGTCGAACGCCCGTCGTACAGCGGCTGGATCAAGGGCTGCATCACGCTCGCGGTTCCGTCGTACCCGCGCCCATCGCCCCACGCTTCCAGGAAATGCGTGGCCGGAATGTGCCACTGGCACCACTCGCCCGTCTCGTCGTAGTACAGGCCGGAATGAATCCGCAGCGGCACTTTCAACAGCGTCCGCACAAAATCGAAATCCGCGGGCGCGTCGTACACCGGATTTCCGCCAAGAATCAACAGCATCTGCACTTTGCCGCCATGAATGTCGTTGACCAGCGTGCGCAGCGACTCCATTCCGTTAATCGGGTTCGCTTCCAGCGGCTCGGTGTAATACACCGTCTTGCCCACGTTGCCCAGCGCCGCATTCAGCGCATGCGCCAACGCATGCACCGCTGCCGGCTGCTCTTCGCCCGCCATCACCACCGAACTTCCGCGATGCGCCGCCAAATCTTTCGCTACCGCCTGCGTCCAATCCGCCGGAATCCCGCTCGCGCCCGTTCCACTGCCCACCCCGGAATTTCCCGTCGCTGCGGCCAGTTCGCGCGCGAACGCTTCCACGTCTGACGCCCGCAGCGCCTTGCGATGATCCGCTACCGCGCCGGTGCTGGTGGTCATGCTCTCGACCACGTACAGCCGGTTCAATTTCGCGTCCGCGCCTTCCACCACGCGCCGTGACGAAAATTCCCGCGCGTAGCGCACATGCCCCGGGCCGCAGGTAATAAAATCCGCGTCGAGCGAGACGATCACGTCCGCCTGATCGAGCTTGTAAACCGTATTCACCGGACGGCCGAAGGCCAGCTTCGCGCCTTCGCGCGCATTGTCCCGACCGCACGGCTCGTACTGGTGCCATTGCGAGCCCGGGAACTGCTTCACCAATCCTTGAATCTGTGCCGCCAGCGAAGGAGACGTGACAATTTCGGTCAGGATCCGGAAACCTGAACCACCCTGCAGCAACTGCGTTTTGGCGTTGCCCATCGCGGCTTGAAACGATGGCCAGTCGGAGATTCGCCCGTCGTGCATCACCGTTTTCGAACGATCCGGATCGTACAAGCCCAACGTCGCGGCCTGCGCAAACACGTCCGTCCCGCCCAGGCTGCCGGGATGCTCCCGGTTGCCTTCGATCTTGGTCGGCCGGCCCATGTGGCTTTCCACCAGCAAGCCAGTCGCGACGCCCGCCAAAGTCATTGCCGTCGCATAGAACAGCGGACGTCCCGGAATAATTTCTTCCGGCGGCTTCACGTACGGCACGATTTTCTGCGTCGGCATCTTGGTGCAGGCGCTCAGTCCCGCCAGCGCCGCCGATGCCGCCGCGAATTTCAATACCTCGCGCCGGTTGATTCCCGCCTGGTCATCCGTCGCCGGAACGTGCGGGAACTCGTGCTCCAAAAATTGGCGGTATTCCTTGGTTTCGGAGAGCTGCTCGATGCTCTGCCAGAAACGCTTGCCGTCTTCCTGCGCGAGCTTGGCCCGCACCGCGTCCAGATTCAGCCCGTTCGGCAATTTCGGAGTAAGGTCAGAACTCATTTTGTCCGTTCACTTTTCCCGTAAAACTTTCTAACTAGCGATGGCACGTCGAACAGCTTTGCAAGTGTCGCGGGTCTTGAATCTTGTATTCCGCCACCAACTTCGCGCCCAATTCCATCTGATTGGCCGGCGCCACATAGTTCGGATTGAAAACTTGATCCCTCGGCCGCACATATTTTTCCGGCTGCCGGTGGCAATCGATGCAGAACGACATATACAAGGTCTGCGCCCGGTAAGTCAGTGGCATTTGCGCGATCGGTCCGTGGCACGTGGTGCAACCCACGCCTTTGTTGATGTGAATGCTGTGGTCGAAATACACAAATTGCGGAACCGCGTTGACCCGCGTCCAGGCAATCGATTTATCCGTGCGGTAGCTCAGCCGCACCGGCTCCAGCATCGACGAATTGGTCCAGATCTGCGAATGGCAGGTCATGCAGGTCTGTGTCGGCGGCACGCCCGCGAACGAAGATTTTTCCACCGTGGTGTGGCAATACCGGCAGTCCAATCCCAATTCGCCCGCATGGTGCTTGTGGCTGAAAGGCACCGGCTGTTCGCGCGTCACATTCACGCTGGTATAAAACGGCGACAGCTCGATCTCGTACAGCACCCCGCCCAACACCGCTACCAGAATCAACGCGCCAAAGATCGTTACTCGGGCGAGGACGTTGGTAGCGGGATGAAATATCTGTGACATCGAATCCTGTGCCGTCCTTTAGTGATCCTGCTTCTTACCCGACGTTTGTTCCACCAATGCCCGCATTTCGTAAATCGAAATGACCGGCAGGAATCGCACAAACAGGAATATCAAAGTCAGGAACAAGCCGATCGTTCCGGTATACGTCGCCCAGTCCCAGCGCGTCGGGTAGTACATGCCCCAAGAAGAAGGCAGAAAGTCCCGGTGCAAGCTGATCACGACGATAACGAACCGTTCAAGCCACATGCCTGCGTTCACGACCAGTGAAATCAAAAACAAAATGGTCACGTTCTGCCGTATCGAACGGGACCACAACGCTTGCGGAATCACGATGTTGCACGCAATCAGCAGGTAGTAGAAGAAGGCGTAGGGACCAGTTAAGCGATTGATGATAAGGAACTTATCGTACTGGTTGCCGCTGTAGAACCCCATGAAGAACTCCACCCCGTAACCGTAAGCCACGATCAGCCCCGTCGCGAGCATCACTTTGGCCATCGTATTCAGGTGACGCATCGTGATGAAGTCCTCTAGATGGTAGAACTTACGGATGGGGATGGCCAGCGTCAGCACCATTGCAAAGCCGGAATAAATCGCGCCGGCCACGAAATACGGCGGGAAAATCGTGGTATGCCAGCCAGCCAACTGGCCCACCGAGAAGTCGAAGCTAACCACGGTGTGGACCGAAACGACCAGCGGCGTGGCCAAACCGGCGAGCAGCAGGGAAGCGGTTTCGTAGCGCGACCAGTGCACTGCCGAGTTTCTCCACCCCAGCGACAACACTCCGAAAATCACCTTGGAAACCTTGTTCGTCGATTTGTCCCGCAGTGTCGCCAGGTCCGGCACAAGTCCAACAAACCAAAAGAGTAAGGAGACAGTCGCGTACGTCGAAACCGCGAAAACGTCCCAGACCAGCGGACTTCTAAACTGCGGCCACAGCCACATCGGATTCGGATACGGCATCAGCCAGAAGAACAGCCACGGCCGGCCCATGTGCAGCAGCGGAAACATGCCCGCGCAAGCCACCGCGAACAGCGTCATCGCTTCGGCGAACCGGTTAATCGAAGTGCGCCACTGCTGGTGCAGCAGCAACAAAATTGCGGAAATCAGCGTCCCGGCGTGGCCAATACCAATCCACCAGACGAAGTTGACGATCGCGAAGCCCCAGCCGATGGGAATATTGATGCCCCAGATCCCGACGCCCTTGGTCAGCAACAGACCAATCATCAAGTTGAGCAGCATCAACAGCGAAAACGATATCGCCAGGCCAAACAGCCAGCCCGGCCGGTAGCCTTTGCCTAGAACTAATGCAGTGATCCGGTCGGTGACCGATGTAAAGGAATGTCCCGGCCCGATAATCGGACCGGATGACGACGTTGCTTCCGTAGTTTTTCGCGAAGCAGAATCCACGCGTGGTCCCCAGGATCTCATCACGGCTACTGCCACTTCGAACTCGAGCCGAGTGCGGCGCTCAGCTTTAGTATCACGAAATCGACCCGCAACAATCGTTTTCGTCGTGCGCTTTCGCTCTAACTATGCCGATTGGTCGACCTAAGACCGCATAGCATAAAACCTGAGAGTCACTTACGCAAGATGAAACCCAATATTTTTTCGTCGAATATTTTGAATCCGATGATGGCTACGTTTCAACGTAGCGAATTGCGGTTGGATGTTTCAAATCGTTCAGCCGTTTCAAGATTATTCTGTTTCTCTAATCTCAGTTCGTGGTGCACAACACCGTCTGGTGCGGGTCTATCGCCAGCTTCGTCGGCCGCACTCGAGTCCCGAAATGGAATCGCGTTTCCCGCCCGCTCGTTATCACCGTTCCTAATCGTTCCGCCTTGGCCCCGATCCGCACTCCATAAATTGGCACTGGTACGCTGAAGTCGTCGTTCACTCCTTGTTGCTCAAGCACTCCGGTGACCACAAACTCGGTTCCTTTGGTTCTTACTTCGTATTTTACGGAATAATGCGGAATCCCCGTGCCCCGCACCCATTCGTCAAAAAACCAATTCATCCGCCGGCTGCCCTCCACATCCATTGCCGCAGTCATATGCTGTTCCACCGCCCGCTGGAAATCGGCCGTCGAAAGAGTTTGGAATTTGTAATCTTTCAGGATGGACCGCAGCAATTCCCGAAATTTCGCGTCCGGGTCGTTCGATCCCGGTTCGTGCATCAATTCGTGCAGCATATGAAACACCCAGGTCCCCTTGCCGTACATGATCGTCGCGTACGCGTCGGGAACTTTGGGCGTCGCCAGCCGCGGGCCCAGCGTCAGCGGCCCGATCTGTTCGATGGTCTCGTTCGATCCCGTCGGCTTAACCAGCAAGTCGCCCCGGTAATGTTCCAGCCACTCGGTCAATCGATGATCCGCCGGTCTTTTGCTGTCGGAATAAAGTATCGCCAGATAATTGGCCAGTCCTTCTTCGATCCACGTATCGCGGTAACTTGCCGCCACCGTTTGGTTGCCCCACCACTGGTGCACCACTTCGTGGAACGGCATCACATTGCGCGAAGCGCGCTGCGCCCACTCGTTGATCCCCGCTTGCTCCTGCGTCGTGGACGGCAGAAAGGCCAGCGTCGAAAGATAAATCAGCCCCGGCCAGCCTTGCCCGAACGACCCCGGAATCTGCGAGATGTCTAGATTCTCAAACGGAAAGGGCCCATTCATCTGGCCAAAGTAATGAATCGAATCCAGCACCTGCTTGCCTAAATCGTTCAAGGCCGCCGACGGGCTCGGCGGTGGCGCCGCCGCAATCACCGACGTGACCGTTCCATTCAGCGGGTGCGCAAATGAAATCGAATTGTCCAGCTGGGTCGTGCCGCGTTCCTGCAGCCGCTTGGTAATCTCGTCTTCCAATTGTTTGTTCGCGTAAATGTGCACCCGCGGCGCTTCTCCCGTCGACGCCACCCGGTACTCGCCCAGGTTAAATCCCGCCGTAGCAAACGGCGTTTCGGAACGCCACCTCCCCGATTTGGGTTCGGTGTCGTCATGCGTTTCCACTTTGGCCCCGGTCGCCACCAGCGTCAGCCGCTTCGGCCAGCGAAAATTCAATTCGAACGTCGCGAAATGTTCTCCGCCCACGTGCGCGAACCAGGTCCCGCGTTCTCCCACGAATTCCACGCCATTGCCGGCGTTGCTGATCACGTTGCCGCGGTAGCTCACCTCCAAACGAAATTCGTCTCCCGCCTTCTTCGCCGCTGGCAGCACCACCTCAATCGCATCATTGCCGCGCCGCGTCGCCTCTTGCGGCGTCAGCTCCTGATTTTGAAAAAATGTTACGGCCTTGCCATCCTCTCCCACGATTTGCGATACGGCCAGATTGCGCGATAGCTCCAAATGAACGATTCGTTCCCCGGACCGCGCCGCCCTCAAATACAAACTCGTTTTGCCGGTCAGGCTCAGATCGTCCGCAATCGTCGAATCCACCAGGTATTTCACCGGAACGAAATCTTCCAGCGGCTTCGCTGGCGCATCTTCCGTCCGAAACGAAGCCCACACGTCGTACGATTCCTCTGCGTTCCCCCGCACCAGTTGCCCGATCAGCACTTGTTCCTCGCGCCGCTGATTCACCGCCACGTCGAATCGACCCATCGAATCGTTCTGCAGCAGCGCATAGAAATACGGCAGCGGCTCGGTCGCCAGCAGATCTTCCATCACCCGCAAAGAATGTGGCGGAGCCAGCGCGCCGAGCCCTGGCGCCCAGCGCGCCGCGAAAGCCGGATCCTCCTCCACTTCCGTTCCGCTCGATTCGATCTCCCGCAGCAATTCCGTCGCGGTGTCGTCCGTAAATCGCAGGTACGCGCTGGCGAAAGTCTGGTCTAGAATCGGCACGTCCAGATAATGGGAAAGCGATCGCCGTTCACCGGGATCCCGCGGCGTCGCCACCACGTGCCCGTGTCCACTGAACACCGCACCGGTGACGTGGCCGCCAATCGGCTGCAAAAATGCCAGCGTTCCCTCGGTGAAGTCGAAGCGGACCGCATCGCGTCGCAAGGTCAGGTCGCGCACCGCATACACTCGCGTGCCATCCAGCTTTAATTCGTTCAAAGCTTGATACAGCGCCTGCGGATCGGACGGGATCGAAGAATCGGTAGCCTGTTGCGTGGGCCGCGCGGGTTGATCATCCACCGCGTAGGCGGTGGCGACCTGAGGCGCCACCGACATCAGCCCTAAGCCCACCAGCACCGGGAGAAAACGCAGCGAAAATCGCAGCAAATTCCGCATGTGCCTGACAATACAACTTAGGGCATCCCGCAGCAAGGTGCCCGCATGACCGCTTCGCGCCCCGCGCTAACATGGTGTATGCGTTCCGCACTCCTCGCCGGAGCCTTGCTGCTGCTGGTCGCGTCCTCCGCGTCCGCCGACACCATTCTGCTCAAGAATGGCCGCCGCATCATCGCCTCCAACGTCGTCGAAGACGGCGATCATGTGCGCTACGAAACGCCCGCCGGCCAGATGTCCATCCCCAAATCCATCGTCCTGCGCATCGATCGTGACAATCTCGGCTACTCCGCCGCCGGTTCCGCCGCGTCTTCCGCGCCGCCCGTGTCCGCGCCGGAAATCGATCCGCTGCGCGGCACCGAAGATATCTCGCACCTGGTCGTCCATAACGACGCCATCGATTTCGTCTACATCGCTCAGGTCGAATCCGCGGCCCGCTCCGGCGCCGCCGCTGGAAACGATAAAGCCGCGGCCGCGCATTACGTCGCCGCCCAATTTTTAGTCAGCAAAGGCGACACGCCCAGCGCCATCGATCATTACCGCCAGGCCCTCGGCTTCGAGCCGGACAGCGTCCCGCTGCTTCTCAACCTTGCGGTTTTATATTTGCGCCAGAGCCAGTTCACCACCGCGCTCGACCCGCTCGAACACGCCCAGCGCGTCTCGCCCGATTCCGCCGACGTAGCCAAGCTCATGGGCTGGGCCTATTACGGCGCCAACAAAATGGATCAAGCCGTCGCCGAATGGAAACGTTCTGAAAAATTGCGCCACGATCCGGATGTCGAGCACGCCCTGCAAAAAGCCGAACGCGACAAAGCCGAAGAAGAAAGCTATCGCGAAGGCGAGACCGCCCACTTCGCTCTGAAATATAACGGCAGCTCCACTCCCGATCTCGCTCGCGGAATTCTGCGCGTCCTCGAAGACGATTTCCGCGACCTCGAATCCCAGCTCGATTTCACTCCGCCCGAACCCATCGGCGTCATCCTCTATACCGAGCAGGCTTTTGCCGACATCACCCGCGCCCCCAGTTGGGCCGGCGCCATCAACGACGGCCGCATCCGCATTCCTGTCCAAGGCCTCACCAGCGTCACGCCCGAACTTGCCCGCGTGCTGAAACACGAATTGACTCACAGTTTCATTGGTCAGAAATCGCACGGACGCGCGCCCACCTGGCTGCAGGAGGGAACTGCGCAATACATGGAAGGCCGCCGCTCGTCCGAATCCGCGGGCCCTTTACTGAATGCCGCGAGCCAAGGTCGAGTTCCCACTCTCGCCAGCCTCGAAGGTTCCTGGATGAGTCTTTCCGGAAATTCCGCAGCCGTGGCCTACGCCTGGTCGCTCGCCGCCGTCGAATCCATAGTTCAAAATGGCGGCGTCAGCGACGTCAGCCGCCTGCTCGGCGCCATCGCCACCGCGCCCGACACCGAGTCCGCCCTGCGCGATTCCTTGCATTCCGACTACGCCGACCTGCAGCAGCAAACCATCACGCTGCTGCGCCACGAAGATCTCCGCTAGCCGCAAACATCCCAACTCATGAGCAGCGCCGCCAGCAGCGCCGATCGCTCCGGGAGCGCGCGAATCACCACGTGTTCATGGGGCGAATGCGCTCCGTCGCCCACTGCGCCCAGCCCGTCCAGTGTCGGTATCCCCAACGCCGCCGTGAAATTCCCATCCGAACCGCCGCCCGTCGAAGCTTCGCCCAGTTTCAATCCCATTTCCTTCATCACAGCCTTCGCCTGCGCAAACGCTCTCGCCACCGCCGCCGTTCGTTCGAGCGGCGGACGATTAATTCCGCCGCTTACTTCAACTTTCGCGCCTTTCAAAACCGGCCGCAGCGATTGTAATTTCCTCTCGATCCCCGCCGCATCCGCCATTCGCGATACTCTTATATCCACTTGCGCCCGCGCCGCATCCGGCACCACATTCGAAACCGTTCCGCCCGCAATCACCGTGGTCTGCACCGTGATTCCTCGCCGCGGATCGTGCATCCCCATCAATCGCTCGATCTGCAGCGCTAATTCATGCACCGCGTTCACGCCCTTCTCCGGCTCTATCCCCGCATGCGCCGACCGTCCCGTAACAATAATCTCCGCTCCCCCCACTCCCTTACGCGCGGTCTTCAAGCGTCCCTCGCGTCCGAATGCTGGCTCCAACACCAACACGCCTTCACTCCGCCGTGCCTCTTTCTCAATGATCGCGCGCGAACTCTCGCTTCCGATTTCTTCGTCCGACGTCCAGAGAAAAACCAACCGATGTCCGGGGTACGCCTGCAGCGCTCGCAGTGCGTCAGTCGCGAATAGCGCCTGCACCAAGCCGCCCTTCATGTCGAAGGTTCCCGGTCCCCACGCTCGACCGTTCGCAATGCGAAACGGCATTTTCCGCAAGGTTCCCAACGGATAGACCGTATCGATATGCCCCAGCACTAATATCTGCGGCGCGGAAGGCGGATCTCCCCACGTGAACTCCGCGCGCACGTGATTTCCACGCTTTTTTTGCTCCAGTATCCGAACATTCGCTTTTCGCCGCTTCCATTCGCGCGCCACAATCTCTCCGCAGCGATCCACCGCCGCCTTGTCGTGACTGGGCGATTCGCAGCGAGCCAACTCTCCCAGTAGCGTAACCATCGCCGGACTCTGGCTTCGCAAAAAACCGAGGAGCTGCAAACCCAGGTTTCGTGGTTTTTTCTTCATGCCGCGCATGCTACCAGCCGCCTTCGCCTCCCAGCAACTCCGCATCGCCGATTCCCACCCGCCAGCGTTTCGTATAGAATTGTAGGATTGCGCATCGACGAAATCGGCCGCTGTCGCCTGCGCTGGGCATCTCAAACCTAAAACTGAACCGCGATACAGAGGCGCACATGATTCTCGACAGCATTGGGATCCAAAAAATCCTGCCCCACCGCTATCCCTTTCTTCTGGTTGACGCTATCGAAGAAATGGAACCAAAGAAGCGCATTGTCGGAATCAAGAACGTCTCCGTGAACGAATACTTCTTTCAGGGTCATTTTCCCGGCAAACCTGTTATGCCCGGCGTCCTGATCATTGAAGCCATTGCCCAAATCGGCGGATTGCTGTTGCTCAGCGAAGTGGAAGATCGCGACCACAAACTTTTATATATGGCTGCGGTCGATAACGCCCGCTTCCGCCGCCCGGTCGTGCCCGGCGATCAATTGCGCATCGAAGTCAACGTCATCACTTTTCGCGGCCCGTTTTGCAAAGTGCAAGGCTTCGCCCGCGTCAATGGCGAAGTCGCCGTCGAAGCTACCATCATGTGCGCCATGGTCGACCTCAAACCCGACGGCACGCCCGAGCGTTCCATGAGTCCGGCCCGGTAAGCTAATCTCTATGAGTCCAATTCACGATGAATAATATTGACGCACGCGCTATCGTTTCGCCCTCCGCGAAACTCGGCGCCAACGTTACCGTCGGCGCCTACGCGGTCGTCGGCGACGAAGTCGAACTCGGCGACGGCTGCCGCCTCGATCACCACGCGGTGGTCCAGGGTCCCGCGCGTCTCGGCCAAAAAAATCACGTCTATCCATTCGCCGTGGTCGGCGGCGATCCGCAAGACCTCACCTACCAAGGCGAGCGCGTTTCCCTCGAAATCGGCGACGAAAATGAATTCCGCGAATTCAGTTCGGTCAATCGCGGCACGGTCAAAGGCGGCGCCGTCACCCGCGTCGGCAGCCATAACCTGATCATGTCCTACGCGCACATCGCCCACGATTGCCTCGTCGGCGATCACACCATTTTCGTCAACGGCGCCACTCTCGCCGGCCACGTCACCGTCGAAGATCACGCCCAGATCGGCGCCTTCTGCCCGGTCCACCAATTCTGCCGCATTGGAAAATACGCCTACATCGCGGCCCACACGGTCATCACTCAGGACGTGCCGCCCTTTTCCAAAATCGTCGCGCCCCGCGGCACGCGCTGTTACGGCGTCAATAGCGTCGGCCTCGAACGCGGCGGTTTTTCCGCCGCCCGCGTCGAAGCGATCGAGAAGGCTTACCGCCTTCTCTTGCGCTCCAAGCTCAACACCACCCAGGCCCTGGAAAAAATGCGTGGTACCCTCTCGCACTCCGAAGACGTCTTAACTCTAATCCGCTTCGTTGAGTCGGCCGAACGCGGCCTGACGAAATAGGATGATGCCGCCCGTCACCCCATCGAATTCTCCGGAAATTTCTGGCGCGGACTGGGGCCTCATCGCCGGCAATGGCGATTTTCCTTTTCTCGTTCTGGAGGGCGCGCGCAGGCGCGGCATCGAAATGGCCGTCATCGCCATTCGCGAAGAAGCTTCTTCCGGCCTCGAACGCGTCGCCAAACGGATTCACTGGGTCAGCCTGGGAGAACTAAGTAAGATCATTGAGTTATTGCATACCGAAGGCGTGAAGCACGCCGTGATGGCCGGCCAGGTGAAGCACAATAAAATCTTCAGCGCGATTCGCCCGGACTGGCGCCTGGCGAAATTATTACTGTCGTTGCCTTCGAAAAATACCGATTCGCTGATTGGAGCTGTGGCCCGCGTGCTGCAAGACGAAGGAATCGAATTGGTAGACTCCACCAAGTTCCTGGGCGCGCTCTTGCCCGAGGCTGGCGTGCTGACGCGTCGCGCTCCCGATGCATCAGAGTCTGCAGACATCGCCTACGGTCATAGCGTCGCTCGGCAAATTGCCGCGCTGGACCTGGGCCAGATGGTCGTGGTCCGCGACCTGGCCTGCGTCGCCATCGAAGCCATGGAAGGCACCGACGAAACCATCNNCCTGGTCGTCGTCAAAGTCAGCAAGCCGCGTCAGGATATGCGTTTTGATGTGCCGGTCATTGGCCTGAAAACGATCGAGGTGATGCGCCAGTCGAACGCCACCGCGCTCGCCATTGACGCCCGAAAAACTTTGCTCTTCGATCGCGCCGCGCTGATTCAAGCCGCCGACGAGGCGCATATCGCCATTCAGGCCTTCGCGCCCGAAGGAATGGGCGCCAAAGAGTCGTCGAAGTCCGAGGCTAAAAGGAAATCGTGAATCAGAACACCATTCGAGTCGCAGTGGTCGGCGTCGGCGAATTTGGCCGCAACCACGCCCGGGTCTGGAGTGAAATGGAAGGCGCCGAACTGGTCGGCGTGGTCGATTCCAATCCGGAACGCGCCGCGCAAGTCGCCGCCGAATTCAAAACCCGCGTGATCCGCGACCCCTACGCTCTCGCCGACGAAAAAATCGAAGCGGTCAGCCTCGCGGTTCCCACCGCCGAGCACGGCCCCATGGGTTGCCGCCTGCTCGATTCCGGCATCGACGTTTTGGTCGAAAAGCCCATGGCTTCCTCGGTTCGTGAAGCGAGTGGTTTGATCGCCTCTGCCGAGCGCGCCAAGCGCATTTTGCAAGTCGGCCATCTCGAGCGCTACAACTCTGCGGTGGTTGCGGCCCGCAAAATCGTTTCCCAGCCCATGTTTTTCGAAGTCCATCGTCTTGGCGTCTTCACCCCGCGCAGCCTCGACGTGGATGTTGTCTACGATGTTATGATTCACGACTTGGACATTCTGCTTTCTCTGGTTAACGCTTCCGTCGTCGACGTCAAAGCCGTCGGCATTCCGGTCATCACTGATAAAAATGACATCGCTCAGGCGCGCATCGAATTCGCCTCCGGCACTGTCGCGAATCTCACCGCCAGCCGGGTTTCCACCGAGAAAGTTCGCAAGATGCGCTTTTTTCAGCACCACGAATATATCTCCATCGATTTCTCCCGTCAGGATGTTCTGCGCGTCAGCGTCGATCTGCAGAATCCGCAGCAGCCCATCAATTTCGTGAAAGTCCCCACCACGCCGGAAGAGCCTTTGAAATCCGAATTGCGCGCGTTTCTCCACGCCATTCGCACCCGCCGCGCACCGCTCGTCGATGGCGCCGCCGGTCTCCGCGCCCTCGAACTCGCCGATCGCGTCAATGCGGGCATCCTCGAACACGCCAACCGCGTCAAACAGGGTTCCTTCGACCTGCAGGAAGTTCGATGATTCCCAGAATCCTAGTTCCGCGAGACGTGCGCCCGTACACCGAGAATGGTGACAAGAAGGCGGCCCGTCGTCACTCCACCTATCTGGACGACCGCACCGTCGTCCCTTCTGAACTTTCCGACGCGCCTCCGCTGACCGGGAAAACGAATATCCCGCAGCATCTTCCGCTCGGTGTTTTAGTCAACCGCACCCTGGTCGAGCGCGGCATGGACGCCAAACCCTTCGGCGAATTTGGCCCCATCACCGAACAACCCCATATCGACATTCTCGATTCGCGCGTCGTCGTCCCCGCTTTCGTCGAACCCCCCGAACAACGCGAAATAGACAGGTTCGATCAACCGCAGGAGATGACGCCCGAACTTCGCGAGCTGATTCAGCCCGACATTTTTACCACCGGCGAAGCGAATCTCCTTGTCGAGCCCGAAGACCAGCGCGATGCCAAATGGGACGCCATCACTCGCGCCGCCTCGGTCGCCGGGCACATTGCCTTCGTCATCTTTCTTATTTTCTTGCCGAAGATTTTTCCGCCGCACATTCCCACCCGCGACGAAATCGAACTCGCCAGCAAATCTCTCGGCGTAGTCTACCTGCCGCCCGATGCCGGCGAACTTTCCAAGACGCCCGGTCCGCCGCCCGCGCCCAAAGTAAAAATCGACAACAAAACCCTGAATAAAGTCGCGCCGCCGCGGCCGGAACAGCACCGCGTCGAAGTGCCGGCTCCAAGTCCCGAACGTCCACCGACGGATTTGCCGTCTGCGCCGACGCCTCAGGCAGATGTTCACCCGCTGACCGTGCCGCCCACCAACATTCCGCCTCCTCCAAAATCCGTGCTGCTGCCGGCCGAACCGCAGCCCACCACCAAAAACTTGAATCTCGGCCTGTCTAGTTCATCGCCAGGCCGCGTTATGGACGACCAGATGAAGGACGCCATCAACAAAGCCGGCCGGGGCGGCGACTACAGTTCGCCCGGAGGTCCCAGCGGCGCAGGTCAAAATGGGGGTCATGGCCGCGGCGGCCCGGCGGCCGGAAACGCCGTAACCATTCTCACGCCCACCGAAGGCGTCGATTTTGATAGCTACATCAACCGGCTCATCGCCAAGGTAAAACGAAATTGGTACACGGCGATGCCCGAATCCGTTTATCTCGGCGACAAGGGAATCGTCTCCATCACCTTCCGCATCAATCGCGACGGCAGCTTCCCCGGCGAAAACCTGAATCTCGAACGCACCTCGGGCAAAGACCCCCTCGACACCGCCGCCCTCTCCTCCATCCGCACCTCGAATCCCTTCGAGCCTCTGCCCCCAGCCTTCAAAGGCCCCTACATCGAGCTCCGCTTCACCTACTTCTACAACATCCCAGTAGGCAACGCCCAGTAACCCAAGCCTACGCCCGCCGTTGCCTCTCGTCAGGGCACGGCTTCAGCCCTGCCGTAAAAAATGCCTTGCGTAAAGTTTCCTTTTGCGTGGCCTTTTCGCGCAAGCCTTCGTCAGCTTCAAGCACGATGCCCCCGCCGTCGCGCCTTTCGTCCGGGCACAGCTTTCAGCCGTGCTGCCCCTTAAGTTCCGCCCTCCCTCCGAAATTGATATTTCCTCCCGTTATCAGTTACCTTCACTCCAGTCATGAAACCGAACCGCACCCAAATCATCGGCGCCCTTCTCCTCGCCACCCTGCTCCTCCTCGCCCTCCTGATCCGCTACTGGAAATTTTCCGGATGACCGGGCTCGCGCCGCTGATCGTAATTCTCGGCCCCACCGCCTCCGGCAAATCCGCGCTGGGCCTCGAGCTCGCCCAGAAACTCAACGGCGAAATTCTCGTCTGCGATTCCACCCAGCTCTACCGCCATTTCGACATCGGCACCGGCAAAACTCCGCCCGCCGAGCAACAGGACATCCCGCACCATCTCGTCGATCTACTCGACCCGCACGAAATTTTCACCGCCGGAGAATATCGTCGCCGCGCCCTCGAAGTCCTGGACGATCTGCGCCGCCGCAAAAAACTTCCCATCATCACCGCCGGCACCGGCCTCTATCTCCGCGCCCTGCTCGAAGGCCTCGCCGACACTCCGGAACGTTCCGCAGAAATCCGCGACCGCCTGCGCGCCAGCGCGCAACTTCACGGCGCCGCCCATCTCCATCGCCTCTTGACCCGTCTCGATCCCGAATCCGCCGCCCGCATCGCCCCGCCCGACACCCAAAAAATAATTCGCGCCATCGAAATGCGCCTGGTAGCGGGGAAGTCCGCCACCGAAATTCATCGCAGCGGCCGCACCCCGCTCGAAGGCTATCAGCCAATAAGACTCGGCCTCGCGCCGCCGCGCGAAGCCCTTTACCAGCGCATCCACTCGCGCATTGACGCCATGATCCAAGCCGGCTGGATCGAAGAAGTCGCGCGGCTCGTCAAAAACGGAATTCCCGCGGACGCCAAGCCCTTCCAATTCATCGGCTACTCCGAATGGCGCGCGTTCCTCGGCCAAAAATTTTCCAAAGACGAAGCATTACAAAAAATCCGGCAGTCCACCCGCCGCTACGCCAAACGCCAGCTCACTTGGTTTCGCCGCGAACCAAACGTCCACTGGCTCGCGGGGTTCGGCGACGCTCCGGAAATTTCGCGCGCTGCTTTCGAAATTTCGAATTCGCAAATTTCCTGAGGTTTTCGCCCAAAACTTGACGCCCGCATCGCCGTCGGGTATCGTGCCGCCTCTTATAGGAAATGCTATGGCTTCCGCATCACCAGCCCTAAAAACATCTCCGCTGCAACCCGAAGACTGGATTCGAGCTGCGTTCGCGCGCCTCGCCAGCGAAGGCATTGAAGCCGTGCGCGTCGAATTGCTCGCCCGCGACCTCGGCGTCAGCAAAGGCAGCTTCTACTGGCACTTTCAGGATCGCGAAGAGCTCCTCGGCCGCATGTTCGATCGCTGGGAAAAAGAAGAAATCGACTGGCTCGATGAAACCGTGATCACCCCGAAAGCCGCCGCCCGCTGGGCCCGCTTCGTACACCACTGCACCGACCAACAATTGGCGCGACGGGAATCGGCCATGCGCACCTGGGCCCGCCGCGACGAACGCGTCGCTGCCCGCATCGCCGCCATCGAGAAAAAACGCACCGCGCACATCGCCAACGTGTTCCGCGCCATCGGCTTTGCCCCAGCTCCCGCCGAGTCCTGGGCTGAAATCACGCTCCTCGTCTACCTCGGCTGGCTAGACCGTGTCACCCGCGATCTCAATTTCCAAAATTCCGGCCGCACCCTCGACGAATTTTTCTCCGATCTCATCCTCGCCGCCTCCGACCGCTCCGCCGACCACACCGCCTAGTAGCCCACGGTCACCCAAACCATCCCGTCTCGCCCAACGCACCAAAATTGTCATCCCCACAGGCTTGGCGCAAAAAAAACAAATTGTCATCCCGAAGCGAAGCGAGGGATCTGCTTTTTACGCGCGACGAGCAGTATCCAGCGCGAAGATAATCTTAGTCGAAGGTCGTTCTTAATCAGGCATTCACGCCCCTGCCATTTGCAATCCGCACTTTCGGCGTATAATCAAAAAAGAAATGACGCCAACGCTCCCGACGCCCCGTTCGCCAGAATTTCTCCGAACCCGATGAGAACTCCCCAATCCGTCGACCCTCGCGAACGCGTCCTGCTCGTCGGCGTCACTCTGAAAAAATCTCCGCGCGGCCGCCTGGGTGAGCCTTCCGGAGCCGGACGCGATTCGCTTCAAGAACTAGCCGAGCTCGCCGAAAGTGCCGGCGCCAATATTGCCGGCTCCATGCTGCAGGTGCGCGACGCGCTCGATCCCGCCACTCTCGTCGGCAAAGGCAAGCTCGAAGAAATTCGCGCCGAAGCCGAACTGCACCACGTTCCGCTGGTCATCGTCGACCACAATCTCACTCCGGTGCAGTTGCGCAACATGGAGAAAACCATCGGCACCCGGGTCGTCGACCGCACCCAATTAATCCTCGATATTTTCGCCATGCATGCGCGCACTCGCGAAGGCCAATTGCAAGTCGAACTGGCCCAGCTGAATTATTTGCTGCCACGCCTCACTGGCCGCGGCGAATCCCTCTCCCGTCTCGGCGGCGGTATCGGCACCCGCGGCCCTGGCGAACAAAAACTCGAAACCGACCGCCGCCGCATTCGCGACCGCGTCAGCAAAATCAATCAAGCCATCGAAACGGTTCGCCGCCAGCGCACCACACGCCNNCGGTTCGCCGCCAGCGCACCACGCGCCGCCGCGCGCGCCAGGCCGTCCCGCTCGGCATGATCGCGCTGGTCGGTTACACCAACGCCGGCAAATCCACCTTATTTAATGCGCTGACCCATTCCGACGTGCTCACCTCGTCCAAAATGTTCGCCACGCTCGATCCCACCGTTCGCGCAGTGCGTCTCCCGTCGCGTCGCCGCGTGCTCCTCTCCGACACTGTAGGTTTTCTCCGCGACCTCCCGCCGGATCTGATCGCCGCTTTCCGTGCCACCCTCGAAGAAGTTCAGGAAGCCGCACTGATCGTCCAGGTCAGTGACATCTCCAATCCCAATCACGCCAGCCAGGATGCCGACGTGATGAAAGTCCTTACCGACCTCGGCGTCCAGGATCGTCCGCGCCTGCAAGTCTTCAACAAAACCGATCTGCTTTCCGCCGAAGATCTCGCCACGCTGCTCAAAGCCAACGGCCGCAGCGCCAATAAAATTTTCACCTCCGCCGTCACCGGCTACGGACTCGAAGATCTCTTAGCCCGCATGGACGCGGAACTTCCCATCGATCCGCTCGTGCATCTTCATCTACGAATTCCAATTTCCGACGGCCGTCACTTGTCGCTGGTGCACGCTTCCGGCACCGTTCTCGATTCAAAAGTTCTCGACAATCACATGTATCTCGAAGCCGACCTGCCCGAATCGCTCGCTCGCCGCCTCGAGGACTTTGTGATTCCAGCCTCAGCTCTTCCCACCACTCCAACTCAATCGAAGGAAGCCAAAATCTAAAATCCTCCGGGTCGCCGCTAGCCATTGACCCATAAAGATTTGCCCCCTCCAATCCTCCATTCTGTGGAAATCGTTGTGGAAAAGGACCCCCTAAAACCGGGCCGCCATTTGTCCTTTAAATTGAGCGTTTTGTCAGCGCCCGGGTCCATGACCATTGTAAGCCATTGAAAAACCAGACCATTATCTGCGGTGCAGCGAGGCCTTTCCCACAATGGAACGCACCCCTCGACCACAAACTCTCTCCCTATCTTTTGCACAGATTTGCAGCGGTCACATGTGCTAACCGTTACTAGCACAGGGATTTGCCGCGCGCTCCTTCCCGCTGCTTTTCACCTCGTTGTCTCCTTGGTCCGGAGCAAATCGTACCGTTGACTCGACCGAATCCCAGGCTTATAGTGAACGGGTCCATCACAAACAGCCCAGCGCGCGTCGAATTGATCGTCCGGGAACTCAATGAATCTGCCCAATAGTCTGACGACCCTGCGCATCTTTTTTGTTCCTCTGCTTGTCGTCGTCCTGCTCACTCGCCAGCCAAATTTCGATTTTCTGGGCCTGCCGATTCATTTTGAAGTTTGGGGTGTGCTGATTCTGATCGTCGCCGCGTCCACCGACATGATGGACGGCTACCTCGCCCGCAAACGCAAAGAAATAACCACGCTGGGAATTCTCCTCGATCCCATCGCCGATAAACTTCTGATTTCCGCCGCATTCATTTCGCTGGTTGAAATGGGTCTGATGCAAGCCTGGATGGTGGTCATCATCATCGGCCGTGAATTTATGGTCATGGGCCTGCGCGAAATTGCGTCGGTGGAAGGCCTCATCATCCCGGCATCGCCGCTCGGCAAAGTGAAAATGATTTTGCAGGTGGCCGCCGGCTGCGCCGTAATCCTCACCGCGAAACACCCCGCGCTGAAGCCCCTGGGCACCACCCTGCTTTGGCTGGTCGTCATCAGCGCCGTCGCTTCCGCCGCCCATTACTTCCACATGTTCTGGAGCCAGATCAATTTCCGCGTGCAGCAACGTCGCCGCGCCGTGCTGCTCGTCAACCAGGAAGAAAAACCGCAAGACATCCTCACCCGCTAGCCTCCGAGCTCGCTCGACCGGTCATTACCCCCGAAGTTCAGACGCGCTATTTCTTTGCTGCGGNNGCCGCGACAATAGCCCCTTGGCCCAAACCGGGCTTTAGCCCCTGAAGCTCCCGATCACGCCCAACCAAAAAAAAATCGCCCGGATCGAAATCCGGGCGATCAGCTAATTCTGAATTGGTTACAAAACCTGCTCTACTCGATCTCTACATAATCCCCGACAAAAAATTCCCGCAGCGAAAAAGTCGTCAGCACCGTCGCCGAATTCGGCCCGGTGCGCAACACCACTCCTTCTCCGATCACTTCCCGCGGCGTATTGTCCCACTTCCATTTCTTCGGCGAACTTCCGAAGCCATACACTCGCCCGTAGATCGTGTCGTTGCTGGCCGCATCGAAAGCAAATCGCCGCGTCTGATAAGCCGTCTCGTGTTCCGTCCCGGTGTAGCGGAAAATTCGGAAGTAATCGCCCACCCGCACGCCCTGTTCCGCGCCCAGGTTCACAAAAAACACGTCATTCGTTCCCAGTTCCACTTGAAACGCTTTTCCGATCATCACCATCGCCGTCGCTTTCCCGCTGGACGGCGCGAACCGGTCGAATCCAGCCGCGGGTTTCAGCGGAGGCGCCGGGCGTTCCTTGAACGGCAGAATCACGTCGCCGCGCTGCACGTAATTGCAGGAATTTTCCACCTGCGCGATGGACGTATCGGGCCGCGTCACCACCACTCGCACCCGGCCTTCATCCTCCCACCACGTCCCCAGCTTCCGGATGATCTCCGATTGCCATTTGCTCCAATCTTCTTCGGTCGGGTCCACTACCTTGCGGATCACCGAAAATTCGTCGCCGACTTTCACTCCGGCGCTGGCGCCCTTGTTCAGGTAAACGTAGTCGCCATCGGTGAAGGTGATCTTGTAGTTCGAGCCTTCTCCGGTAATCACGTAGGAATCCGTCGGCACCGCTTCGCTGGTGATCGTGCCGGTGCAATAGAGGTCTTTGCCGATGGGCACCGACGCCGATGTCTGCGCCGAGGCTGCAACCCCCGAAAAGCTCAAAATCAGTCCCGCCAGGACAAGTTTCCCGCGCATGTTGCTCGCTCCTTTGAAATCGCGGCGCTGTGAAGACAAGCGCACCCCACATCCGTAGCCGATATGGCGACTGTAATAGGCGTACTGGGACCCGTCAAGACAATGGTTCGCCCCGCTTTACACATTGGGTACCGCGCCTGCAACCACTTCCTTACCTGTCCGTTAGGACAGGTTGCGGGGTCTCGCGCACCTGGTTGTCCGTGGAACAGAGAGGAGGGTTACTGCCTTACGCCTGTTTGAGTTGGGTCTCAAGTCGCGAAAGAAACGCCAGGACTTCGTCCGGACTTCGAACGTAGTATTTCGCCTGGCTTTCCGGCGAAAACCCCACCCGAATCGTGATCTGATCATTTAACGCGCGGAACGCGGACTCGTCTGTCCCGTCGTCGCCGATATAGATCGCCGGAGTTCCCCGCGGCAATTTGCGGAGCAAATCCAGTGTGGCCGCACCCTTGCCGGGAATCTCGTTGGGCAGCACTTCCCAAACCATGGCGCCTTCAAACACTTTCAGCCATTGCCGCAGAGGTCCCACCATTTCCAACAGGCATGCTCTTGCCGCACTCGCGACCTGCCGCGCGGCTCCACGATAGTGCACCGCGAAGCTCAGCCCCTTATCTTCGATCCGCATTCCGGGCATCGCCGCAATTCGCTGAATTGCGGTGCGCTGAGCCAACGCCAACATCTTCTTGGACTCCCGGCTCAGCTTCGTATTCCGTCCGTCCGTTTCCGCGCCATGCAGTCCGACCAGTCGCAGCGCCGGAACCCCAATTCGGGTTTGCAGATCTTGCCGGCGGCGTCCGCTAACCACGGCCACGAATAATTTTGGATTTCGGGCTAGCCGGTCCAGCCGGCGCTTTGTTTCCTGCGGAACCCGTACTTCCCACGGGCGCCGGCGGATCTTTACCAGCGTCCCATCGAAATCGAGCAGCAGCGCGCAAAGCGGGGCGTCGGTCACGCGAGTTCTAACTTCGTCCCAGCCTTCGAACAAATGGCCTGGCGCCGTCGCCGGAATTTTCGTTCGGACCGTCCGCGCGATCACCGGCGCGCGCACCGTCGTGGCTTCGGGGTCCACTGCCACCGCGCCCATCCTCTTCACCGGCTGCGTACCATTCATAGCGCGTGGCCCAATTCCGGCTGCGTTTCTTCAATCCGGATTTCCGAGAGCTCGGTGATCAGGCTGCCCGCCCAGCCATACACGTTGTGGTGTTTCACCGTATTCCGCAGCAGCCTCATCCGCGCTTGCCGTTCTTCCGTATCCATTTCCAATGCCACCCGCATCGCTTCCGCCAGCTGTTCCACGTCGTACGGATTGACGATGATCGCGTCGCGCAATTCTCGCGCGGCTCCCGTGAACTGGCTCAGGATCAGCGCCCCTTCTTCGTCGTCGCGCGCCGCAATGAATTCCTTGGCTACCAGATTCATGCCGTCGTGCAGCGACGTCACCATGCACAGGTCCGCCGCGCGATAGTACGGCAGAATTTCCTCGTGGCTGTGGTGCCGCGTTAGCAGCGCGATCGGTTTCCACGTGGCGGTCTGCCACCGCGCATTGATCCGCGCCGCTTCGGCCTCCAGCTCCTGCATGAAATCGTGATACCGCGGGATCTCCGTGCGGCTCGGCGCTCCAATCTGCACAAACGTAAACGTTTCGCGATACGCCGGCCATTTTTCCAGGAAGCGTTCCACTCCGCGCAGACGTTCCAGCAGCCCCTTGGTGTAATCCACTCGGTCCACTCCGACTCCCAGAAATTTCGCCTTGATTCCCAAACCTTTCAAAAGTTCTGAGCGCAGCACGTAGGGCGAGCCTTGCGCCTCGCCCGGACCGCGCTGCGAATCCCGAAAATCCACGCTGATCGGAAATGGCCGCACAAAAGTCGTATGCCCGCCGCGCTTCACCGCAAAGCGTTCCCATTCGATCCGCGATTCCAGCGCCGCATCCACCGTCTCCAGAAAATTGTCGCAATGCGCCTGAATCTGAAATCCCACCAGGTCCGCCCCCAACAAGCCGCTCACCAGCTCCCGTTGCCACGGACAGATTCCAAATGCCTCCGGATTCGGCCACGGGATGTGCCAAAAAATCGCCACCCGCGCATCCGGACGCGCCTCCTTGATCATTCGCGGAAGCAGCGCAAAATGGTAGTCCTGCACCAGCACCAGCGGCCGCTCCACTCCTTCCATCTCCTGCAGTACCGCGTCTGCGAATTGCTGGTTCGCCGTCTGGTAATTCTGCCAGTCGGTGGCCCGGAAAATGGGCCGCGTGTGCGCCACATGGCACAACGGCCACAGCCCCTCGTTCGAAAATCCGTAGTAGTGCCCGTTCTCTACTTCCTTCGACAGCCACACCCGCCGCAACGTGTATTCCGGCTTGTCCGGAGACACTCGAACATGATCGTGTTCGTCCACCGTTTCGCGGTCCGCGTCCCCCGATCCGGACGCAATCCACATCCCGTCGCAGGCCCGCAGAATCGGTTCGAGCGCGGTGACGAGTCCGCTGGCTGGCACCAGTGTCTCCACCGCCTTCCCTTTGTAGACCTGCATGAATGGCTCACGATTCGAAACCACAAACAGCGACCCTTGCTCCGCTTTGCCCCGTATGCTCACGCGCAGCCGCTCGGCCGTCCAATCCGATTCGCCGGATTCGCGCAGACGCGCTTCCTCCTCGGCCGAGGACCGCGCGTCGGCCAGGCTTCGCGTCAAATTCATCACTTCGCTGGTGAACGGCGCCAGAAAACTTTCCTTCGGTTCGGGCGGCCCTGGTGGCACCCGGCCCCGCCGGATGTCTTTCATCCATTGCGCCGTTCGCGAAATGGGCAGAACGATGCTCCAGCGGATGATCAGCACGGTGATCAAAACGATCAGCAAAACTTCCGCGATCACGTGCCAAAGCGTCGCCCGCCACATGTTCGAACTTTGCGTTTCGATGTACTCCGCGTCGTGAAATATCGCCAGGAATCCGGTCACCGCGCCGTGATCGTGCAGCGGCAGGTAATACACGTGCATCGGCTCCGAACCCAGATTTATGAACTTACTCAAACCATCGGGGTTCGCCGCCACCTGCTCCATCGGCACGGCCGGCGCATCGAATTTGGTTTTCAGGCTCGAACTTTCCGCCAGCACCTCGCCGTGACTGTCGTACACCACCACCCCGGCCAGTTGCTCCCGGTTGCTGAATCGCTCCACAATATGCCGCAGCTGCTCTCGCGATCCTTTCTCCAGCGCCGGCTCTACAATTTCCTGCAAACTCTCCGAGAGAATTTCCGCGCGCCGCACCAGATCCGCTCGCAGGCCGCGCTTCTCCGAGCGCACTTCGTTCTTCGACACGATGAACGTGACGATCGTGATGCCCGCCACCAAAAATAAAATCAATCGTAAACTGAGTTTCACATCAGCCTCTGATTCGGCGCGCCTGGTTTTTCAGGTCGCTCGGCAAAACCAACGATAGGAGCTCCGCGCACACGTCTGCCCCATGTGAATCTGCAAGGTCCATGCCATTCACCCCAGGCCATGTCTTGTTTAGCGCACAGCATTTAGCTCGCTCGCCCGTCTTCCGCGGTATGCAGATTCTCCGCGGCTCCGGCAGAATCTCCCAGGCGCCTCCGCCCACCATAGGTTGGCTTCCCGCTGAGCGCCATCAAGCAATCACCTGATTTTCATCGCGGCCCATTCATCGTAGGCTCACCGAGTTACAGAAATTTTTCGCGCAGGATTTGCAGCGAAGGAATATTTCTCGCGTGCCGATTTCCACTAGCGCTACCGCCTCTCGCTACTGGATGTACGCATCACTTTGCTGGCTGCTGACATTCTTGCTTTGGATTTTTCCGATGATTGATGCGTCGTATACTTATTCAGCATCGCCAACTCAAACCGTGCCAAGACACTCTCCACGTCTGAACAACGTTCTCGAATATGTCTCCTCCGGTTGGGATCGCCTCACCCGCTCGCTCGAAAAATGCAAAACCTACGAAGATCAGAAAACCGATGACGAGCCCTATCTGTATTTCCCAGCCGAATTTCAGACGCTGCCAGGCTTCACCGCTCTAGCCGAAAGTTGCCGCGTGCGCATCGCGCGTTTGCCGGAAATCATCACCAGCCCCGATGACGTGAACCTCGGCAAAATTCATCCCGAAGGATTACTCTATCTTCCTCATCCTTACGTCGTGCCCGGCGGACAGTTCAATGAGATGTATGGCTGGGACAGCTATTTCATTATTCTCGGCCTACTGCGCGCCCAGCGCTTCGATCTGGCGCAGGGCATGGTTGAAAACTTTTTTTTCGAAATCGAGCATTATGGCTCCATCTTGAACGCCAACCGGACCTACTACCTCACCCGCTCGCAGCCGCCCTTCCTCACTTCCATGATTCTCGCGGTTTACGATACGCCGGGCACTTCGTCGCATCGCGACCTCGCCTGGCTCGAGCGAGCCTATAAATTTGCGGTCACCGATTATCAGCAATGGACCCATCCCCCGCATCTCGCCGGCGACACCGGCCTCTCCCGTTATTTCGACCACGGCGACGGCCCCGTTCCGGAAATCATCGGAGACGCCAACAACTATTACCGCGGTGCCGCCCAATATTTTCTGCTGCTTCACGGGACCAACGATCCTCATCTCGTCCATGTGGACCGCGAGCATCCACCGGAGTCCCAGCTCGGCCCGCTTTTTCCCGTCCACTCCTGTGCCGAGCCGGCCGATCACTCGTCCAAGAATCCGCCGCAAGAAAACTGTTCACCGGGAGAGCAGGTCGCCCTCACCGCCGACTTTTACAAAGGCGACCGCAGCATGCGCGAATCCGGTTTTGACGTTTCTTTTCGCTTCGGTCCCTTCAGTGGTGAAACCCATCACTACGCTCCGGTTTGCCTGAATAGCCTGCTGTACAAAACCGAAAGGGATCTCGAACGCATGGCCTCGCTGCTCGGCCGTCAATCGGAATCCGAAGTCTGGAGAGCCAAAGCGATCGACCGGGAGCAGCGCATTCGCAAATATCTTTGGGATCCCAAACACGGCTTGTTTTTCGATTACAACTTCATGACCCACTCGCTCTCTTCCTACGAATACGCCACCACCTTTTATCCTCTTTGGGTCGGGCTGGCCTCGAAGGAGCAGGCCCGCGCCGTTGTCTCGCACCTATCGATGTTTGAACAGCCCGGTGGCCTGGCCATGAGCCGCGTTGAATCCCAGGCCCAGTGGGATTTCCCCTATGGCTGGGCGCCGATTCAATTGCTGGCCATCGAGGGTATGCGACGCTACGGCTTTGCCGCCGACGCTGACCGCATCACCTACAGCTTTCTGAGCATGGTCGTGGACGATTTTGCTACCGACCGGTTCATCCGTGAAAAGTACAACGTGGTCAAGCGCACTTCAGAAACTCGCATCGTGAAGGGTTACAGCGAAAACGTAATCGGATTTGGCTGGACCAACGGCGTTTTCCTCGAACTGCTCCATCAATCGCCGCCCGCCGTTTGGGATCGTTTAGAAAAAGAGTGAGCCGTAGTTTTTGGCTGAGACTGCTCAACCTAGATCGAAAGAAAATCTTAAGGCTGGACCGACGAAGCAGCGCGTTTCCAAACGCCTTCCAACATCGCCGGCACCCACCGCGATCCGGGACATCCGCTCCAACTGTCATCCATGAAGACCAGCGACTGTCCGCCCGGAGATTTGCTAGCTTTTCCAATCGCCAGCACGAATAGAGAATTCTTCGAAAATGGACAGCCGCGAATTTCTCCGTCGCTCGAGGCCTGCCGCAGCAGGCTCACCGGAGCCATCAGGCTGCGACGCGCCGCCTCCTCCGCGGAAAGTGTGCGCCTCACGGCTGGGTCGGAATAAAGGACTTTCATCTGCCCCAGGCTGTTGACGATATTGTGCGCCGCGATCCCGATCCCGTTCACTCCAGCGAGATCCCCATTCACCATCCCGGCAAGCAGCCGCTTGGCGCGACCCAGCTTTCCCGAAAGGATCCACCAAACCGTCCTCAGTACGTTCGGCGACCGCGGAGCCGTCACCAGCATTTTCGCCGCGTCCCAGCTTTCCTGCGTGGCAGTAAAAGTAGGAGAGAACAACCGCCCGACCACTTGCTGCACCGCGATCCCGACTGGCGCGTCAGCCGCGCTGCTCCTGAGCCACGCGGCTAACCCTTCCAATTCTTCCGGGCCCTGCCGCACCGCTGCCGCTTGCGCGTCCAGCGCCGCCCCTAATTTCGCTTGCGCCGACGCCCGGCTGGTCGAGCCGCGCGCGATCACGGTAGGAAAACGGTGGCCGCCAAACGAAAGCACGTTCAGGGCGCGTTTCAGAATCAGCCAATTCAGAATCGGCCAGCGCAAATCGAATCTACGATCGATTCGGACGTCGCGATTCAGATCGATGATTTCCTGGGAATCGTCAACCTGGATGACGTCGGTAAAACCTGGAATCCGAGTTCTCTTCACTGAAATTACCAGCCCCTAAACGCGAGTTGGGACACATTTGTTTTATCGCATTTTCATCGCGCGGTAGAGCGGCGCCAAAATCTCAGCTCAGGCTGACTTTACCAGTCGCCAAATCATAGACGCCCGATTCCACTCTCAATTTGCCGGCCTTGATCGCCTCGCGAATCACCGGCGATGACGTCCGCAGCAATCCCGCCTGAATTTTCGCGTTCCCTAAGATCGCTTTATCCACATCGCCGCCGGATTGTTCCACCGCCGGGCGCAGATAAGGATACAGCGCGCTGATTTGTCCCGGCACGCTGTCCGCTTTCATCGCCGCTTTCAACGCGCCGCAATTGTTGTGACCCAGCACCAGCAGCACTTCCACGCCGAGCACCGCCACGCCATATTCCAGGCTGGCGATAATTTCCGGCGTCACCATGTTTCCCGCCACGCGCGTCACAAAAATTTGCCCGATGGTCTGATCGAAGACCAGTTCCACCGGCACCCGCGAATCCGCGCAGGCCAGCACCGCCGCGAACGGCTCCTGTTTTTCCACGGTGTGATCTTTCAGCGCCGCCAGGTCGTGCTCGATTGATGTCAGCTTGTTCGCCGCGAACCGTTCATTGCCGGCCATCAACGCCTTCAGCGCCTCATCCGGCGTCAACTTGCTTTGGGCGTAAGCCTCTGCCGGAGCAACCATCTCCACTCCCACTCGCACCGCGGTGCCAATCGCCGCCGTAGCCAACGCTCCTCCCAAAAATTCTCGTCGTCCGAACCCCGTCGTATCGCGCGCGCCCTCTGACATGTGTGTTTCCTCCCGAGATTCGGAACCGACGGTGCCGTTTGTCGGCCTAAAGTACCACCATTCGCCCAATTGTCTAATCCTATGGCCGGCGATCACGAGAGACCCCACGCGCCCTCGCTTGCGGGGCGCGAGCGCAGCAGCCACACCGCCCACCGCTGTGCGTTCCTGCGAGTTTGCCGTTGCGATCGTGCGAAGCGGATAGTTTCCGATAACCGCTGCGGGTTCAAAGGGTCGGCGCAACACTTGCGCGCAGTTTACTCGCTCGAGTCTGAAAGCCCAAAGTTTTTCGCGGGCGTTGATTGAGACTCAGCGCGATCTTGTCCAGTTCGGATTGCGTGTAGCCGGAAAGGTCGGTTCTCCTCGGCAAGTATTGTCGCAGCAAGCGGTTGGTGTTTTCGTTGGTTCCTCGTTGCCAGGGGCTGTGCGGATCACAGAAGTACACTTTCACATTC
This sequence comes from Acidobacteriota bacterium, assembly GCA_003156635.1. Lineage (GTDB taxonomy): Bacteria > Acidobacteriota > Terriglobia > Acidiferrales > UBA7541 > Palsa-295. Next base: position 504 of record PMHK01000061.1, on the reverse strand, counting down.
GTGGCTACCGTGAAGGTTTTGTGTTTAGCCATTTCCAGCCCGCGATCCCAGGTCAACGATCGCCGCAGCGATGTGGGAAGCCTGCGAATTTGCCGGCTCAATGCGGCGACGACCGCAGCCGTGTCCTTGCTGCGCACCTTGACCAGCGCAGTAAAACGCGAATGTCGTNNCCAATGACCGGGGACGGCGCGATCCTCGATCTCCGCGGGTCTTTCCCGGATGGAGATGGCATCTACGATTTGACCACGCGAGTCTTTGAAGATGCGAGCGTGCTGCGAGCGGCGGATGCGGCGCCTGGATCGCAGGTGCCCCAGCAGCTCTTTCTTCAGCACTCCGCGGGCTTGGATGAACAAACTGCGGTAAATCGTTTCGTGGGACACGCGCATGCTCTCGTCTGCGGGATACTGGATCTTCAGCCAGCCGGAAATCTGTTCCGGCGACCAATCCAGAATCAGTTTACTCGCAACCAGCTTACGCAACTTCACATGAATGGCCAGAAGGCAG
>PMHK01000238.1:18190-18384 GCA_003156635.1 Acidobacteriota bacterium | reverse complement strand
CTTACGGCGCCGGCAACGGCTCGTTGGGCGTCTCGCGAAACCTGGCCGGAGTGACGGTCGGCGAATCGGGAATGCACAAATTCGGAAAGAGCACGACCGCGACGGAAGTTTTCTACTTCTATCCGGACTTGAGCAACACCGGGCAGTACCGGTTCTCGTTTGATGCCGCGTCGGTGACGCAGATCAACAAGTGG
>PMHK01000238.1:5600-18166 GCA_003156635.1 Acidobacteriota bacterium | reverse complement strand
TTCACGACCGGCGTGAATTTCACTTTCGCCCACTAAGCACTGCGTGAGCCGTGGCCGTGGCGCAGAAAATTGCGCCACGGCCTGAAGCGTTCGATGTACCGGTTGAGATTTGGTCTGGCAGCCCTCGACACCCTCCATCCAGCCTGGGGTGCTCGCTCCTTCCCGTAAATAAAGGATTAGGGGAGCCCCATGATGCGANNCATTCGTATTCCATTTTTGTGCGCTTTGATTCTGACGATGGCCTTGGCAGGTATTCGAACTGCGGCGCAGAACCAAAAACCCGCTGCGGCTCCCGGTTCGCCGGCGGCAGCAGCCGGGTCGAAAGATTCTTCAACCGGTCAGTCACCGGCCACTCCGTCGGCGGCGAGTGGATCGGCTGACGAAAACGCTGCCGTCGTCCGGATGGCCATGCGCAACGTGCAATATCATCTGACCGACCGAATCATCCTGCATATCACCACGCTGGACGGGAAATTAACGCAGAAACCGGGACAGATTCCGGTTTTCGACGACAAAAATTCGTTTGGATTGACCGTGGATACCGCGACGATCCAGTTGAGCATGACCGCGTTGACCAACGACTTGAACGATTTCGTATTTGCCAAACCGGATGCGCCCATTAAACATTTGACCGCCAGCACCGACGGCGACCAACTGGTGATGAAAGGTTTGCTGGTGAGCAAAGGCGGGGTTCCGTTTGAAACTTCGGGGACCATGTCGGTGACGCCCGAAGGCATGATTCGGGTGCACACCGTGAAAGTGAAGGCGCTGAAGCTGCCGGTGAAGGGGTTGATGGACCTGCTGGGGCTCGATACGGAGAAACTGCTGGACACCAAAAAAGTGGAAGGCGTGAGCGTCGACAAGGATGATTTGATTTTGGATCCGGAGAAAATTCTGCCCCCGCCGCAGTTGGAGGGGCATCTGATCGCTTTGAAAATCGAAAATGGCGAGATTCATTTAACCTTTGGGCCGGAGAACGGCAAAGCGGCGGCCGAGCCGGTGAAGGAAAGCTGCGGGGCCAAGAATTATCTGCATTTCCGCGGCGGGTCAGTGCGGTTTGGAAGGCTGACCATGAGCGATACGGATTTGGAGCTGCTCGATTCAACTCCCGCTGATCCGTTTGATTTTGCGATCGACCACTACAACCAACAATTGGTCGCGGGCTATTCCAAAATGACGCCGTCGGGCGGGCTCTGCGTCCACATGCCGGATTACAACAAACTGAACCGTCCCGCCCCGGAGAAGAAATAGGCCGCGCCAAGCGACGAAATCTGCAAGCTAACGACCAGAGCAGGAGCCGAAGGGCGGTTTTCGGCGGCGGCCCTCCTTCCTCGCCCGCTTGGAACTGAAGTTTTTTCTCTTTAGTATCGTAATTCTCCATGCATCTGGTTTGCTCGCTTGTGTCATCATAAGTGTCAGTGAGCTCATTTCAGCTTTTTGCGGCGTCGTGCGTCTATTCAAACTTTAGATTTCCAACACTGGCGCCCAGGCCGTGGACTGGTGTGTTCGAAGGTTGCGCCTAGCCGACGATTTCAGTCGATCGAGGGATATTCAGGTGTGCGGAATCGTTGGGTTTACGCGGAAGAGGTTTCATCCTCCAGCCGAGCGGATTCGAGCGGCAACACGGTCGCTGCTCCACCGCGGACCGGATCAGCAGGGCGTGTTCGAATCGAAGCGAGTCTCGCTGGGTGCCACCCGACTGAAGGTCTTGGATCTGCACGGCGGGGACCAGCCCATAGAGACCGCCGATGGCGACGTGGTCATCGTGTTCAACGGCGAGATCTACAACCACGAAGAGTTGCGCAAAGACCTGGAACGCAAAGGGCACCAGTTCAAAACCCGAACGGACACCGAGACCGTGTTGCGGGCATTCGTGGAATGGGACGTAGAGTGTTTTCGGCGTTTGCGCGGGATGTTTGCCGTGGCGCTGTGGACCGAATCAGACAACCGGCTGGTTCTGGCCCGCGACCGCATGGGAATCAAGCCGCTCTACTTTTCGCTACGCGAGAGCGACATTCTCTTTGGATCCGAACTCAAATCCATCCTCATTCACCCCGAAATTGACCGCCGGCTGAACATGACCGGCCTGGATTGTTATCTTTCGCTCAACTATGTGCCCTGCCCGTGGACCTTGGTCGATGGAATTGAAAAACTTCCGCCGGCGCACTGGTTGGAGTGGCGGGCCGGCACGGTGCGTTCCGAAGCCTACTGGAGTTTGCCCTACGGTAATCCTGAGCCAACTACCCTGGGTGCGGCGCGCGAGGAACTTGACCATCTGCTGAAACAATCGGTGCGCGAACATCTGCTCTCCGACGTTTCACTGGGCGTATGGCTGAGCGGGGGCATCGACTCTTCGACGATACTGCACTACGCGTCCGCCGCCCACGCTTCCCGGCTGAAAACCTTTTCGCTGACATTTCGCGACCGTACTTTCGACGAGTCCGAACTGATCCAGGTAGCCTCCGCTCACTATGGAACGGAGCACGAGCAGCTGGACTTGAATCCGCAATCCGGGCTTTGCGACGCAATTGAAGAATTCGCGACCTACTCCGACGAGCCCAGCGCCGACGCAGGAGCGCTGCCAGTCTGGTTTCTATCCAAGTTGACCAAGAAAAACGCGACGGTGGTCTTGAGTGGCGAAGGCGCGGATGAACTGTTTGGCGGATATCTGACCTACCGCGCCAATCGGTACGCGTCTCCCATGCGCCGACTGCCCGCACGCGCCTTGCGCTACGGGCTGAGCGCCTTGCGCTACTGGCCCGTTTCGGACGAAAAAATAAGTTTCGAATACAAGCTGAAACGCTTTTTGGAAGGTTGTCGCATGACGCCGGAGCGTGGGCACCTGCACTGGAACGGGACGTTTTCGGATAGCGATAAGAAGAAACTGCTGCAAAGCGAGCGCAAGTCGGGCCTGGAGCAGGTGGTCGCGGAGCTCCGCGAGAAAGTCCGGCAACGCGATCCGCTCGCGGCGTATCTGTGGTTCGACCAGAAATATTACCTGGCCGACGACATCCTGGTGAAATCGGACCGGATGAGCATGGCGCATGCGGTAGAGGTGCGGCCGCCGTTTCTCGATCATCGCATCGTGGAGTTTGCGGCCTCGTTGCCCTCCCATTTCAAGATTCAGGGTTCCGTGCAGAAATTCATTCTTCGCGATACGATGAAGGACAAATTGCCCGCGTCGATTTTGCAGCACCGGAAAGTGGGATTCGATATCCCCACCCACGATTGGCTGCGCGGGCCGCTGCGGCCCATGCTGGTGGAAGTCTTGACCACCGGAGCCAGAGAGCATCCGGAATTATTCCGGGCCGGCGTGGTGGAAAGTTTGATGCAACAACATTTCGACCGGCGTGTGAATATTGGATATCAATTGTGGGGCATGCTGATCCTGTTCCTGTGGATGAAGAAATGGAATATCCAATACCAGCCGATTTACAGCCCGACGATGACCGCCACGGAAGTATTGGCGCCTACCTAGCCGTATTTCTCTTTGCCGCCGTAATTTATATAGGCTGCATGGTGTCGCCGCCCTCGCTGATGGACGACGTGGACTCCGTGCAGGCCCAGATTTCGCGGACCATGCTCTCCTCCGGCGATTGGGTCACGGCGCGCATCGCTGGAATCGCTTACCTCGAAAAATCTCCTCTGAATTATTGGCTGGTCTCGGGCGTTTTCCGGATTTTCGGCGTGCATGACTGGGCCGCACGCATCCCGGGGGTCTTCGCGGCGATCGCGCTGAGTCTGGTGACTTGCGCGTTTGGGATCTGGGCCTTCGGGAAACGGGCGGGATTTTATGCGGGATTGTGCATCGCCACCTGCATCGGGCTGTTTCTCTTCACCCGCATACTAATTCCCGATGTGATGCTGGTTTTAACGATCACCGTGGCCATGTGGGCGTTCCTGCGCGTGCTTGATCCGGAAGAGCAACATCCACGGGCCTGGGCGGCGGTGCTGGCCGCCAGCATTGGAGCCGGGTTCCTGCTGAAAAGCCTGATCGCCGCGGTGTTCCCCATCGCTGCGGCGCTCATTTATCTGGGCGTTACGCGGCAGATATTTTCGTGGGAGGTTTGGAAGCGGCTGCGGCCGTTTAGCGGGCTGGCCATTGGCCTGATCATCGCGGCCCCCTGGGTGGTGTTAGCCACGCTGCGGAATCCGCCGACTTTTGCCTGGACCATGCACAGCGGGCCCGGCGAGTATCACGGATTTTTGTGGTTTTACTTCATCAATGAGCAGCTCTTGCGGTTTTTGAACATGCGTTACCCGCGGGATTACGCGACGGTGCCGCGTTTTTGGTTCTGGACGCTGCATCTGGTCTGGCTGTTTCCGTGGAGCGTTTATTTTCCGGCCATCGCGAAGCTTTCGTTTCGACCGGTCGATCGCGCGGGGCGAACGCGCTTGCTGGCTCTCTGCTGGCTCGGATTTATTTTGGTGTTTTTTACGTTTTCAACCACCCAGGAATACTATTCGATGCCCTGCTACCCGGCGATGGCCCTGCTGCTGGGTTCGGCGATGGCGGCGGGTGGTGACTGGGTTCGCCGCGGGACGCGAACGCTGGCGGTGGTGTGCGGACTGGCGGCACTGGCTTGCCTTGGTTTGTTGCTGCTGGTGCGCGGCGTTCCGACGCCGGGAGATATTTCCGCGGGATTATTGGCGCATACCCACCCATCCAAGTTTTCGCTGGGACAGTTTGGTCTTTTGACCATCGATACGTTCGCCTATTTGCGAATGCCGCTGGCGGTAGCGGCGGTGGCTTTCTTGATCGGCGCGATCGGGAGCTTGAAAACGACCGGGCGACGCGCTTTCGTGGCTGCGGCGCTGATGATGGTTTTATTCTTTCACGCTGCGCGGCTGGCGCTGGTCGATTTCGACCCGTTCCTGTCCTCTCGGTCGATCGCGGAAATTCTGCTCCAAGCCTCGGATGGGCAGTTGATTTTAGATGGACAGTATTACGTTTATTCCTCCGTAGTTTTTTATACGGATAAGAAAGTGCTGATCCTGGACGGCCGGATCAATAATTTAGTCTACGGTTCGTATGCCCCGGGTGCGCCCGATATATTCATCGACGACGCGCAGTTCAAGACGCTATGGTCTTCGCCCGAGCGGCGGTACGTCGTGGCCACCGACCCGAAGGTGGCGCGTCTGGAAGAGCTGGTTGGGCCGCAGGCGTTGATCTTGCTGAAGGAAAGCGGCGGCAAGTCGCTGTTCACGAATCTGCCGGCGGCGACCTCGTCCAAACCGGGCACGGCGGCGGGATTCATCACCGAAGCGCGCTAGCCCGACCTCGCTTTCCCCGCCAGCGCAGCATCTTACCAATCAGCACCTGCCTAAAAGACCCGCGACCAAAAGTTGGCACTTGCACTTCTTGGTTCATTATATGAATATTGATTCATATTCGTAAGATTGAGGTGGCGACATGAACGGGAGATTGTTGGTTTTCGGATTGGCGGGATGGCTGATCGCGACCGCAGCACTGCGCCTCGCTGGACAGCACATGTTGCGGCCGGGCAGCTGGATTGGCGTAGTCGTCTTGTTGGCGGCGAGTTTCGGCTTGATCGCCTGGCTCATGCCGCGGCTGTGTCGCAGGCTGAATTTACGGCCGGAGCAATGGTTTGGCGCGGTGTTGTCGTTGTGGCTCCCCACCCTGCTGCTGGATCCTTTCTCGAGCGCTTTCTTCCCCGTGGTATTCCCTAACATGGACCCGTCGATGGCCGGCGTGTTCGGCGGCTGGATGTTGTGCTGTTGCGCTGCAGCGTTCGTGGGCGTGGGATTATTGCCGCCAGGCGCAACCGCGTGAGCGAGCGGCCGAACTTACTGGCCGGAGAAAAAATTCCGCCGGCGCCGCAGCAGCGGCGCAGCGTGGCGAAGCGCGCACAGCTGGAAGCTGCCGGGCTGGCCCTGTTCGGCGAAAAAGGGTACGAGAATACTTCCGTCGAGGAGATTGCGCGGCGAGCGAAACTCGCGGTGGGAAGTTTTTATCAGCATTTCCAGTCGAAACGCCAACTGCTGCTCGCGCTGATGGACGAGCTGCTGGAAAAACTGAGCCGGCTGGATCTGCGCCCCGCAGGCGGCACAGATGTGCGCGAAATCCTGCACGGAGTATTGAGCCGGGCTTTTGCGCATGACTTGCGATATCTGGGCGCATACCGGGCGTGGCAGGAAGCGGTGCTATCAGATCCGAGCCTGGCGCGGAAGCAGGAAGAAATTCAAGTCTGGACCACCGCCCGCGCCCTGCGGCTTTTTCAGGCGCTGCAGAAACTGCCGGGTGCACGGAAGAACGTTGACCTGCAGGGTCTGGCGCGCGCGATGGACAGTTTTTTTTGGAGTTTGCTCGCGTACGCCGTGCAGCTGCCGAAGGCGAGATTGAATCAATCGATCGCTGCGGCGACCCACCTGATTTATCACGCCCTGTTTCGCGATTCCACCACCTAAAAAAATGATCAACGCGAGAGCAGGCGCTGCAGCTCATCCAGATCAGCGGCAGCCGTGTCGGAAACCGCCCAATACGCCATGCCGTTTTTTTGCCAGGTGATCCAGTGATAGCCCTGCTGCGCGCCGGAGCTCGGCGCCGCATCGGGATTACTGGACGGCCAGATAAAAACATTGACGAAATGTTTGCGGCGGCCGTACACCNNTACACCAGCGCCGCGACGGTGCGGCCACCCACGACATCGAGACGCCCGCCAGTAAGCGGAAAGCCGTCGGCGGCAAAATCCTGAACCGGCGGAGCGAAATCGAGTTTGCCATCGAACCACGGTTTCACCGTGTGCTGGTCGGTGGAAATCACGTCGGTCAGGTGGCCGGGCTCCAGCGAGCGCAGATGCGCATCGACGATTTGTGCGGCGAGCGCAGTTTGATCATTTTTTTGGCCAAGTCCGGGAAACAAGCGCCAGCCCGAATACAACAGCAGCAGCAGCACCGCGGCAATGGCCAGCCACTGCGCGACCGCCGCGCGCCGGCGGGGCGCGACGAATGGAATTGGTCCGGCAGCGGGCCGCAGGCTGGACAAAACTTTCTGGCGGAGCTCCGCCGGCGCTTTTTCGTAGAGTTCGGCGCGCTGCAGCGACGAGCGCAACGACTCCTGCGATTCCAGCGCGGTGACGCATTCCGGGCACTGTTCCAGGTGGCGCTCGAATTCCGCGGCCCGCACGGCGTCCAATTCCCCGTCGAGATAGCCGTGAATCATCGTCCGCGGAAGCTCACAGCTCACGGGCGGCCTCCTCGCGCGTTGGGTTGGTCAACGCCACCTGCAGTTGCTGGCGGGCGCGCGACAGCGCGGACATCACCGTCCCGATCGGAATCGAAGTGATGGCCGAAATCTCCTTGTAAGAACATCCTTCCAATTCACGCAGCACGAGCACCTCGCGGAAGCGCGGCGGCAGAGTCTCGAGCGCGCGGGCGAGCCGGTCGCGATTGTTGCTCGCGATGGCCAGCGCTTCGGGCGTGATGCTGTTCGGCAAGTGGACCTCTTCGTTGAACTCGGCTTCCGGTTCCGGGCGCCGGTTTTTTTCCATCCAGCTGAAACAAGTGTTGCGCACGATCTGCAGCAGCCAGGCCCGCGCATCGCCGCCGTGAAAACCGCCGAAAAAGCGGTAAGCGCGAAGCATCGCTTCCTGGGTCACGTCCTGGGCGTCGGTGCGATTGCGCAGCAGCCAGCGCGCCAGATTGAAAGCCGAATCCAGGTGCGGGAGCACCAGCTGGTTAAACCGCTCGGTCTCCTGCGGGTTCAGCGCCTGCGGCGCGTCGGGCACCTCGGGCACGTCCCCACCTTCATTTGGAAAAGTCTGACTCACTCTATGTAACCGCCGGTGCCGCTATTTTATTCCCAATTGCCGTAAATATTCTGACGAATAAAAACCGTCGCGGTTTGGAATAAAAAGGCGGAGGAGGCGGTCTGGATGGGTGCAAGGCAGCAGGAAATTCAAGGAGGCTTTCATGGACCGCAAGACGAGCAAGAAGATCATGCACGACCACAACGGAGATGGGATCGACCGGCGCGGATTTCTGGAATGCATGGCTTGGGCCGGGACCGGAGCATTTTGCGTGATGCAAGGCGGAGTCCTGAAGTCCTTCAGTATGAGCCGCTTGGGAGATTTCGACGCCAAGAAAATGGCCGGCGAATTGAGTTTTGTGCAAATCAGCGACAGCCACATGGGTTTCAACAAGCCGGCCAATCCGGACGTGACCGGGACGTTGAAAGCGGCTGTAGACAAGATCAATGGTCTCTCCACCCCTCCGGAATTCTTGCTGCACACCGGGGACATCAGCCACCTTTCCAAGCCGGAAGAGTTCGACACGGTGGATCAGATCTTGAAGGGCGCGAGCGCCAAGGACGTGTTCTTCGTCCCGGGCGAGCACGATGTGCTGAACGACGACGGCAAGCAATATCTGGACCGGTACGGAAAAAATACCAAGGGCGCCGGCTGGTACAGCTTCGACCAGAAGGGCGTCCATTTTATCGGCTTGGTCAACGTGCTGAATCTGAAGGCCGGCGGCTTGGGCACCCTGGGCAGCGAGCAGCTCGCCTGGATGGAAGACGACGTGAAGCATTTGAAATCGAGCACGCCGATCGTGGTGTTCGCGCACATTCCGCTGTGGTCGGTATATCCGGATTGGGGCTGGGGGACGCAGGACAGCGCCGAAGCGTTGGGCTACTTGAAAAAATTCGGTTCGGTGACGGTGCTGAACGGGCACATTCATCAGACCATGCAGAAAGTGGAAGGCAACGTTACGTTTCACACCGCGATGTCCACCGCGTTTCCGCAACCGGCGCCCGGTTCCGCGCCTTCGCCCGGGCCGATGAAAGTTCCCGACGACCAACTGCGCAAGGTGCTGGGAATCACGGATGTGAACTACACCCGGGGAAAACACGCGCTGGCGGTGGTGGATTCGACGCTGGCCTAGAACGGTAAATCGCAACCGATAAGAAATAAAAATCTAAAAAATGGAGAAGAGAAATGAGAGTCAGGAGAGGTGTGTTCGTTTCAAGTTTTTGGACGGCGGCGGTGCTGGCTGGCGTTCTGCTGCTGGCCGGACCGCTCAATGTAACGGTGAACGCGCAACAGACGGCGCCGGCAGCGCTGGCCGTAAAGATCGATAATTTCAGTTTTTCGCCGGCCACGTTGACGGTGCCGGTGGGCACTACGGTCACCTGGACCAACCAGGACGACATTCCGCACACGGTGGTCAGCACCGACGATCCGCGGGCGTTCCGCTCCAAGGTGCTGGATACCGACGAAAAATTTTCCTACACGTTCACGAAAGCCGGAACCTTCGCCTATTTCTGTTCGGTGCACCCCAAGATGACCGGCACGGTCCTGGTGAAGTGAGCGGCCATGAGCCTAAATCCGTTCGACCCTAAAACCGTGCTGCTGGCCAAGCACGCGCAGCATGTGGTGCTGATTCATTTTCCGATCGCGCTGTTCATCGTCGGCGTGACCTTCGACTTGCTGGCGCAATGGAGCAAACGCCGCGGGCTGGCCGACGCGGCTTACTACAACCTGCTGGTCGCGGCGATTTCGACCGTGCCGGTAGTCGCCACCGGAATTCTGGCGTGGCAGTTCGCGCTGGAGGGCCAAAAAGTAAAAGGCATTTTGCTGGAGCACATGCTTCTCGCCGGAATTTCCACCGTCGTGATCTGGGCCGTGTGGTGGATCCATTATCGCGGGCGGCGCGACGGGAAGCTCTTGCCAGGCTTCCGCTTTCCACTGGAGCTGCTGGGCGTCGCGGTTATTGCCTTGACCGGACATCTCGGCGGATTTTTGAGCGGAGTGAATGGAGTGAATTAGAAGTACCCGCGGCCGCGCAAAAATTAATTTACGCGGCTCCGGGAATAAAAATCGCAGGACGCTGGTCTTGATAAGTGAAGGGCGTTGGACAAAAAAACAAAAAAGGAGAACGACAATGAAGATGATGGTGGCAGTGATGATTTTGGCTTCGATGCCGGCGACGGCAGCAAAGAACAACGTAGCCTACCCCAACGGGAAACTGGCCGAAGTTGTGGTGGAGAAAGCCAATATCAGGTCGTTTCCGGAAGCGATTCGCCCGAAACTAACCAAGGGCAAAAAGACCTTCAGCGATTATGGATATGTGACGCAGAAAATCGACGACCGCGAAGCGGTAGTGCGAGCGCCGCAAGGCGGTTCCGAGATTGCGCTCAGCGTGCTGGAACAAAGCCAGGCCGGACTTTACGTGTGCGTCAGCGGCAAGACCCAAGACCAAAACAGCGGACGAATTCAGCGGGTTTACCTGCTGAGGACGAATAGCGCCGACGGCCTGCTGAAAGGACGTGAGGCTTCGAAAGAATTCGACGCCTGCCCGGTGCTGGGCGGCGCCGGCGAATCATCCGGAGGGTAGTGCTCCGAATCACCTTTCGCCGTCGCGCACGATGTGGCTTCCTCCTCGGCAGTGGCACTCGCGATGAGCGGGTGCCACTGCCAGATGCGTTTAGTCCGCCATCTTCGCGACATGCACCTCGAAGCCGGTCTTCGGCAACAGTGACGTCAACGCGAACGCTTTGAACCCATCGCCGCTGACCTCCGTCTGACGAAAAACTCCAGGTTCGCTCTCAATCGTTTGCCGGCGGCCTTCCATATCTGCCAAGAATGCCTGGGCCTGGGGCAAACTTACTTCCGTGCTTTTCGCGCGCACGACCACGGCTTCGGAGGCGTACGAGCGCACCAGCTTCGGCCAATATTTTTCCAGCAGCTCGGTGCTGGCGAAAATATCCGACCAGATGATTCGCCCGTTCACTGCGACCACGACTCCTACCGCCTTGCGATCGCGCAGTTGCTGGATCAGACTCTGATAGTTCTGTTCGATCGGTTTCGCGATCGCGTCCACTTTTTCCTTAACGTCCTTGTTCTCCATCACCACCGCGTATGAACTGGTGGTGCGTAGCGGCGCAGAAGGCGGAGCCGCCGCCGGCGCGGCTGACGTTGACCCTCCCTCCACCTCAACCGCCATCGACTCCTGTTGCTTTCGCACTTCCGCCCAAACCTGGCCCTGGTCCTTGTCCGCCATCGCTTTGGCGCGTACCGAGGGCTGAGCCATCAAAGTTCCGCCCGCTGTTCCGGCGCTCCTACCAACAGCCGTCTTGCCCGCCGATCCATAAGTGGTTCCCGACGCCCCGAAGTTAGTGCTGCTCGCCACCCAGCGGCCCGGCTCGACGCAGAAGACATTCAAATCGACGGGATCGCTTTCCGCTGGGACGATGCGATCCTTGCCGATCACCCGATCTTGCTTGCCTCCGGCCACGATCTCGCCGGCGAGCAGTAACAAAGGGCGCTTCGAGTTGTTGATTAAGACCAGCCGGTTGACTTCGGCGCCATCGTGCTGCACCGGCGGCCCACTTTGCCCCCGTACCAGTCCGCGTACGTTTCCATACTCGGTCACCACCACTTCACCCGAGCGAAACCCCTCATCGAGCGTAAGAAATTGGCCCGTGGAATAGGACTTGGCCGCCACAACTGGAAATACCGTCAAACTTCCATTCCGGATCGGGTCTAGCACCGTATACCCCGAGCCAGAAACCTCCTGCCCAGCCTGCACCCGCCGCAGATGCACGCCGAACGTCAAGGTAACCACCAATATTGAAACCACGGCCATCAAAACTGTCGGACGCATAGGTATCTCCCTCATTGGGCGGGCTGGTACGCCGTCGCCGTAACCGGAAAGATTCTTCCGAGCACCGCGAGATTGTCCGCGCCGCTCACTTCACTTCGAGAGAAGAACGAAGACCGAGGCAGACCTTGCAAACAAATTTAGGGTTTTGAGTGTCTAATCAATGGCATCATCACGACCGGCGATCCGTACACTTCTTTTCCCCTGTTCATGATCACTTCGAAACCAATCTCCGCCGCAGTGCAACAGGCCGTTGCGGAGTTGCTCGCCGAGCTACATGCGAGAAGTGGCGGCGAGAAATATGGCCTTTCTCCCGAAAGTTTTGCCCTCATTCTCAGCAGCGTAGCGACGAAGTATCTCCCTGCGGAAGCAAGCCAGTCGGATGCCCGTACTTTTCTGCTGACCCTACGCGTCGAGGAACTCGCACTCGCTCGCGCCTGCGCCGCCGGTGACAACGCCGCGTGGGAAGTTTTTCTCACACGCTACCGCGAAAAGCTTTATCACTCGGCGCTACGGATCGCGCGTGATGATGCCGCCGCTCGCGAACTCGCCGACGGCTTGTATGGCGAGTTGTACGGCGCCACCGGACCCCAAGCTGAACGTGTTTCGAAGCTTGCCTCGTTCAGCGGCCGCGGATCGCTCGAGGGCTGGCTGCGAACCGTGTTGGCCCAGGAATTTGTAAATCGCTACCGCAGCACCAAACGCCTCGTAAGCCTGGACGAAGAGCTCGAAGGCGGCGCGCAATTTACCGCGCCCGAGACAGAGCCTGCAACCGCGGTGGATCCGCGACTGGAAACCTGCACCGACGCGGCCTTGGCCGCACTTTCCAGCGAAGACCGTTTCGTCCTGGCCGCGTATTATCTGGATAGGCGTCCGCTGGCCCAGGTCGCCCGGATGCTCAGCGTTCATGAATCCACCATCAGCCGCAAGGTGGACAAGCTGGCCAA
>PMHK01000238.1:0-5552 GCA_003156635.1 Acidobacteriota bacterium | reverse complement strand
GGAATCTTTGCCTTGGCGGCAAAAGAACTCCAAAGTTGGAAGAAACTGAAAATGGAAAGAGACGTTAGAGATTAACGAATGTCCGACGTTCCTAAATTCGTGCTGAAGCGTTTGCCGGAAAATGCGGCGCTAGAAACTCATCCGGACGCGGACCTCCTGACGGGTTTCGTCGAGATGTCCCTGCTGGAGCCTGAGCGCAATCGCGTGACCGAACATCTGGCGCGTTGCAGCGCTTGTCGCGCGGTCGTCGCGTTGGCTATGCCCGAGTCGCCCGAGTTGGAAGTTCCCGCGTTGACCACTTCCAGCAACGCCCGGCGCAGAGACTGGTTCAATCCGGCCGTTCTTCGTTGGGTTGTGGCCACCGCCGGAATCGTAGCCGTCACTTCCGTCGGAATCCTGCAATACAGGTCGCACCAAAACAAGATCGCGGACGACAACATCCTGTTGGCTCGGAACGCCGCACCTCCGTCCGTACCACCCGCCGATCAGGCACCTCTGGTGCCGTCGCAGCCACTCCCCGTTCCTCCANNGATTCGCGCGAGAAGGTACAGCCGTCCCGGCCAGAGCCTATGGCCACCGGCGGCTCAACGGGCTCATCGATTAAAATGTTGCGCACCCCTCCCGTCAGCCACGCCGCGTCGGCTCCCGGCGCTGCTGTCGCATCCGGTTATGCAGGAGCCCGAGTTTCTGCGGCTCCGCCACCACCTGCTCCAAATCCGAGCGTCGGCCAGCAGCCCGCGGCCTCTTCTTCTTCACCGATGGTCGAGGTGGAATCGCAGTCCGCCACCATCGCGACCAGCACAGAAAACGAAGTTGCCGATCAGCTGGCTAAGGATGAAAAAAAGCAAACCTCGAAAAATCAATCTTCCACGGATTCCGCCGTCATCACGCCGCCGTCGCGCTGGAGCATCAGTGCAGACGGCGCTTTGCAGCGTTCCTGGGATGATGGTCACACCTGGATCATCGTAAACCCCGGCGCGTCAGTTCGCGGCTCAACGACGGCACTCAGCGCAAGCAAGGGCGCGGTTAAGAGCAGCGCGAGTGCGGCAACGCCGCGGCCAAGATCGAATTCCGTATTCCGCGCCGCTACCGCCTTCGGGTCCGAAGTTTGGGCTGGCGGCTCAGCAGCGGCACTCTACCATTCGAGCGACTCTGGACTTCACTGGACTCGCGTAGTTCCATCCGCATCCGGCGCAGACCTCACCGGGGACATCGCCACCATTGAGTTCTCAGATCCGCAACATGGCACGGTCACCACCTCGGCAGGCGAGGTGTGGCTAACGGCGGACGCAGGGCGCACTTGGGCTAGGAAATGAGATCGCTCCGGCGCCGTTGCGGCCCCGCAGCGCGCGAGTCGCCAAAGCCTCTAGCTTCGAAATTAACTCATCGAGATCTTCTGCGACCAAGCATCGGCGCCGGCTTCTTCGCCGGAGTTTTCGGAGGGCGAGCGATTGGCAGGTTCCGGTGTCACGTCCGAATTGGTCATCTCCGGCGTGGCGTTAGCGACCACCAAGTCCAGCGGAGGCGCGATGTTTCTGGGGTCGATGGGCAGCAGCTTGGTATTTTGAGCGGCCCACTTGGCTCGGGGCGGAAAGAGGACAACGCATCGCGTGGATGACGCAGCAGGCGGATCGCCTTGACCCCTTGGTATCCAGTCGCCCTTCGATTATCGACCGAAAGCACGAACTGAACCAATGGTAGAACGTGCGGCTACGCGACNNGTGTTTTTTTCTTGACTCCTTTTATAGAACTAACCAGGAGTTACGCCGCTGACGGGCGCTCGCTGGTTGAAAGATGATTTATTAAAACTGATCCTCAAAAATCTAGGCGCAGAGCTAGCTGGCCGGTTCGCGGCCCTGCGTTGGCTGAGGTCTGATTCGATTGCAATGCGCCAAACGTCTGCGGGTTACTGATATCCACGGCAGGCGGCGCATAGTTCGTATGATTCAGTACATTGGTGAATGTCGATTCGAAGCGCAGCCTGAACCTCTCGCCGAGAAGAAATGTCTTTCCCAAGCCCGCCGAAACGGCGACAGTTCCGGGGCCTTCCAATATGCCGACTCCGCAGTTTCCGATGCGGCCGGCATTTGTGGGCGTCGGAGCAAAAGCAGCGATGTTGAAATATTGGGCGGCGCTTCGTTGCGCGGGAATCGGATTCCCGATGCAATCCGGCCGCAGGACCGTCGCGCGATTGGCGATGTCGGTATTGGATTGATCGAGCGTTGGACTAATGGTCGGGGTAAGCCAGGGACCGGTTTGCAGCAGCGTCACCGTGCTGGCCTCCCATCCTCCCATCAGCAGATTCTGCCAGCCCGGGTTATCCAGCCACCTGCGGCCCGAGCCAATCGGGAGCTGATAAATTCCGTTCAGTTGAAATCGATTTCGTGGCGTGCCCTCGACATTGCCGCGGTTCGCGCGCAGATCGAAGCGATTGGAAACTGCCAGGCCGTACGCAACCTCGCCGGTGAATCCGTTGGGAGCATCGCCCTGCGCATCGCTCAGATTTTTCGCGAGGGTGTAATTTGCCTGGAAGAATAATCCCTTCCCCATGTGATGTGTCGCTTCCACCTGCACCGCTTGATAATTCGCGAAGCCTGCGTTTTCGGTGGAGAGCAGCGTAAACCAGTTCGGATAGGGCGTATTGCCGGCCGAGTACGGAGTGGAGCTGGGACGAACCTGATTCAAATCCTCGGTCACCGCGAGGCGGTACGAATTCATTCCCACGTAACTGGCGCGCAGCAAGGTGCTGGAGGTAACTTGCCGTTCCACCGTGAAATTCCATTGCGTGGCTTGCGGATCGCGGAATCGCGGATCGTTGGCCTGATCCAGGGTGCCGCCTCCAAAGACAACCATGCTGACCGGAGGCGCCGTCGCCGGAAATTGGAATTGGGGCTGCCCGCCAACATGGTTCGCATTGGTCTTAACCACCGAAAGCGGATTCCCCGCATTGTTGAAGGACATGGGACCGAGTGTGGAGACGGTGAACACTCCGAATCCAGCGCGCATGACGGTCTTATTGTCGCGAAACGGACGGAAGGCGACGCTGATTCGCGGATCGAAATCGCGCTTGTACAGTTGGCGCAAGCCTTGGGGCAGATGATCCTGGCTCGCCGTCAACACGTTGGTGCAGGGAGCGCCCTGCCCCAGTGAACACGCGTTGAACGATTCCAGAAATCCTTGATACTGCTGTTGAAACGCGGGCGAACTGGCCAGTGTCTTCTGCAAACTGTCCGGAACGAGCACGCTATTGTTTCGAGGATCGAAACTCCCCAAGTCGCCGATATTTTCGGTGAAGGGTGGCAACAGTTCCCAGCGCAGCCCAAAATTCACGGTAAGACGGTCATTGACTTGCCACTCATCCTGGCCATAAACGCCAAGCTGGATCGCCTGGGCATGAACCTGCGGGCTGGTAATCGCAAAAAATGAAGTGTTCGGCGCGCCCAATAGAGCGTCGCCAAAAGCGCTTCCGGTGAAGACGCCTTGATTGAAGGTAAACAACCCGTAGTCATCAGAAGGCGAGAAGTACATCAGGTCCTGGTAGTTCACTTTGCGAATATCCACGCCGAACCGCAAAGTGTGTTTGCCCATTTGGCGCGTCAGATTATCGGTAAGCTCCAGAGTTTTCGATTGCGTGATTCCGGCCCGGTCCCTTCCGATCGGGGTAAAGCCGCTTCCGTCGCTAAAATTAAAAGTGGGAAAGGCCTCGCCGGTGGGATGTTGGCTTATATCGATTCCCTGCAGGCCGAGTTGAGAAATTGCTTGGCTTCCGAGAATCGGAAAGTTCACATTGGTCAGAGCGTTGGTGAAACCAAAGCGGAATTCATTCACCCACTTCGGACTGATCGCATAGTTGTAGGAAACCAACAGACTGCGATTGTGCTCGGTATCCACATCGTTTGGCAGCAGAGGGTTGGCCACGTCGCTGAGCAAATTCTTCCAGCTGAAGCGCGCGAATACCTGCTGCTTGGCGGTAATGGTCCGGTCGAGCCGTACGTCCCAACCATTCGTATCCGCGGGAGTGGGCACCAGTGTTTCGTAATTGAACGAAGGATTAGGCACGCTCAGATTCGCATTCGGCAGCGGATAAAAATTCAGCAGGTTCTGCGTGGCTGGATTGATTCGGCTGTTGACGCCCGAACCGCAAATCACATTTGGCTGGTTCCCGCTGCAGCCCATGAACTGCTGATGCGTTGTGGGATCAATCAAAATCGCGCTGGGTTGTCCCGTCGCAGGATTCGTAAAAGGCGTCGGATTGCTCGCGGTGATAAATCCGTTCAGATCGCCGTTCCTTTCCGCCTGAGTCGGGACCAGATACTGCTCGGTCGTCGAGATGCTTCGGCGATTTCCTTCATAGTCAAAGAAGAAAAATGTTTTGTCGTCGCCAGGCAGCAACTTGGCAAGGGCCACGGGTCCACCGAGGCTTCCGCCGAAGGTATTGAAACGTTTCGGCGCTTTGTCGCTGAAGTTCAGCGGCTTGGCATCGAACGCGTCATCCTGTAAATACTCGAACAGGCTCCCGTGATACGCGTTCGTCCCACTCTTGGTGGTAAAAGTCACATCACCAATTTGCGCAAACTCGGCGTTGTTATTGAACGCGGTGACCCTAAGTTCTTCAATGCCCTCGGACGAAGGATAGGCATCTTGGAGCGCGCCGTTCTGCCGCACGTTTGCGGTGGAGATACCGTCGACGGAATAACCGACCATCGCGGAGGTCGCTCCTCCAATGGAAATATTTCCCTGGGAGTCGTACTGTACCTCGGGAGAAAGCTCGAGGGCCGCGAGCGGGCTGGTCGAAACCGCCCTGGAATTCAGGGGAAGCTGGGTTAGCTGCTGGCTCTGCAAGCTGCCCGCGAGCGTGCCATTCTCCGTATTTATTTGTTCGGCGATGGCGCTCACCTCGACCGTCTGGCTTTGGCCCGCCACGGCAAAAGTCAGAGTGATGCGCAAATCCTGCCGAGCTTCCAGCGCGAATTCGGGGACCAGCGCATCGGCGAAACCAGGCTTTCGCCCGGTGACGCGGTACCGGCCTGGCTTCAGATTCTCAATCTCGAATGCGCCATCATTGTCGCTGTTCGCTTGATGATCGCTGTTGTCGTCCATCCCATGCACGGTAATCTCCGCTTGCGGCACCGCCGAGCCGGTGACATCGAGGGTCAAACCTCGCAAGCCTCCGAAAGTGGATTGCGCGCCCGTGCGCCCGGCCCACGGAAGCAAAGCGGCAAGAACGAGAAGTAGGCAAACCAAGGCGGAAAAAGCCAATTCTGGAACGGAACCGAATTGCTTCACGGCAGCACCCCCAACTTAACTGGGACGAGGCTACCGAAGCGAACGTAAGGGACCCATAAAGCGAACGTAAGGACTTCATTAACTCCCATTCAACGTTTCTATCGTTCGTATCGATAAGTGAGGGGTTTCAGCGTCAGTGGCACGTTTGACTGTGTTACGCGACGACCGCGAAACAACAGGAACGTCGCGAGTGACGCTATCAAAACTCTAGCCGAAACTCCGCTCGATTCAGTGCCTGATTGATGTCATAACGACGTCGGCCTCGC
>PMHK01000157.1:564-18326 GCA_003156635.1 Acidobacteriota bacterium | reverse complement strand
GCAGGAAGCGCTCACCAACGTGCATCGCCATTCCGGGAGCCCGCGCGCCAGCATCTGCATCACCCGCACGCATGGCGAACTGGCCCTCGAAGTTCGCGACTGGGGCAAAGGTTTGCCCCCGCGGCAGCACGGCGCGCCCCAACGCTCCGGCGTCGGCTTGCAAGGTATGCAAGAACGCGTCCGCCAGCTCGGCGGCCACTTCGAAATCCGCACCAACCCCGACGGCGGCACCAGCNNACGAAGCCTCCGTCTGCCTCCCCCTCGCCGCCGGCTAAATTTCGCGGCACCGATCAGCGCATCGCCAACGCGATTCGCCCGCGCTGAAATCGCCGGCGCCAATGCACTCCAGCCACCCGCAGCCGCCGGTCATCGGCGTCCTTCCGAGGAGCATCCAACTTTCTTCGCCGTGACCCTAAAGTGCCGGCGGAATTTGCCGATGAGGACGCTGGCGAAACAACACGCCACCCATGACTCACCTACCATTAGAAACGCTTCATCTAAAGGTCGAAGCTGACCGCGCTCGCCGCGAGACGCTGGCCGGGCACTTCTTCGGCTACGTCCGCGGCATTTTGTCCGTGCTCGGCGAACTGGAAATGAGCATTCAGCGTGAAGAAGTCCTGAAACGCGTCAGCGAAGCCAAGCGCAACACCGTTTAATCCTCCGCGCGCCCCCCGCTCCTACTCTTGCCTTTGGTCGTCATTAAGCGTTGGTGCGGACCAATCAACAGCGTTAGAATCCTCGCTCGCAATTTGTTCGGCAGGCCTAAAATTCGCGGTCCACATTTCTAGAGAGGAGGCGGCATGGCTTCCATTATTGGTTTTGGCGGTACGTTTATGCGGGCCAACGATCCCAAAGCGCTGTATGCCTGGTATGTCGAGCATCTCGGTTTAATTAAGGGCGAAGGTTCCTATGCCTTTCCTGCTTCCAAGCACGACGCCCAGGTGGTCTTCGCCTTCTTCAAGCAGGACGCTGATCACTTTCCTCTGACTCAAAAAGCCATGATCAACCTGCAGGTCGATGACCTCGATGGCCTGCTCGACCGCCTCGCGGCCGCCGGCGTAACCGTCGATCCCAATCGCCAAAGCTACGACTTCGGTAAATTCGGCGCCTGCACCGACCCCGAAGGCAATCGCATCGAGCTCTGGCAACCCATCGGCGACTGACGGCCAAAGGCAGGTAGGAGCCGGGCCTGAAGTTGTAGCGATGCGTCGCACCGAGCGACGCCCGACGCAGCTAATTCGGGCTCGCTTCAGCTGACCCCGAAAGCAAGTTGATCTGTAATGGCTCGCCCGATCCAATGAATTCGAGACCCGTGCGATATTGGCCCGTGCCGATGGGAACGCAGTGAGCAACGCGCGCCGCCGAACTATAGCGACCGGCCGGTATCGAGACCAGAATGACGTCGTCTTCCATCCATTGATTGGCCGAGATTACGCCGATGCCGCGGGAACTCACGTTTTCGGTGACCGTCTTTTCCACACCCAGCGCGTCGTGCCGGCCCACGAGCATTGCGGTAATGCTCATGCGGGTGCGGTCTTCGGTGCGCTCCACCACGAATTGTTGTTTCATTCATTTGCCTCCCGACCCGGAGTTTTAGGTTTCGACGGCTTCGACGTTCCGCTCGCCCCAGTTCTTACCTCAAGCTAGCCCACCGCCGCTCCGCGAAGTAAACATGCCCGAATCCCGTTGTCGAAAATGACACTCGCCTATGGCCTGCTGGAGGAATAGCAGTGGACGGCCTTCCTCCTGGCGGCCCGCATGCAAGGCCCGCATGCAAAGAGTTCCGCCGGCGAATCTCTTCCCCGCCCCGCACATCTATACTGTGTCAGGGCGCTTCGATCCGGCGCCGCGCAACGAGCAGTTGAAACGAAAGGTCGACGCGCAGCGTCGATAGTAGGCGACGACACCACATCCCGGAGGGCATCACTTATGGAATTTCGGCAGCTCGGTCGTTCTGGTTTTAAGGTTCCGGTGCTCAGCCTGGGCACTGGCACATTTGGCGGCACCAACGAATTTTTTGCGGCCTGGGGTAGCACCCAAATCCCCGAAGCGACCCGGCTCGTCGACATTTGCCTCGACGCTGGCCTCAACATGTTCGACACCGCCGACATTTATTCCGGCAGCGATTCGGAAAAAGTTCTCGGCGGAGCCATCGCTGGCCGCCGCGACAAAGTGATCATCTCCACCAAAGCCACCTTCAAAGCCGGCGACGATCCGAACAACGTGGGCTCCTCGCGTTTTCACCTGATCAACGCGATCGAAGGCAGCCTGCGCCGCCTCAAAACCGATTACATCGATTTGTTCCAGCTGCACGGTTTCGACGCGCTCACTCCGGTGGAAGAAGTCCTCAGCACCCTCGACGTGCTGGTGCGCAGCGGAAAAATCCGCTACGTCGGCTGCTCCAANNCTGGCCACCGCCGACCGCTACGGCTGGCCCCGCTACGTCGCGCATCAGGCCTATTACTCGCTGATCGGCCGCGAATACGAATGGGAATTGATGCCGCTCGGCCTCGCCGAAGGCGTCGGCTGCGTGGTCTGGTCGCCGTTGGGCTGGGGCCGCTTAACCGGGAAAATTCACCGCGGGCAACCGAAGGCGCCGAGCAAGCGCCTGGAAGTGACCGGCGCCTACGGCCCGCCGGTAGAAAACGAATACCTCTATAAGGTCGTCGACGCGCTCGACGCCATGTCCAAAGAAACCGGCAAAACCGTAACGCAGATCGCGCTGAACTGGCTGCTCCAGCGCCCCACCGTTTCCAACGTAATCATCGGCGCCCGCAACGAAGAACAATTAAAACAAAATCTCGGCGCGGTAGGCTGGAACCTCACCAAAGAACAAGTAGCCAAACTCGACGCCGCCAGCGCCGTAAAACCCATCTACCCCTACTGGCACCAGGCCGGATTCGAAGACCGCAACCCCCAACCAGTAAAATGGTAGCAACTGAATTGCGTGCGCCGGGCTAAGCGCCGACCAGCGTCGGTGAGCCCGGCGCATGTACTCGATCCGAAATTGACATGCTGCTTTGCAGCGCTACAATCCTGCCGAGCTATTCACCGAGGTGCCATATGCGCCTTCGCTTAGTATGTATCGCGGCTTCGATCCTGGCCGGCGCAACTCTCCCCGTCAGCGCGCAGCAGCCCGAAGTAGCCCGCGCCCCGGATCGCGGTGCGCACGCCCGGGTTCCCGGCATCATCGTTTCTCCGGTTCCCAATCTGCCTTTCTCCGGGCGCGACAACATCGAATGGACCCGCAAACTCGATGACGGCTCATCGCTGACCCAACATCTCGACGCGGTGGTCGCGCGCGACAGCCAGGGGCGCATCTACCGCGAAACCCACAGCTTCGTCGCCGCCGGTTCCAACCAGAAATCGCCGCTGCGCGAATTTATTATTTACGACCGCGAGGCCCGCACCCGCACAGCTTGCAATGTGTCCAGCAAGCGTTGCGAAGTCAGTCTGTACAATCCTGCCACGAACCGCGCCGAACCGCCGGTCGGTCCCTCGCCCGACGGCAAAAGCGTGCTGGCCCGCGAAAGCTTGGGCAACAGCGTGGTCGAAAACCTCAGCGTGGTTGGCACGCGCGAAACGCTGACCACCGCTGCCGGCGCCGTCGGCAACACCCAGCCCCTGGTCAGCACCAGGGAATTTTGGTATTCGCCCGAACTGCAGATCAACGTCTCGGTGACCCGCCAGTCGCCCACCGAAGGCACCCAGGCGATCCAACTCCTCGAGGTCTCGCGCTCCGACCCGGACCCGGCTCTTTTCCAAATCCCAGCCGAGTACCAAATCCACGCTCATCGCTCGACGCCCGACCCCAGCATCGGCGGCCGCTAAGACCCAGCCACGCCAGCGTCATCGCCCAAACGATCCGCGCGAAGCGCGTCTCCACCCCCGCTCGCCGCCTGTAGCGGCCGGCGCGGCCCGTTTGCCGGGATGACAACGTGAGCATCGCTGCTGAACGCGTTTCGCTTCGGTACGCTTCATCTCCCTCCCCCCCAAAAAAACAAACTGATTGCGTCCCGGCCCCTGCCGTTCTATATTTTCGCCTCAAGCTTTCGGCCCCCGTACCCAGCCCCAGCCGAGCGCACTCGAAACTGCTCACTAAACGGAGAAATCTTGTGAAGACTGCCGCGCAAAAATTCGCCATCTTTTGCTTTACCGCCATTCTATTTGCCGGCTGCGCCGGGCATCCCCCGCGGCATCTCGCGGTGGCCATCGGTGGCGGGGAAAATGTTACGACCAACCAGACCATCACGCTGAACGCTATCGTCTCGAATGACAAATCGGGCGCGGGCGTCACCTGGAATGTGGTGGGCGCCGGCACCTTCACCAGCACCAACGCCACGCTGACCTACACCGCGCCGGCCACCGTGCCGGCCAATCCGGTAGTCATGGTCACCGCGACTACGATCGCGACTCCGTCTGTCTCGGCGACCATATCGTTTAGCATCATCGGGGCCGGCGCCGTTGCCGTCAACATCACCAACCCGATCACTACCGCGCCTGCGGGCTCCGACACCAACATCGTGCTCAATGCCACGGTCACCAACGACGTCAACGCCCAGGGCGTGAGCTGGCAACTCGTTACCGCCGGCACCACTACGGCGTGCGCGCCCGCCTGCGGCACCATGGTCACCTCAACTACCACCAGCTTCACCTATGTGCCGCCGTCCACGGTTCCGGCCAATGCGTCCACCAGCATCATCGCCACTTCCATCGCCGACCCCACCAAATCCTCCACCGACACCTTCACCATTCAAGCCATGGCCACCAGCAACTTGATGTTCCTGAGCGGCCCCTACGTTTTCGAAGCGTCGGGCTTTGACGCCAGTGGCAACGCGCTCACCCTCGGGGGCGCCTTCACCGCCGACGGCAAGGGGAACATCGGTCCCGGCGAGATCGACGTGAACGACAATGGCACGGTGACTAACACTACGACCGTCACCGGGACTTACACCTTGGATAGCAATCTGCGCGGCGTGATCACCTTGACCAGCGCACTCAGCGCCTTCAGCGCCACGCCGACCTTGGCCTTCACCATCGATTCCGCCACCAACACCGGCAGCATCATCAGCGTGGATACGCAAGAGATGGCGGTTTCCGGTTTGCTCGCCGGCCAGTCCGGCACGGTCGCTAGCACCACTCCCTCGGGCAATTTCATATTCCGCGGCACTTCCGATGGATTGACCACTACCTCCGATGGCGTCGCGGTCCGCTCCGGAATGGTGGGCCGCTTCACGGCGGGTGTCGGCGGAGCAATCTCTGCTGGCCTAGTCGATTCCGCAGACATTGCCCACGGCAACGATTCGACGGACGACGAGCTCACCGGAACTTTCTTGACGACCGACGGGTCTGGTCGCGGACTCATCAGCTTCAACACCGATTCATCCGGCCCGGTCGCCGGGCAGTACGCCTACTACATTGTCTCCTCCACTAAGCTATTCCTTGTCGAAGTCGATAACGAGGCGCCTGGGCAATTTGTAGCCGTAGCCCGCACTCAGGCCCTCTCCTCGCTCACCGCCAATTCGGTGAATGGTACCGGCGCGTTCGGCTTGATTGGCGCAGACGATGGCGGCAGCACCGATAACGGCCAGCTGGCCAGCGCAGCGATCGGCCAACTGATCATCACCGGCGGCACCGCAGCCAACGTCAATTGCGACGTCAACGATTCCGGCAGCATCTCCCTATGCAGCACCAACGAAATGACGGCGTCTCCCGTCCCCGGCGTGGTGGCCTTCGACCCCACGACTGGGCGCGGAACCATCACCATCGCCAGCGGCTTTGACGATGGCTTCGTCGATTCCCTGGCCTTCTACCTCGAGGCCAACGGCACCGGCGTCATGCTGGATACCACCGAAGCTCCGGGCGTCGGTACCGACAGTGTGAACGAAGCCCTGGTCGGCGATTTGATTCCGCAGACCAGCACCGCCGATATCACCGGCCAGGTGCAGGGGCTCGGGCTGACCGGCGATAACCAAAGCTTCGCCATCACCGGCGAATTCAATGTGGCGGGAAACGGAACCATCGCCGGCTTGTTCGATGGATCCTTCCCGGACGCAGACCCGATTCTTAATTCCACCACCGGCGGAATGGTAATGGGCAGCGACGGCACCGGCCGCTCGGTAATCAGTGTTACCGGCGATGTGTTCGGCGGGACCACTCCACAAGCGGCCGCCGCGTTTGAGGTGAATCCGACGCAGTACTTCGTGATTGGCGAAGAGGTGGATCCGAACATGGTCCTGTTTTTCCCCTCCAGCCTCGGCATCTTCACGCCGCAAACCTTGCCTCCGGCTCAGGCCGCAGCCAGCCCGGCGAAACATGCCGAGAAAGCTGGCAAGGTTCCGATGCGCCGGCCGATTCCCGCCGCGCGCGAACATAACCGCCGGCACGCCGCGAAACCGCGGACGATGCTACCGCGCTAAACGACCCGCAACGCTACACAAAATAAAACGGCCCCGCGCCAGGATCGAAGCATGACCTGACGCGGGGCCGTTTTTCATTTGGGAACTTTTTCTCGTTCAGCTAGCGCGCGGAAACCGCGTTCGCCTGGCGGCCAGCGACGCCAACCCGACCAGCCCAATTCCCAAGAGCGTCACGCTGCCCGGCTCCGGCGTAATCGTCCGCTGCATGAATGTCGAATCAATAATGATCGGCTCGTTCCCCGCGAATCCAATTTCCGCTGAGCCCCAGTTCCCCGAAAACGTCACGGTCGAAACAAACGGACCTG
The DNA here is from genome assembly GCA_003156635.1 of Acidobacteriota bacterium. GTDB lineage: Bacteria > Acidobacteriota > Terriglobia > Acidiferrales > UBA7541 > Palsa-295. The sequence goes on along the minus strand of PMHK01000157.1, from coordinate 11,602 downwards.
CCAAGACCCCGCCCGGGCAGTCAATCGCCTGGAAACTCGATGCTCCGGTCTGCACCAGATCATTGCAGACCGAACTTGAGAAGCCTTCGTCCAGCACCACGTTGTCCTCGTCGCCAAAAACCGCGGGATACGGAAAATTCGCCGTCCCGGTCGCGGCCCAATCGATCCCGATGCTCAAAATCTCGTCGTTGCTCTCAAATGTCAGCGGCACGCCGGTATTGATGCTCTGCACCGGCGCGTTGATCACCGTGATTTCGGTGACGGTCAGCGTGACCACCGAATCCGCGCGCGCCGTGGACGCCGCGACCGATGCAGCAGCAAATGCCAGGCACAAGACATAGCAGGGTTTTCGCATTTTCATTCCGCCTGTGGCGCTGATCCCAATGTGAGAAAAGCACTTCCCGGCTGCAAATCCGTGTGATGGTCCGCTCCGCAGCGGCCGCCGACACACCATAATCCGAATTTTGCAGAACAGTAACACTGTAGTTACACAAAATCATGCGCCGAAGAAATACCCTTTTGCCTGTAGTTAAAAAATCGATAGGCGAAGCCAGATTTTAATTTGACAGCCGCGGCCCAGGCTCTTAAGGTGGAGTTCCAGCCAGTTGCAACGCAAGGTTTCGTACGCAACGCACAGTATCTTCACCTGCGTCACGCGCAGTTAAATCCACTCGTCGTCGGGGAAAATTATGACGCGCCTTTCAGACTGGTACTCTCGTCAGCTCGCCCAACTAAAAACCACCTGGTCCAACCTCCGCGAAGTCATCATCGAAGAAGAAAGCAAACTTCGCCGTGAAGAACTCCTCCGCGAAATCCGCGCAAAACAACCCCAAGAGTAAAAGCCCCGGTCCAAGTGCCTTTGCAGTGCAGCGGCTCTGCCGCCGCATTTGACCAAGCCCCCCTCATCACCCAAACGATCCCGCGCAACGCGTCTCGCTTCCCGTCCTCACCTGTAGCGGCCGGCGCAGCCGGGCATCCGTTGCGGTTGCAGTTGCCGTCGCTTCGGTTCACGTTGTCATCTCGACAGACGGGCCGCACCTGCCCCGACGAGGGACCTCCCTTCGATTTCCACTTTCCCAAGTAACCAGATTTACTTCACACCCCTGCGGAATGCTCGAATGGAGTGACAGGCGCGAATTAACGAAACGAATGCGCGAAACGCATGCGTTAAAACGATCCCCGGAACATCACCGGCTGGGAGCTGGGCCCCGCTGGGCGGGGCCACAGCCGCCAGCGCCTAGGCGTTGGCCGCTTTTTGCCCCCGATAGGCCGGCGCGAAAACTTCAGCTGCAAAAGTTTCCAACGTTGTGGGAGTGGTGTTCTTTGCGGAACGTGGCTCCAGCGCTTTTAAGTGTCCCGAATTCTGCGCGTCCGCCAATTCCAACAGCAGATCCGCCATATTCGAAGACATGCCCATCTGCATGAAACCGGGCTTCAACTGTGCCGCGGGCATCTGTTTATAGGTCAGGTCGGCCTTGCCGATCGCCGCGCCGATTGTTTTGGCGGCTTCCGTGTTCGTGATGTCGCGGGCTCCTTGCAGTTCGCGCGCGCTCTTTCCTTGAAAATTGAGCTGCAACAGGGCGTCGGCGGCTGCGTCGCCGATATCGCGCGTGGCGATCATCGGTATTCGCAGATCGCCTTTCACCGGGCCGGCCATTGTTCCGAAGCCTTTGATCACGCCAATCTGGAACAGCAGGTTTTCCATGAACCCGGCGGGTCGCAGGTAAAGCGCGTTCAAACTAGGAATCGCGCTAAGTTTCTTTTCAAAATTGTACAGCCCGACCACCGGTCCTGTTTTATCCGGCTTGTCCGCGCCGACGCTGCTCAGCACCACGGCGTATTTTATTCCGCTCTTCTCAATCGCAGTGGCCAAGGCCTCGCCCACGCGCTGATAGTGCGCCAGCACATCCGGGGAGCTCACGTCCGGCGGGATCATCGCGTACACTCCCTTCGCACCTGAAAAAGCCTTCGTGAGCGCCCCCGCGTCGGTGATGTCCGCAACGAAAGCCTCTGCGCCCTTCTTTACCAGTGGTCCCAGCCGTTGTGCGCTGCGGCCCACCACCCGCACCTGGCCCCCTGCTGCCAGCAACTTTTTTGCTACTTCGCTTCCCGTGTTTCCTGTCGCGCCCGTAATCACGTACATAAGTTCCTCCGTATCCTCCATGGAATTGGAGGGCTGTGCTTGGTTAGATGCCGGCGGTGTACGACGGGTTCGCAAAGTCTATTTGCGACGGGGATCTCAGAGTTCCCTGCGCGCGCGCCAATCCCTCGAGGCCATCGCCATCGCAGTGCTCAACCATCGAGTATTTTTTTGCCGCCGTGCGTAAAATATTCTCCCGCACCGGTACTGGACCTGCACGTACCAAAGCACTTGACCGCCGGGATCAACGCTTCCAATCCATAACGTAAACTTTGCGTTGCTTTAGAGCTTTTACCGTATCGCCGCATTCCATCTCGCCTCGTACAATTTTCCGCAGCATGACTTTTCTTGCGAGGTGACTTAAATGCGCATTTCTAATGTCGACCGCTCGCTCAACTTTTTTGGAGTCGGGCGCTGGCTCTTGATAGCCGCGGCTCTTTTCGCGATTCCATTTACATTGTCCATGGCGCCCGTCGCTTCGGCGCAGGTTCTTCTCTCGGTCACGGTTGCTCCGCCCGCCTTGCCCGTTTACACCCAGCCCATTTGCCCGGAAGCGGGTTACATCTGGACGCCGGGATATTGGAGCTACAGCGATGATGGCGGATATTTTTGGGTGCCTGGAACTTGGGTCGAACCGCCCACCGTTGGATTTCTCTGGACGCCTGGCTACTGGGGCTGGAATAGCGGCGCCTACCTCTGGAACGCCGGCTACTGGGGACCGCAAGTCGGCTTCTACGGTGGGATCAATTACGGTTTCGGTTATTCCGGCATCGGCTACGCCGGCGGCTATTGGCGCGGCAACAATTTTTTCTATAACAGCCGCGTCAACAATGTAGACGTCGCGATCGTACGCAACGTTTATCAGCGAAATGTCGTGATCCACAACACGCACGTCAGTTACAACGGCGGCCGTGGCGGCGTCACCGCGCGTCCGACAGCCGCGCAAGAGCGATTCGCGCGCGAGCATCACACTGGGCCGACGGCCGCACAGGAACAACATGTCGGCGCCGCCCGCTCCGATCGCAACCAGTTCGCGTCCGCCAATCACGGCCGCCCGGCGGTGCGCGCAACGGAGAGGCCCGGCGAATTCAAAAGCGCAACGGTAGTCCCAGCCAAGGCCTCCGCTGCTGATCGCTTGACCACCACGCGAACCGAACCAAGACCCGCGGCCAAGCCGCGTAGCGAAACCACCGCGCGCACCACGACCAAACCTCGGACCGAACGCACCGCCGAATCCAGTACTCGAACGGAAACGAAGCCGCTGGCTAAATCCGAACCGAAGTCCGAACCGAAAGCAGAGACCAAACCCCGCACGGAATCGAAACCTGCAACCGCTAAGGAATCCAAGCCGGAGACCGCGCACGAATCGAAACCAGTGGCCGCGCACGAGTCGAAGTCATCGACACCGCGCGCGGAATCCGCGACCACGCATGAACGCAAATCCGAACCCAAACCTAAAACCGAAACAAAACCTGCAGCCACGCACGAGTCAAAGCCGGAAGCCAAGCCCGAAGTGAAGTCCGAACCAGCACCAAAGCGCACCACCACCCATGAACCAAAACCTGAAGCCAAACCCAAAACCGAGCCAAAACCCGCAGCCGCGCACGAATCCAAGCCGGAGCCAAAGCCTCGAACCGAGTCAAAGCCCGCGGCCGCGCACGAACCCAAGCCCGAGGCCAAACCCCAATCGGAGCCGAAGCCCGCAACCGTGCATGAATCGAAACCACCAGCGCAGCACGAAGCCGCCGCTCCGCGCGAGGAAAAATCTCCCAAGAGCTGAAAGCACTGATCGGCTAACCGAGGAGGCCAGCGCCGGGATATTGCGAGGGGCTGGCCCTCCGACCCAAACGTGACCTGACCAACGCGCAACTCCTGGCACCACGCCTGAATTCGCCGCGCCCTATTTCTCTTTCTCCAATTCCACGACCATCACTTCGATCGGCTCCGCGCCGGCATTCACGTCCGCGTGCTTGGTATTCGGTGCGTTGGCCGGCAGCCAATACGCCTTCCCCGTCTCCCAGACATGCGTTTCCGACCCGCCGTCCTGCTCGACGATTTTCATCGTCCCGCCCTTGAGCGCGACAATCACCCGCGGGTGATCGTGCCGGTGCATGGTCAGCGGCTGGTTCGGCAGCACCAGCGACTTCCACACCTTGACGTCCTCATTTTCAAATTGCGCAACCCGCTGGGTCTGCGCCGCACTTTGTGCCGGTGTCTGTGCCGCGTTTTGCGCCGCCGCTCGTGCCGAACGCCCGGCCCAGCCGGCTCCAAACAACATCACCCCCGCCATCGCTACCACCCCGCCGCTCAAGACTTTTGTCATCCACGCCTCCGAATTTATTTCCCAACCACCAATCCTCTCGTCGTCATTCTGAGCATAGCGAAGAACTCGCCCACCCCGATTCGCCACAATCACCACTCGTCCGCACCATGCGCTTCGGAAGGGCGGGGCTTCAGCCNNTTTCAGACGCCGTTCGCGCCGGCCTTTGACCTCGCTCGCCGTTGACCTTGCACCGGCCTTTCCCGCCTGGCTTTCCCGCCCCACCCGCGCCGTTCCGCGCATTTAACTCTTCGCAATCACCACATGCGTCGCATTCTCACCGGCCACGCGCTCGACGGTCTGATAACCCAGCGCCGGCAAATCGATCCCCTCGAAAAGATTTTCTCCTCGACCCAGCAGTTTCGGTGAAACCGCCAGATGCATCTCATCGATCAGCCGCGCCCGTAAATATTCCCGCACCGTCGTCGTTCCTCCGCCAATGCGCACATCCCGCCCGTGCGCCGCGTCGATCGCCCGCCGCAACGCCACCTCCATCCCCTCGGTCACAAAATAAAAAGTCGTTCCGCCCTGCATCACCAGCGGCTCCCGCGCCTGATGGGTCAACACATAAACCGGCACATGATACGGCGGCGTGTCGCCCCACCACCCTTTCCAATCCTCGTTCAACCACGGCCCGCGCACCGGCCCAAACATATTCCGCCCCAGAATCCACGCGCCTACATTTTCAAATCCGCGCGCCGCAAACGTTTCGTCGACGCCCGTCGACCCGCCTTCGCCCCCCTGCATTTTCTTAAATGTCCGTGTCGGAAACGCCCAGGCATGCAGCACCATCCCGCCCACGCCCATCGGATTCTGCAAATCCTGATCCGGCCCAGCTCCAAATCCATCCAACGACACGCTAAAACTCGCCACCCGCACTTTGCTCATCGATTATTCCTTCCCTGGAAAATTCCCCAATTTCCTCGCCCCGAATTATGGTCCATCACTCCCACCCGCCAACTCCGCGAATGCTCGCCGCACCCAAACAAATTCCACTCCCCGCGCTTTTTGCCAGTAAAATACCGGCGCACCCGAATCCGCCATCCAAAGGCGCCACCCAAATTGACCAACTCAAAAATTACCGTCCTCCTCAGTCTCCTGCTCGCAATTCTCTGGTTTCCCTCCACGGTACAAGCCCAGTACGGCGCGCCTCCGGCCCAGCCCAGCGGCCCCTCGCTATATGATCAGGTTGAAAAAGCCCTAAAAAAGTCGCAGCTCACTCTTCCCGGCAGCCAGCCCTTCCACCTTAAATTTTTCATTGCCGAAACCTCCAAGCCGCAGTCCGCGCGCCACGCCGAGATCGAAGAATCCTGGCTCTCCCCCACCAAATACCGCCGCACGATCCAATCGCCGGACTTTTCGCAAACGCTGATCGTCAATGGCGACGCCGTCTCCGAAATCAACACCGGCAACTACTATCCCTACTGGCTCTTTGAATTTATCAACGCGGCGTTCGACCCGGTTCCCTTCGCCGCCGGATTGAAACAAATCAATGCCCGCGGCACGGCGGCGCCCAGCGGAAAAAATGGCACCGCCTGCGGCGACGTCCACTTCCGCGTGGACCGTTGGGTAATTTGTTTCAACCACGACGAAACCTTTGCATCGATTTTCACCAAGTCCTATGACGCGACCTATAAGGACTACGAAAAATTCGGCAACAAGCAGGTCGCGCGACAGATCCTCAACGGTCCCGGATCCGACCACGAACTCGTCGCCACCATCACCGAGCTCGAGCCGCTGACCCAGCCCGACGAATCTCTTTTTGCCGTCGTTAATCCCACGCCGCCCGCCGAACGCATCTCCTTCCTGTCGATCGGCGAAGACACCATGCGCAGCCTGGTCATCGGCGGCGCGGACATCGCCTGGCCCACCGTGGTCGGTGGACAAGGTTCCGGCGGCTGCGGCGCATTCGTCTCCGCCGATCGCGCCGGAAATGTCCGCGAAGCCTTTTCCGCGGGCTGCGACAATCCCGGGCTCGACGAGCCCTTGCGCCAGATACTTTTGAAGTGGAAGTTGAAAGCCCCGGTAGTGCAAGGCGTCCCGGTGCAAGTCAATTCGCTGATGGGCTTTGCTTTTAAAGTTCAAGTCACCCCGGCGCCGCCCGTCGTTGAACTTTCCAATGACCAGGCGCGCCAGCTCGCGACCAACCTCAGCGAACCGACTTTTCCCGCGGGCAGCGCGCCGCACGGCACCAAAGTCGAAATTCAAATCTCCGTCGACGACGACGGCAAACTCCTTGGCGTGCGCAACATCAAAAACCTCGGGGCCACTTTCCTCCCGGCGTCCGCCGCAGTAAGCCACTGGAAATTCCAGCCGTACCTGCAAGACGGCAAAGCCGTGCCCTTCAACGCCACCATCATCTTCACCGTTCCCTAGTTCTGGAGTTCTGGAGTTCGCGCGAGCGCCGTAGGCCCGGCACCACTTGGCCCAGCCCGTCAGGCTGCCTAAAATCCGACGCAGCACTCCGCTAAATACGGCGCGTCCCCGCACCTGCCTAAAAAATAAAACCCGGCCCGCAGCGCCGCACCTTAACGTCGCGCGAATCGCGTCGTCTTTCAGACGCCGTTCGCGCCGGCCTTTGACCTTGCTCGCCGTTGGCGTTGCACCGGCCTTTCCCGCCTGGCCTTCCCACCGCCACGCCGCCCAATCTTCCATTTTTGCCTTGGCGAACAAAAAGCGAACCTGTTACACTCCGCCCATGGAACTCAAATCCTGCAAAGTCACCCTCCGCGACCGCGAAGGCACCGAGCATTCCGTCCACGTCACCGCCGGCACCCTTTACGAAGCCGTCGCCCTGGCCCTCAAAACTCTGCGCCACACCGACTGGATCGCCGGCCACAATCCCGACGTCGGCAACGTCCAAGTCGCGGTCCAAAATATCCCGGTAACCCACAACGTCAAACTCGAAGCCTTCCGCAAATGGCTCGACCAACGCGGCCGCACGCCCGTCGAAATCACCCGCCGCCAAAAAGTCCGCGCCATTCTCGAAATCCCGCCGCCCACGGACTATCAGTACTAACACGCGCCCCGCCCCGTTCCATTTCGGCGCTAGCTTTCGAATTTCTTCGAAATCTTTTTCTAGCAGGTTCCAATCCTGCCACCGGTACTCCCCTACAGCGATTCCTGTATCGCCGCGCGTCCCGCATACTGTTAGCGTAACTACCAGAAATGTTACACTCCTCGGCTGCGCCGCCACAGGATGCCCGTGCCCAGAACGGTTCTCATCGCTGACGACAATCCGCTCATCCGCAAAATGCTCTGCAAAATGTTCGAGGCCGAGCAGGATTACAAACTCTGCGCCGAAGCCCGCGACGGCCAGGAAGCCATCGACCTCGCCATTCAGTGCCGGCCCGACCTCATCGTCCTCGACGTTTCCATGCCGGTCCTCGACGGCCTGCAGGCCGCGCGCCAGCTCAAACAAATCATGCCCCAGGTTCCGATCATCCTCTTCACCCAGCACGCCGGCTCCTCCGCCTGGGCCTTCGCCGACGTCCCCGTCGAGCTGATCCTCCCCAAAAGCGACGGCGCCCGCCTCATGCATCACATCCGCACCCTCATCCCCGTATAAAGTTTCGCTTCGGTTTTCGTTATCGCTTTCTCCCCGTGTCTCGTCATCCTGAGGAGCGCTTGTTCGCGACGAAGGACCTGCTTCAAATGTTTTTCTCCCTCGCTTCCTCCCGCCTGTCGCTTCGGTTCACCGACACAGCGGCGATGCGTGATAACATGCCGGTATTGTTGACGTAAAGGTACACACGACAAGGGAGAAATCATTGATAACTAAACGGGTCGTTTTGGTATTGGGTGCCGGAGCCAGTATGCCGTTTGGGTTTCCCTCCGGGCCCAAACTGAAAGCCGAAATCGTACGCCGCCTCGATTCGCCCAGCGATACGATGAAGGCGATAGCCAAGGAGCTAAGATTTAGCGAAGGCCATATATCGCAATTCCGTGACGCACTTAAGCACTCTGGAAAGCGGTCCGTTGACGCGTTCTTAGAACACCGCGATGAGTTTCTTGACATCGGAAAGGTAGCAACTGCCTGCGAACTTCTTTCCCACGAGTTTCGTGACGCACTCTTCGGACAAAACGGGAGCGATTGGTATGAATACTTCTTCAATAAGTTGAATACACGATTCGAAGAGTTTGATCAGAACCACGTCTCAGTGATTACTTTCAATTACGACCGTACACTCGAATATTACCTGGCGACAGCGCTCGAAAATTCCTACGGGAAAGAACGTAGGGTATGTTTTGAGATGCTCAATACAATCCCGATCGTACATCTTTACGGCCAGCTCGGTCCTTTGCCTCTAGAAGTGGCAAATGGAGCGGCTTTCGGCGCAGGCCTGAATCCTCGAACAGTGCGTGCTGCCGCTGACGGTATTCAAATCATTCACGAAGGAACTGTTTCAGAAAGATTCGAGCAGGCATATCAACTGCTTATGAGCGCGGAACTCATTTGTTTCGTGGGTTTTGGTTACGATGAGACAAATCTCAATCGTCTTTTGAAACGTCGACAGAACACATTGGTAAAGATCGTGGGCTCTGCTTTAGGCGTGACCCCTGGTGAAACTCAGGTTGTGCGGAACATATTTTTGAGGCACGGATACGGTCAAGTATCACTCGACTCGCAGAGCGGAGAGGCTCTGCGCTTTCTTCGCTATCACTGCCCATTCGATTAGCTAGGTCTCGACTCAAAGATCGAAGGATAGAGTTCATTGACGAACGCCGCGATTCAGATCGAGGCAGGGTGCTGGGAGGCGCATGGCCAAATGCTCGCGGCAAACGAACGTCTCGCGACGCTAGCTGTTCAGCCGAGTCAGCAGCGGCACAATGCCTTCTAATTTAGCCGCACACATTAGCTTTTCTGTTCGCAAATACTGTGTGACCACGCCAACCAAAGTGATGTTCGCCGTCCAGATGGGTGACTTCGAATCAGCGCCGCCCCAGACCGCAGAACCACTGAACCCACGTGGTTCGAGATCGTCGGCCCATCCGTATCCGAAGGCAAATTGTTTATGCGACAAATAACGGCTCAGGTCAGGTCGGCCGTTCAGTGCTGCGTCAAATTCGGCTCGATCCATCACTGCGCCAACTGCCTTCGTTCGCTGGTTTACTTGAATTGCGTTGTCTGATGGAAATCCTGCGATTTGTAAGGTGGATCTGTCAGGTATTTCGATGACCTTAATCAAATTCGCGTCGTACAGTTCTGCTGGAGCGGCAATTTCCTGTCCGTCGTCGAGTATGACAGCGGCGATATCGTAGGGAATGTCCTCGACGATCCTGATTATCTTAAGCGCTTGGCCCCCTAGTAACGGAGTCGGCCCGGCCGCAAACGCTCTGAGCGGCGCTTCGTGCAAGCTGCCGGGGGGCCGGAACGCGAACCGAAGACTCGAGGGCAGAGATCCCGCAATCACGTGACGCGCAGTCAAGATCAGACGTATATCCCTGTAGCGCACCAAAGTTCCCGTCCCAACGCCCTGCCCCGCGTCCGTCAAGATACCGACGCTTCGGGACATGATCGTCTCTGCGAACGCCCGATCTTCGAGTCTAGTTTTTTCGAACTCCGTCGGTTTAGCTTTATCCTCAATTAGCCACGGTTTTGTTTCGTGATCTGAGCCACTCATTCTTCCCCCTAGATCGCTTTGTCGGCTTACATCATCCTGCGGCGGATCTGTCGAACGGCCGTAATATTCAAATTGAACTACCGTGGCACTTTTTATATTTGAGTCCAGACCCGCAGGGACAAAGGTCGTTTCGCCCTATCCTTCGGGCGTCCACGAAGCCTTGGTCCCGCCCCGGATTGATCCTTCCTTTCGAGGCTGCCGAGATGCTCTTGAATTCGGCATTGAAGTCGCCTTGAGGGCCCGCAAACGACGCCAATACCGCTGCAACTTCGCTCTCCGGCAACTGGCACATTTGACTTATTTCAGAACACCTAAACACGAACCCGGGCAACATCGTCCATTCGTCCTGTGGCGACGACCGTAAGTTCTCAAGAGCCTCACCTAGCTTGTTGACTTGCAGGTCCTTAATGGCGGATGGCCAACTTGAACTGACACCCACTCTTCCGCCGCAACTCGCAATTCCCTGCCGCCCGCAAATCTGCGTACACCTTGGCGACGATTCCGGCTGCGAACTCCGGATTCGCGCCGCGCAAAGCCAAATTTCTAATCGACACTTCGCGCAATCTGAAAACGGCTTTAACTTCCACAAAACAAAGGGCGGACGTGAAATCAGATCGACACTAAATCCCGCGGGGGGCGGGCGTTTTTCGCGCGCAACGGCCGCCGTGGCGGAATTCCGATCGCCACGTGGGGCGAGGCCACGGAATGCCGAATTTCTAATCCGCTACCAGCAATTAGAAATTCACGTAAGTCATAGACAACATGAGGCCAACTCAAATTCTAATCCGCAAATTCAACGGTTTTGGCCACGCGGTTTTGCCGCATTTGTCGCGCACGGGCGCGCAAAGGCAGAGGCCCACTGGCGCGCAATGGCGGAGCGGCGATCTTGCGCGCGTGCTGAAAACTTCGGGAGATACGGTATAATCTAAAGGCGATGCTATCGATTAACAACGT
>PMHK01000157.1:0-539 GCA_003156635.1 Acidobacteriota bacterium | reverse complement strand
CGGCCCAAGAAGCTGGGCATTTTGTCCCAGGACCAGTTTGCCTTCGACGATAAGCGCGTGATCGACACGGTAATCATGGGCAACCGCCCGCTGTGGAAGGCGCTGCAGGAGCGCGAAACTCTCTACAACAAGCCGCACGACGAGCTGACCGATGCCGACGGCATGCGCCTGGGCGAGCTTGAAGGCATCGTCGGCGAAAATGACGGCTACACCGCGGAAACCGACGCGGCCGTGCTGCTCGACGGGCTCGGCATTGACGAGCCGCTGCACGAGCGCATGATGAGCGAGTTGCAGGGCGGGCAGAAAGTCCGCGTGCTGCTGGCCCAGGCTCTCTTCGGCCATCCGCAAGTCCTGCTGCTGGACGAGCCCACCAACAACCTGGACCTCGATTCGGTGCACTGGCTCCAGGATTATTTGAATGAATATGACGGCGTGCTGATTGTGATCTCCCACGACCGGCACTTTTTGAACAGCGTCTGCACCTACACCGCGGACATCGATTACCAGACGGTGATCATGTACAACGGCGGGTACGACGA
>PMHK01000027.1 GCA_003156635.1 Acidobacteriota bacterium | reverse complement strand
AACCGCGTACTTGAGGTCGAACCACAGATTCTCAATGAAGGGAAGGCTTTGCTCGGCGTGATGGTCCTCGCGGATTGCTGCGGCCGCGCCCAGCTTCAGTACGGCCTGCCGCCGCGCTTCGGCGGGCGACATGCCTGCGCGCAGATTCTCGTCGGTCTGGAACGTGAGATGTTCCATCATTTCTTCTCGCAGGCGCTGGTCCGCGCGGCGCCCGGTTGCAAAATTCGACAAGCGGATGAAGAAGCGTCGTATGAATTTCATCCCAGATCCTCCGCCTTCACTTTGAAGAAGCGCGCGATGATCGCCGCGGTTTGCTCCCAGTCCCGGGCCTCCGCCTGCAGTTGCTTGCGGCCGGCCGCGGTCAGCCGGTAGAAACGTGCCCGGCGGTTCTTTTCCGATGTGCCCCACCCGGAAGCGATCGAGCCTTCATGCTCCAGCTTCAGCAGCAGCGGATACAACGTCCCCTGATTCAGCGCCAGCAGGTCTCCGCTGATCTGCTCGATGCGCCGGGCGACCCCCCAACCATGCTGCGGCCCCAAAGCGTCCAGGGTCTTCAGCACCATCAGCGCCAACGTTCCCTGCATCACGTCCGACTTTTCCTTCACGGCCATCCCCACCTTTAGGTTTCCAACAGGAATAATGAGGCACTTCCTTTTGGAAAGCAACAGGACATTTTATGCGCTGGTCGCTTGCTACCAACAAGCTCTACTATCGTTCGCTGGATGCTCATCAGTGCACGCTACTCGCGACGAGAAACGCGTTAGACTGTTTGTCCCATGGCTAACTACTCCTCTCGTCTAAGCTTTCTGGCAATTGCACTTTTCTTTGCCACCGCCCTTCTGGCCCAAAGCAAGAATCAACCGCAGCCCCAGCCCGATCCGATGCCGCCGCCCATCGCGGCGCCCGTGGACAAACCGTACGTGGGTCCGGTGAAGTTAACTGTTGACCTCACGGACAATGCACGACGCGTGGCCTCGGTTCACGAGGATATTTCGGCGGAGCCCGGCGCAAAGGAGCTGGTGCTGCTATACCCGCAATGGATTCCCGGAAGTCACTCGCCGAACGGCCCCATATCCAAGCTCGGCGGAATCGTTACGACCGTGGACGGCCAGCGCGTGCAGTGGGTGCGTGATCGCGTAAACGTCTACGCCTTTCATGTGCCGCTCGCGGCCGGCTCGAAAGTTGTGGGCCTCGACTTTCAATACCTCTCGCCCGTAAAGAGGATGGAAGGCCGCATCGAAGTCTCCGACGAGATTGCCGACCTCGCCTGGAATACTGTGGTGATGTACCCCGCCGGATATTTCTCGCGCGACATTGATTTCGATCCCACGCTGAAGTTGCCGGCCGGCTGGAAGTACGCCACCGCGCTGGAGACGGCGTCGATCGATGGCGCGACGGTCACGTTCAAACGCACCTCGCTGAACCAGCTGATCGATTCGCCGGTCTACAGTGGAGTTAATTACAAGCGCATCGAACTGTCTCCGACCCCGACGGACAAAGTGTTTCTCGACGTCTTCGCCGATGCGCCGGAGGATCTGAATATCACGCCGGAACAGCTGGAGACTCACCAGAATCTCGCGGCGGAAGCGGATAAGCTCTACGGCTCGCATCACTATGATCACTACGATTTCTTGCTTCTGTTGAGCGACAAAGTGAGCGGCATCGGCCTCGAGCATCATCAGTCGAGCGAGGACGGGCTACCCGCCAATTACTTTACGAACTGGGCCGGTGGCGTCGGCCGTCGCGACCTGCTCGGCCACGAATACACGCATTCCTGGGACGGAAAGTTTCGCCGGCCGGCCGATCTTTGGACGCCTAATTTCAACGTTCCCATGCGCGACGATCTTCTGTGGGTTTATGAGGGGATGACCCAGTACTTCGGCAATGTTTTGACCGCGCGCTCCGGGATGCGCACGCCCGAAGAAACCCGAGAGGTGTTTGCGCGCGTCGCAGCCGGATTTGAAATCAGTCCCGGCCGCGAGTGGCGCCCGCTCGTCGATACCACCAATCAACCCACCGTCTCCCAACGTACCCCGGTAACCTGGGTGAGCTGGCAGCGCCCCGAAGACTACTACACCGAAGGCGCCCTGATCTGGCTGGACGCCGATACCAAAATTCGCGAATTGACCGGCGGCCAGAAGTCGCTGGATGATTTCGCGAAGGTTTTCTACGGTCCGTACAATGGAAGCTACATCACCTTCACTTACCATTTTGACGATGTCGTGAAAGCCTTGAATACCGTCGCGCCCTTCGACTGGGATTCGTTCTTGAAATCGCGGGTCTATGATCTGCACCCCGCCGTTCCGCTCGATGGAATAACTCGTGGCGGCTACCAGCTCGTTTACACCGATACGCCGGTCGGCTGGGTCGAGAAGGCGGAAGCGGCAGGTGGATACGCGGATTTTTCCACCTCTCTGGGCTTCTCGATCGGTTCTCCGCGCGATGACAACAGCAAGAACCCGGGAGCGCTTAGCGACGTCTGGTGGAACAGTCCTGCTTTCAAAGCGGGCGTCACGCCGGACATGCAACTGCTGGCCGTGAACGGCACCGCCTACACCCCGGCGGTCCTGAAGCAGGCGATTGTTGCGGCGGAGAACGACACCAAGCCGATCAAGTTAACCTTTATGCGGGGGAACCAGCTGAAGGCCATCGCGATTGACTATCACCGCGGCCTCCGCTATCCCTCCTTGCAGCGCGTGGAAGGCACGCCGGCTCGTCTGGACGACATACTCGCTCCCAGTAAGTCCCCTCTGCCGTCAGAGTAATCCGGCAACGTGGCTCACTTTGACGGGTCGGCCCGAGGAATGCGGGCCCCGTGAGTCTTTTTCGTTGGTCTCCCCGTATAGCTCAGTGTCGAGGTCTCGGCGAGATTCCCCCCTCACGAGGGGAAAGGGAATCGCGGTACTGGGGCGAGCGCAATTCCGAACCTGCGTCGCTTTTCCGTCGGAGGTTGACATGCGTGACACCAAAGAGCGGTTGTCTCTATTCTGGATCTTCGCGTTATTGAACTACCTGTATGCGGACGTGGTTGCCCTGTTCGATATTGCTGGCTCGCGACACCCATTCGAGGCACTCCCCCCATGGGCTCTGATGGGTTCTGCGGTCTTGATGGAAATACCCATCGCCATGATTGTGGCATGTCGGCTGCTTCCGTTTAGAGCGAACCGGCTGGCGAACATCATCGCGGGCAGCCTTCTGACCCTGGTAAACGGTTTTCTGACCTTCGTTCCGCCTCTGTTCGGTGCCCGGACGCCTGCCCTTCCGGAGTACTTGTTCTTCGCGACCATCGAGACGGTGTGCACTTCGGTCATTATCTGGCAAGCATGGACTTGGTCCGCGGTGCAGCCAGCCGTTAGTTCGGAACGGACCGTCGGCAGCCCGGAACTAGTCGCCTAGCTCCACCCGGTTTGACCAGGAGAATCGCCACATGAAGCAAACCCTCGTGCTAACCATCGCATCTCTGCTCTCGATCCTCTTTACGACCTTTCACCTGGCCGACGACATCGTCCGCGGGATGGAGCCGGGGACGCTTTCCGACCTCATCGCGGTGCTCATCCTGGTCGTTTGGCTCTACGGTACGCTGGTGCTGGCCGAAAAGCGCTCGGGGTACGTCATCATCCTCCTCGGGTCGCTCCTTGGGTCGGTCGTGCCTGTCATCCATATGAAGGGGGCGGGAGTCGGCGGAGCGATNNCAGTCCAGCGGAGCCTTCTTCTTCATCTGGACCCTCTACGCGCTCGGCGTTACCTCGCTCTTCTCCGTGATCCTCGCAGTGCGCGGATTGTGGGCGCAGCTGTCACGGCGGACCGCGGGGCAACACAAATGAGCCCCAACATGATGCGCTGCTCGTAGCCGCGGGGAATGTGCCAGTTCACGAATGCGCACACCGTCGCGAGGGTCCAG
>PMHK01000075.1:54985-55132 GCA_003156635.1 Acidobacteriota bacterium | reverse complement strand
CGTCAGCGAAATTCGCCACATGTTTTCGAAGAACGGCGGCAACATGGCGGAAAATGGCGCGGTGGGCTGGATGTTCCATCGCAAGGGCGACATTATCGTCGGCAAAGAAGCGGCGGACGAAGACAAGATGCTGGGCATCGTGCTCGA
>PMHK01000075.1:24206-54945 GCA_003156635.1 Acidobacteriota bacterium | reverse complement strand
ATCACGACGACGTGCAGCACGTTTACGCCAACTTCGATATCGACGAAAAGGAACTGCAGGCGGTCGCCGGCTAGCCGGGACTGGATTGAGTCGCGTTACCGCGAGGGCCGCGTGATTTCTGGCGCTCACGTCATTCTTTACAGTAAAGATGCGGAAGCGGATCGCGCGTTTTTTCGCGATGTGCTGGGCTTCCCTTCAGTTGACGCCGGGCGCGGCTGGCTGATTTTTGCCTTGCCGCCCGCCGAAGCCGCGTTCCATCCCTCCGATCAGAATGGCCACCACGAGCTGTATTTCCTGTGCGACGACGTGAAAGCTGAAATCGCGGCACTGGCGAAGAAAAACGTAAAGTGCAGTGAGGTGCACGAAGAGCGCTGGGGTTCGGTTACCAAGGTGGGCCTGCCGGGCGGCGGCGAGGTTGGGCTGTATCAGCCGAAACATCCCACGGCTTTGGGGCTGGCCGGGAAATAAAGATTCCCTTACGCATCTTCCTATCGGTGCGGCGTGAATCATTGCCGCACCGCGAACGTCGCTGCAAAAAACACTACACAGCCACTCCCCCGCGCACTACACTCGTTGCCATCACATGACTTCTCATCTGCCCATAAAACCGGGTACGCACGCGAACGCGGTTCGATTCTGCGTTCTGGGCGTTGATCCGTCTTCGGCGGGGGCGACGGGTTATGGCGTGGTCGAATTCGTCGGCGCGGCGCCGCGGATGCTGCGCTACGGCGCTTTGAAGATGCGGACGCGCACGGAATTTGGGGAGCGGCTGCGCGAAATCCATGAATTGATCACCGCGCTGGTGACGGAATTTTCTCCGGATGCGGTGGCGGTGGAATCGGTTTTTACGGCGCTGAATGTGGGAACGACTTTGCGGCTGGCTGAAGTGCGCGGCGTGGTGTTGCTGGCGGCGGCGCAAGCTTCGATTCCGGCGCACAGTTATTCGCCGCGCGAGGTGAAGGCCAGCATCGCGGGTTATGGCGCGGCGTCGAAACAGCAGATGCAACAAATGGTGCGAGCGACGCTGGGCCTGAGCGAATATCCGGAGCCCGAAGATGCCGCCGACGCGCTGGCAATCGCGTTGTGCCACGCGCATGCGGCCCGGGCGCAGCAGCGGGTGGACGTGGCCAGGGCCATGGGCAAAAAAGTGGCCGACTCGGCAGTTGACCCGCGTGCGGCGCTACCGCGGCGCGCAATTCCAAATCTGACCAACCCTCCAGTTCGCAACCGCGCGCGTGCGGCGCGCATCTCTTAGCTGTGCGCCCACCAACCCATTTCAATTCGCTCCGCCGTGCGAGTTTCCGCTTCGCTGCGTTCCTGGCTTTCGTCGCCTGGTCTTGCGCCACCGCCTACGCGGCGAAAATACCCGTGCCCAGGCCGTGCTCCGCGCCAAGCGACGCCACGATTACCTACCGCAAGATTTTTAAAACCAGTTTCCCCGAGTTCGTCGAAATTAAGTTGAACCAGCAAGGCGTGGGTACGGCCGATCTGCGACAGCTCGATGAAGAGGCGAACCCGCAACCCTTCGAAATTGGCGCACCGTTGGCCCAAAGGATTTTCGGGCTGGCTGGGAAGCTCCACAATTTTCAGGGGGTCGATCTGGAAGTGCATCGCCGGCTGGCGAATCTGGGCGAAAAAACGTTCACGTATCAGGCCGGGGCGGAAACGCACGAAACGAAATTCAATTACACGCTGGACGAATCAGCGACGCAGCTGGTAAACATTTTTGAAGGATTGGCGCGGCAGTCGACGGATCTTTCGGATCTGGTGCGGACCATGCGTTACGATCGATTAGGTGTGAACGACGTGCTGCAGACCATTTCCGCCGATTTCGATCACAAGTTGCTGCCCGAACCCGAACGCCTGCTGCCGGCTCTGGACCAGATTGGCGCCGACGAGAAATTCATCGACATCGCGCGGCAGAAAGCGCGGGCGCTGGCGACGCGCATTCGCTCCACGCATTAACGCCGGCGGCACCGGGCTATCCCAGAACTTTGGCTAAAACTCCGGCCAGCGTACCGAGCGCGACGACCGAAGCATAAGCACCGGCCGCCACTTTCCACGAAATTGTTTGGCCCACCACCGAAAGAGAAAACACGCTGATGATGCCCAGCGTGCACAGAATTGTGACGACGTAAGGAAGCGGGACGCCCTTGGTCATCGCGAGGTAGGCGATGGCGACGTCGAAAGCCATGGGCACCGGCAGAAACGCCCCCACCAGCGCGACCAGCAGAATGCCGCCGATGGTGACGTTCGCAACTAGCGCGTGTTGCGGCAGAATTTCGATGACGAACGCGCCGAGAATGGCACCGAGGATCATCAGCGGAAACGCAATCTTGAATACGTACCAAAAACTTTTGGCGAACGAGCGCAAGGTCAAGAGCAGCGCTTGCGCCCAGGTCTCGTCTGTCGAAATTTCGACCGGGCTGGAAAAATCGCGCAGCGGTTCGACACCCGTGCGCGAAGCCACCGCCGGAGCAAACCCAAAAATCAGGAGCAGCACCGTCGCGATTTTGAGAAACGCGATGGGCGCCGGAAAAAGCGCGAAGGTCATCGCCAGCACCACTACGTTAAGCGCGGGCGACGCAAACATCGCCGCGAGAACCGATTCGGTGCCCAGTCCCGACGCATAAAATCCACGCGCGATTGGGGCCACGCAGTTGGTACAAACCGCCAGCGGCACGCCCGCAGCCGCGCCGAACAGCGCGTTCAAATAACGTGAGGTTGAACGCCAGCGCCGAATCGTTCCCAGAAAAGTTAGCGCGGCGGGGCCAAAGAGAAACGCAAAAGTCATGCCGACGCGGTTTGCGTCCAGCCAGTTGATTGTCGTGCGCCATACTCGGGTGGGCAACGGCATCCCGCGATCGACCGCATAGACGGTTCCAAAGGTCAGCGCTCCGGAGGCTTTGATTTGCGAGCCGGCGTGGTAACGCTTCATCAGCGCGGGGTAGCGTGAGTCTCCCCAGAACACGCCGGCGATTACAAGCAATAGAACGATCGAGAGAGTGCGGGTGCGCCAGGCGTTGGTGCCAATGCTGGAAGTCTGCAGATCGAGAATGGAAGTTGGTGCCGCCACGGATGATCCCCCCTACCGCCAAATGAATGACGGTCCCCAAAAGTGGAAGGAATGTACTGGGGCTGATGCCACGAAGAAATAATATAAAACTACTAGACGTTGCCCGGCTCAGCGGCCGGGTCAGCTTCCGCCGCAGACGCCGGTCTTCACTCCGGACATCGCTATGCCGTACTGGTTGGCGCCGACGATGCGGGTGCCGCCGGCCATGAGGATCACCGTGTCCACGGGCTTGGGCCAGGTCATTTCGTAAAGTCCCGCGGCGGCGTTGATGGCTCGCCAGGTTCCGCGGAACTGTCCGCTGACGAAGGCGCCGTTGGCGGAGATGTTGACGGTCCAGCCGTTGGTCCAGTGCCAGGTTCCGGGCATGCCGGCGCCGGCCGAGACGCGCCCGCCGGCCATCGGGTAACCAAAATTATTGGTACCGCTCATCGAGCGCTGGTCGGGAGTAATGGTGAGGGTCTCGATGTTATCCGGCCAGGTGAAAGTGTACTGGTGTTGCGCGGCATTGATGACTTTCCAGTGGGCGACGAACGGGCCGGTGGTCATGGTGCCGTCGCCGTGAATCACCACCGGCGCATTGTTGAACCATTGATAGCAACCGACGATAGGGTCGACTCCAGCACTGGCCGCGGGTTTGTTTTTTGAAGCTCCCGAAGCTGCAGGTCTTTTGGGCTCGGGGACGACATCAGATGGGTTTGCGACCGGTGCGGCTGGCTTCGTCTCCGGTTCAACGGCCGCGGCCGGAGTGGGCTGCGGGTCCGGGCTGTGGTGCATGAATCCGAAAACGACTGCGGCGAGGACTAGCAGTGCCGCCAACCCGATCCCGATCGTTTTTCCAGATAATGCGGAAACGGCTGGGCTGCTGGTTTCCGGGCGGACGGCGCTGGTCGGCGCCGGTCTTGGAGATGGTGCNNGCAGGCGCTGACGAAGGTGGCGCTGTCGCGCCGTGCTGCCAGATCACCGTTGGCGGCAAGGGCGTGCCTTGGGCGCTTTCCGGAATTAATTTGTGAACGGTCGCCGCGAGACTGTCGAGATGCTGTTCCATGGGCGGAGTCATGGCGTCGAGCCAGTGCACGGAGCCGATGAAATAATCGAGCGACTTGCCGGGCGCGACGTCTTCGATGCGAAACGGAAGAATCGCTACGCCACTGCTTACGGCGCGTTCCACTTCCTTCGGAATGTGGCCGGAGGCGTTGGCGTTGGCGGAAAAAACCAGGACCATCACTTTCGCGGCGTGGATGGCGTCGATGATCGCTNNCGCGCGGCGCGATCCAGCAGCGTATGGCGGCGGCCTCCAGGCGGGCGCAGACGGCGTCCGCCACGGTTTTATCTTTTGAGGCATAGCTGATGAATACGTCGAACGCCACGAGAGCAACCTCCGTTGAACGGCCGGGATATGCAACTTCGGCTCGCGCATCGTAACGCGCCTGCGGTGCCGGACACAAGAATTCAGCGTAGCGCGGGAGGTGGGTCGGACTGCAGAATCAAATTCGGCTGGCCGGCTCCGGCTCGCGCTTTAGCTCTTTACTCTGGAGGCCGTGCAAGATACGTTTTGGCGATTCGATAGGTGAGATGGAGTTCCCGGGCAGGAGGCTCAGGCGCATTGAGTGAGAAAAAACTAGCGGGATTCGAGCGCGCCCAGCTGCTGGCTCCCTTGGTCATCGGCGTCACCGGGCATCGCGACCTGCGGGACGAAGACCGGATTCATCTAGCGGCGAAGGTAAAAGAAATTCTGCTCGATTTGCGCAAGGATTACCCTGCTACTCCGTTGGTTGTGATCTCAGCGCTGGCCGAAGGCGCGGATCGTTTAGTCGCGGAAGTGGCGCTGGCTCCGGATGTGGGCGCACGAGTGGTGGCTCCGCTGCCGCTGCCGCTCGCCATGTACGAGCAGGATTTTGAAAGCGTCACGGTGTTGGAAACACCGCTGGCGATAGTGGCTATTGAAAGAAGTTCGCGCGAGGAATTCCGCGAGCTGCTGGCGCGCACCGAGTGGTTCGAGTTGGACCTGGCCGAAGGCAACAGTTACGAGGGGATTGCGGAGCCGGGTCCGCAGCGGGATCGCCAATACGAACTGGTGGGGCGGTACATCGCCAAGCAGAGCCAGATCCTGATCGCTCTGTGGGACGGCGCGGAATCGGACGCGGTGGGCGGCACCGCGGAGGTCGTTCGCTTTCAGACCGAGGGGGTGTCCGGCTCGGACGCGTGTGACTTGGAAGCTCCGGATGGCTTCCCGGCCTATCAAATCGTTACGCCGCGGGTGAAAAATCCCTTTCCCCATGCCGGGAAAGCGATGAGCATAAACAAAATTTATCCGGAGGCGTTTGAGAAGAACGAAGAGCAGGCTGAAAAATACTATCGCAGCATGTTCAGCCGCTTGGACGATTTTAACCGGTACATCCTGCAGGCGGGCCGAAGCCGCGAAGAGCAAATCGCCAAAAGTAAAGGTTACCTGCTGCAGGATGCGCCCGAGGGAGAATTGCCGCCCGGGATGGGAGCCGTCCTCCACCGTTACGCGGCGGCCGACGCGCTGGCTATCCACTTCCAGGGAATATGGCTGGCGGTCCAAGTCACGTTGCATGTGCTCATCGTGCTGGCGTTCTTCTTTTTTTTGTTATTCGCTGGTTTACCGGAGCATCATCTCCGTTTTCTTGGAATGTCCGGGGGCGTGGTGGGCCTCGCCATCCTGGTCCGACTGATCCCTGGAAAACGAGCACTGGATACCAAGCATGAAGACTACCGGGCCATGGCCGAAGGCTTGCGTGTTAAATTTTTCTGGAAGCTTGCCGGAATCAAGGAATCGGTGGCGGACCATTATTTCGGGAAACAGCGATCGGAACTGGATTGGATTCGCAACGGCTTTCGAGGTTGGAATGCGGCGGAGAGCCGGCCGTCGCATCAAGAATCGGATTTGCCGGAAGCAGACTGGAGTAACCGGCTGGCCTTCATTCGGAAATATTGGATCGACGATCAACAGCAGTACTTCGACCGGGCCGCCGAACGGAATGCAAGCTCTCACGAATGGATCGAGCGCATCGGAATCGGTGCGATGCTGGGCGTGGTGATCCTGGGAGGTGTACTCGGTTACCTGCGATTACATCGGCCCGAATATCCCGAACCGATCAGCATTGCGTTCGAAATGACGCTGGCCCTGGCCGCGATTTTGCACCATTTCGATAACCGCATGGCCTTCGCCGAGCACGCTAAACAATATCGCCGCATGGCCGCGCTGTTTGCCCACGGCTCCGCGCTGATGGGGAAGTTTCTGCAGCGCGGTGATTACAAGAACGCCAAAATTTGCGCGAAGCAAGTCGGGGACGAAGCGCTGACCGAAAATGGCGACTGGGTCCTGCTGCACCGGGAACGGCCGCTGGAAATGCCGCACCCTTAGCAACCGCTAGCGGGGTGCAGGTGTACCTTGCGACAGGCTGTCCTTTTGTACAACTTGACTCTTATCTAACTCAGGTCTAATCTCTCCCGCGCTCCTGCCTTCAGTAATGCAGACAACTGAGGTGACCGGCCCATGCGAAGTCAGCGTTCTGGATTTCTGCGTTTTTTGATTTTTGGCTTCGCTTTTCTGTTGCTGTGCGCTGCCGGCACATCGGCGCAAAATCCTGCCCCAGAAACACGGATCACCCAGGCCGTCGATAACGCGAACCTCACGCTGCTGAAGGGCAATGTGTTTTCCCTGGCCCGGCCGGAATTCGACCGCGGCGCGGCGCCGCTGAATTTGCCGATGGAGCGCATGACTTTGGTTCTGCGTTCGACGCCCGAACAGCAGACCGCGCTGGCGACGTTGCTGGATGAACAGCAGGATCAGTCTTCACCGAATTATCACAAGTGGTTGACCCCCGCGCAATTCGGGCAACAGTTCGGAGCGTCCGAGCAGGATATTCAAACCATTACTTCGTGGCTGCAGTCGCAGGGATTTCAGGTTAATCATGTGGCGAACGGGCGCAACGCGATCGAATTTTCCGGCACGGCCGGCCAGGTACAACAGGCCTTCCATACCACGATTCATAAATACTCGGTCCCTAACGCCGCGGGAGTGAGTGAAGATCACTGGGCGAATTCGGTGGACCCGCAGATTCCCGCGGCGCTGGCGCCGGTAGTAGTAGGCGTCGCGACGCTCCACAATTTCCTGAAAGCGCCGCAGCACGTGCGGTCCGCTGAAACGTTTCCCTTTGTGAAGAAACCGGGAGCGGCCCCGGAGTTTTCCACCTCCGCGGGCGTGCATGCTCTTAGTCCCGGCGATCTGGCCATCATTTACAACGCCACTCCGCTCTATGGCGGAACTCCAGCAATCAACGGTGGCGGCTCGACTGTCGCGGTGGTGGCGCGTTCAAATATCGATCCGCAAGACTTGGCCGATTTTCGGGGTAGCTTTGGCGTTGCCGGACCGGCACCGCAAATTATCCTGAATGGAGCTGATCCGGGAATTCTGACGGGTGGCAACGGACTCGAAGCGATTCTGGACATCAGTTACTCCAACGCCCTGGCACAGCAGGCCAACGTAAACTTTGTGGTTTCGGCGTCCACCAACAGCGCCGACGGCGTAGATCTGTCGGAGCTGTACATCATCGACCACAACCTCGGCGACGTGATGACCGAAAGTTTTGGAAGCTGTGAGGAGGGAGCCACCGCCGCCGAAGCTGCGGGGATTTCCGATCTGGCCGAGCAGGCCGCGGCGCAAGGCATTACCTATATGGTTTCCAGCGGGGATAGCGGCTCGGCAGGTTGCGACAATACCGCGCCAGCCACGCACGGACCGTCCGTCAACATTTTGGCGTCGTCGGCCTACACCATTGGGGTGGGCGGCACGATGTTTGCAGAGGGCGCGACGCCGGCTACGTACTGGAATGCCACGAACAGCGCGACATTCGTTACCGCGAAAAGCTACATCCCAGAAGATGTCTGGAATCAAAGCTGCGCCGCAGGAGCCGCCGGCTGTACCAATCCGAATTTAGACGCAGGCAGCGGCGGAGTCAGCACGTTGTTTGCGCAACCGGCCTGGCAGAGTGGAGTCACCGGAATTAGCGCGGTTCCGCCGATGCGCAATCTGCCGGACGTTTCTTTGACCGCCGCCGGGCATGACCCCTATTTGGTCTGCCTGCAGGGCTCCTGCGAGAACAATGAGTTTGAGGGCGTCTTTGGAACTTCGGCCAGCGTGCAGGCCTTCGGCGGGATCATGGCGCTGGTCCGCCAGAAAGTAGGCGCGCGCGTGGGCCAGGCCGATTATGTTTTTTACAAACTGGCGGCCGCGGAAACCCTGGCGAGCTGCAACGGCTCGCAGGCGACTCCGGTGCCAGCCGCCAACTGCATTTTCTACGACACCACGGTGGGTAACAATGTGGTGCCGGGCATCGCGGCCGGCGACTACGACAGCGGCGTAGGATACGACCGCGCCACCGGCCTGGGGTCGGTGAACGTCACGAATCTGGTCAACCAGTGGAGCTCGGTGAGCTTTGGGCCCAGCGTTACGACCCTCACGATAAGTCCTACCAGCTTCACGCACGGCGCTAGCGCGACATTCAACATAACCGTCGCGCCCAAAACCGGTACGCCTTCGTTTACGAACGAGTTGGCGTCGCTGCTTTCCAGCACCGGTAGCGCGATTGACGATGTCCCGCTGGGTTCAACCGGGACCGCATCCGGAACGACCAACCAGATTCCAGGAGGGACGACCACCGTGACGGCGCACTATCCGGGAAACGGAACGCTGGACGCGAGCGATTCGACCCCTGTTTCGGTAACGGTTGCGCCGGAACCGAGCACGACCACCCTTACCGTTCTAAACGGCGCCGGAACGCCATTCACCGGAGGAGTCTTTGGAGGCACGGTCAGTCTAAACGGCGCCGTGGTCGGCCAATCTGGATTCGGCACACCCACCGGTGGACTGAACTTCAACAACAATGGCGTGCCCCTAAGCACACCGTCTCCGCTCGATGGCAACGGCAAGGCTTCCGTTACTGGGCCGTTCTCCCAAGTGGGAAGCTACTCCCTGACGGCAAATTACCTGGGCGACGCCAGTTTCTTGCCCAGTGCGACGCCGGGGGCGATCAATTTCACGATCACCAAAGCTTCGCCCACCGTGACCGTGCAATCGAGTCTGAGCACCGCAGCTCCCGGGGCCCAGGTCAGCCTGACCGCGATCATCGCCACCACCTCGCAAGCCGGCTCCCCCACCGGCAATGTGACCTTTCTTTCGGGCAGCACCACGCTGGCCACGATGATGGTGGGCGCATTGAATCAGGGTGGATTTCAGTACGGCACGGCGCTATTGGTCACGGGCGGGCTGCCCACCGGAACGGACAGCATCACCGTGCAGTACACGGGCGACTCGAATTTCACCGGGGAGACCTCTCCAGCGATCACTGTGAATGTGGTGCCTCAGCCGGATTTCAGCGTTTCGGCTTCGCCAGCGCCGGTGACGGTGAGCAGCCCGGGGCAATCCGCGAACACCACACTGACGATCGCCGGTGTAAACGGATTCGGTGGCGTGACGACGTTCAGTTGCGCGGGTCTGCCGGCGAAGAGTGGGTGCGCGTTCCTGCCGGCGACGGTAACCGGAAGCGGCACGACGATGCTGACCGTCACGACGACGGCGGCGAGCGTCGTGGCGCCGGGTGATCGTAACAGTTTCAACAATTGGAAGGCGAAGAGCGGGGCGATACGCGCACTCGTGTTCTCCGCGGCGCTGTTTATTTTGGCGATGCAGATTCGTCGACGGCGGTGGAATTTTGCGGGTGCGCTATTCGTAGTGGCGTTGCTGCTGAGCACGGCGGCTTGCGGAGGCGGAGGTGGAACTCCTCCGCCGGTAATTCCGGGAACGCCGATCGGAACCACGACCGTTACAGTCACCGCGACCAGCGCGGCGCTGACGCACAGCACGACGTTCACGCTGACCGTGAATTAGGAGCCGGTCGCGGGCAAGCGAGCGCGGAGCGGTGGACGAAGGTTTCCGTCGGAAGAATTCTGACGAGGGAAAAGAAAACAGCCTACGGTTTCGAAGGCCGGCCTTTAATATCCAGAGCTTCGCTGCCGCCGGGTATCCAGCGGATGCTGACCTGATCGCCCACCTGGTATCCGCCGTTTTCGACAATGTAATTCATCTTGTCCTGGGTTTTTTCGGAATAGGTGAAGGTGTGGATCAGCATCGAATTGTCGCGTTCCCGGACGATGATGGTATGCAGGTCGGCGTGCACCACTTCCGCTTTCAGCCACACCGGTTTGCTGGGCCTTTCCTGCACCACGATGGGCGCGGCAGTGTCCGCGGTGGTTTGCGCACGCGCCGGGGCACAAAGCGCGAAGGTAGCCGTCAGCAGAGCGCACGCGGCCAAGCCGCGAATCAGGTTAGATGTCGTCATCGAAAGATACCTTTAGCGATTTCAGAAATTTTACATCCTGCGGAGTGATATCCACGCGCGGCTCGATGGTTTCTTCCTGCATCGATTCATCGTCAACCCGAATGTGCAGCGATTCGAGGAACCGGCGGTCCTGGTTGGTCATCTTGGCGTCGCCGGCGGCGCGGCGCGCCAGACCGATGGTCGCATCCAGTTTCAACACGATGTCAAATCCGGCGGAGCGCACTCCGGAAATTGCTTCCGAAATCCGGTCGGAATCGGAAACCGTATCATTAATGGCGTGTCCCAATTCTCGCAGCAGCTGTTTCATGCGGTCATCGAGTTGCAACGGCACACCTCTCGTCGTCGGGAAGTTGGCGCTCACCCTGCCTAGACTGATTCTAGGTCCGGCGCTATCACGAAACAAGTCCCAGGTCGGCGGCTGAATCGCGCTGGTTACCTGCCCCGCGCGGGCCGGATTGCGCACCCGGGCCTTTTCGCGGGACACTGTGGTCGCACGCGAGGCGCGGTGAGAGCTATGGATGAAATTCTTCAGTTTCGAACACCGGCGGAATTCCGCAAATGGCTGGCCGCAAACCATCGCCAGATCGAAGGCATCTGGCTGCGCATTTTCAAAAAAGATGCGGGAGAATCTTCGGTCACGTATGCGCAAGCGCTGGACGAAGCGCTGTGTTTCGGCTGGATCGACGGCCAAAAACAGCGGCATGACGAATCCTCCTGGCTGCAGAAGTTCACGCCGCGGCGGCGCCAGAGTGGCTGGTCGAAAATCAACACGCAACACGCCGAAAGGCTGATTCAATCCAAACGCATGAAGCCGGCCGGTCAGGCGGAAATCGAAGCGGCGAAAAAGGACGGGCGTTGGGAAGCGGCCTACGATTCGCCGAGCAAGTCGACGATTCCGGAAGATTTTCTGGCGGCGCTGCGCAAAAAGAAGAAGGCTTATGCTTTTTTCGAAACGCTGAACAAAGCGAATCTTTACGCGATTGCCTACCGGCTGCAAACCGCGAAGAAACCGGAAGCACGGCAGAAGCGCATGGCCGCGATCCTGGAGATGCTAGCGAAGGGCCAAGCATTTCACTAGCTTTTCGCCAAGTTCGGGAGCTGATCTAGTGCGCGCCGGCCTGGGCGGTCTGCGGCGCTTCGGACTTCAGCGACGCTCGCGCCTGGGGCGCGGCATAGGCCGTCTCGATGCGCTCATCGCTAATCCCCGCCAGGGTCACCAGAGTTTTCTGGGCATCGGCGCTTTGGCCGGCTTTGTTTTGGGCCTGCGCCAACAATTGCAACGACAGAGGATTTTGCGGATCTTCCTGGAGTTCGGAAATCGCGCCGGCATAGTCGCCGTGCATGAGCAGGACCGCTCCATTGGCCGAATGGAACGAATTTTGAACCGGAGTGCTGCGATTGCTGTCGGCCATTTCTTGCAGCAGCTTGAGGGCGTCTGCCGCGGCTTCCTTGTTCCCGGAGTTGGCGGCGATGAACGCGCGGGTTTGCAGAATCGACGCTAACTCGATGTCGCGATCGCCCGGCATCAGGGTAATCCCGTGCGACGCGGAAAGATCGGAGCGCGCGTCATCCAAATCCTTGAGCGCCTTGGCTGAATCCGGATTGAACAGCGCGTTGGTACGGTGGATTTCCGCTTGCTGCAGCGGGAGACCCGCGGCGTGCGCTTCGGCGTCAACTTTTCTAAATTCCTCGCGCGCCAGGGCCGGTTTGCCTTCGCGGTAATAGGTCAGGGCGTAAAGAACGCGGTAGTTCAGTTGCGTCGACTTTTCTTTGGTGCCCTTGATCGCCACCAGATATTGCGCGCGGGCCTTTTTTTGATCGCCCATCAGCGCGTAGGTGGAAGCGATGCCGACCTGCGACGGATTGAAATGCGGATTGATGACCAGCGCCTTCTGGTAATGCTCGAGCGCCGCGGGATAGTCCCCGAGGATGCGCATGATTTCGCCGTAGGAATCCTGCGGGTTCGGCTCGTTGGGTAGCGCCGCGACGTAGCGGTCCATCAACGCCGGCGCCAGATGCGCCTGCCCGCTTAGCGCGTAGCAATACGCCAAGTTGTTCATGGCCGGATAATAATCGGGATCGCTTTTCAGCAGGCGCACCAGGATGGCTTCGCCGTGTTCGGAAGCGCCCTGATTGGCGCAGAGCCATTCGGCGGCCATGTTGCCGAGCCGTTTATCGTTGGGATATTTGGCCAGGAGGTCGTTCATGGAGGAAATGGCCACAACGGCCTCGCCATTTTTCGTGCTATTCATCCAGCGGATCAGCAGTTGTTCATCGGCCGAAGCGTTGTCGATGTACTTCGTGGCGAGGGCACTCTCTTCCTTCGCTTCCTTGGGATCGGCCGTAAAGTAACCGAGCGCCGCATGGCCCAGCGCAAATTGCGGATCGGCTTTCACCGCCTGCCGAAAGAATTCAAGGCCTTCATCCACAAACAATCGATCTTCGCGCTCGACCAAGCCGAGTTCATAGGCGCGCCGCGCTTCGGGCGAGGAAGTGGTCACGGGAACCGTTCCGGGCGTGTTGGCAGTCATCGCCGCGGTGGCGGGTGGCGTGGCATCCTGCGCGCGCACGGCGACGCCGGTGGTCAAAATGGCGACAGCGATCCACGAGAAAGAATTTCGGATTTTCACGGTCCCTCGCATGAGACTTCTTGGTCTCGATTTGTTTCTGCTAGCGGCCTTTCAAGACGTAGCCAGGATCGAAGGGCTGCTTGTCGTCGATCTTCACGACTTTCACGCCGCTGGTGATGTTGTAAACGTCAATCACGCCAACCGCTCCGGCGTTCCCTTCCACAATCTTGAGCACTTCGTCGTCGCTCGCGGCGAACACCACCGGCACGGTGGACTTCCGGCTGGGGTCGTTCAGGACATCTTTTCCTTCGTCGACGGTGCCGCCTAAAACTTTCTCGATGACGAATTTCCCCGCCGGCGAGCCGGGATCGCGCAAGACGATCGTGATACTTTTGCCGCCGGGCCAGCTGTTGGTCTTGGCCCGGAAAATTTTGCC
Source organism: Acidobacteriota bacterium (assembly GCA_003156635.1). Lineage (GTDB taxonomy): Bacteria > Acidobacteriota > Terriglobia > Acidiferrales > UBA7541 > Palsa-295. The sequence continues at coordinate 41,499 of PMHK01000075.1, read as the reverse complement.
GAGGTCGACCAGGGTCAAACCTCGGATGGTGTTTCCGGGGTTGACCACGACTGCAAAGTCGGTCGCGAACGCGACGGAGGCCGCGGTAGCGAGCAACACGATACAAACGAGCAAGCGCTTTCGCATCGGATTCTTACCTGCTAATCAAAATTTCTGGAGGTTCGCCTGAGTACAAGGTAGCACTGCGGGCGGAAGCGAGAGTTGCGAATTGGCGTGGGCGTGTCGCGCCAGTAAATGCTGTAGTGCCGGCATATTCCACTACGGAGCGCAAAGTGAAATCATCGAGAATCGACGGCTTCGTTGCTGCAGGTCGCCGAAATTATTCGTAGCGCAAGGAAACCATGGGATCGACGCGCGAAGCACGGCGCGCGGGGATGTAGGTGGCCAGCCATGAAACGGTGCCGAGCAGCGCGGCGATGGTGACGAACACCACTGGATCCCAAGTCTTCACGCCATAAATCAGGCCGGCCATAAATCTGGTCAGAGCCAAGGCCGCCGCGACGCCGATCACGACGCCGATCGCCACGAGCCGCATGCCGTGCAGCACGACCATTTTGCGCACACTTCCCGTGCTGGCTCCCAGCGCCATGCGGATACCAATTTCCTGGGTGCGCTGCTGGACCGAATAGGTCATGAGGCCGTAGATGCCAATCGCGGCGAGCAGCAGCGCCAGTCCCGCGAAAATCGAGAGTAATAAGGTGTTGAAGTCGCTGCGCGCCGTCGATTCGCCAACAACTTGCTCCATGGTGCGAATGTGCGCCACCGGCAGTCCACCGGTGGCGACGCGCAATTCTTTTTGGAGGTCGGCACTCAAGGAGAACGGCGCCACCTTGGTTCGAACAATCCAATTCAGCGGAAGAACGCGGCTCTCCAGCGCGGTGGCGCCGTCGGTGACCTGCGTTTCCGGGATGAACATGAGCGGTGCCGGGTCGCGGTCGAGGCCGTTGTCGCGCGTGTCGCCGACGATGCCGACGACCTGACGCGCGGGCTCTTCGAATTCCGGGCCGAGCCCGTGGCCGATGGTAATGCGCGCGCCGATGGCGTCGCCTTTGGGCCAAAAGTTCCTGGCCATGGCTTGGCTGATGACCACCACGCGATCGGAAGTGGCTTGATCGCGCTCGTCGAAGGTCCGGCCGCTGATCAACGGAATTCGAAAAACCTGAAAGTATTGCGACGAAACGTTGCGCCACTGCACGTCGCCGTTATACGGACCGTCGGTCGGCGGCACTCCTTCAATGGTGAAAGGCAAATCGATACCGCCGGTGACCGGCAGGCAGCAGGTACTGGCAATGGATTCGACGCCAGGCAGAGCATCGACGCGGCGTTCCACTTCACGCACGGCTTGCGCCACGCCGGCGGTGGTCGCGAATCGCGTGCCGGAGAGCGACATCTCCATGGTCAGCACATTGTGCGAATCGAAGCCGGGCTTCACGGTGCGCAGCGTCATGAAAGTGCGGATGAGCAGCGCCGCGCCAACCAACAGAACCAAGGCGAGGGCCAATTCGGTGACGACCAGGATGGAGCGCGCTTTGTTCTGGCGGAATCCGCTGCCGGATCGCGAACCTGATTCTTTGAAGGTGGTGGTGAGGTCGGTGCGCGATCCGCTGATGGCCGGGATCAAGCCAAACAAAACTCCGGTGAAAAGCGCGACGAAAAGAGTGAAGGCCAGCACGCGCCAGTCGAGCGAAACCGCCGTGCCGTGCTCTCCGATCCGGGGAATGTCCACCGGATTCACGGCCAACAGTGCGCGCACACCCAGGTAACCGACGACCAGGCCCAGGATGCCGCCGATCATCGACAACAGGACGCTTTCGGTAAGCAGTTGATAGATGATGCGACGGCGCCCGGCGCCGAGCGCCGAACGAATGGCCAGTTCGCGTTTGCGCAGCGTGGCCCGCGCGAGGAGCAGGTTGGCTACGTTGGCGCAGGCGATGAGCAGCACAAATCCCACGGCACCGAGCAAGATCAGCAGCGCAGCGCGCGCGTTGCGGACCACCAAATCCCGCAGCGGAACCGCGATGGCGTTTTCAGTTTTGTCCATGAGCGGGCCGGGAAATTTTCGGCGGAATTCTTCGGCGGCCAATTTCATGGCCGCGTTGGCCTGCGCCAGGGTAACGCCTGGACGCAGGCGCGCGGCGCACAACAAATAATGTCCTTGATTGGTGGTGTTCGGGTCGGCCTGCAGCGGCAACCAGATATCCGCAGGCGGATCGGTTTTAAAGGTGGGTCCCAGCACGCCGATGATTTCGTAGGGATCACCGGTGAGTTCGATGGTCTTGCCGATGACCGCCGGATCGCCGGCGAAGCGGCTGCGCCACAGTCCGCTGCTGATGACCGCGACGTGCACGGCGCCGGGACGATCTTCCTCCGGAGTGTAGGTGCGGCCGATGGCGAGCGGCGCGCCAAAAACTTCAAAGTATCCGGACGAGGCGTGAATTCCTTTGATTTGCTCGGGGCGGTCGCCGCCGGTGAGGTTCATGCCCGGGCCGGCAAAATCGTAGGCGGTAACGGCCTGAAAGACCTGGGTCTGCTCGCTCCAGACCGTAAATTTTGGAATGGAAACGGAGGAGCCGTCGCCTTCGGGGAAATGCCGCTCGAGGGCCACGAGCCGGTCGGGTTGCGGATAGGACAGCGGCTGGAGCAGAACCGCATTCACCACAGAAAAGATTGCGGTGTTGGCGCCGATGCCCAGAGCCAGCGCGGCAATGGCCGTGGCGGCGAAGGCGGGGCTGCGCCAGAGAACGCGCGCGGTGTGTTTCAAATCGCCCAACAAATTCTCGATAAAATTTCCGTTGGCCATGGCCCGCCGCCCTGTGGACAGATTTGTCCTAGCTACAAGTCCCTACGCAAAGCGCGGGAGGAATGTTCCCGCCGGTGGAAACATCAGGGAAAGCGCGCCTAAGAACGTCGAGCGCGGTTCAGATGATCAGGGGTTTTTCGGCGCTTCTGGAGCGTTGGGCATGACGAATAATTTTTCGTCGACCGGGACGTTCTGTTTTACGTCGTCAATTTGAATAGTGAATCTGCCGTTCGGTCGCGCCAGGGCCCAGCGATAGGGAATTTTCAGTCCGTCGACCACACGATAATCGGCGTAATCGATCTGCGTGGGATTTTTTCCCAGGGGAGTTTCGGCAAAGCGAACCAAGCGCAGCAGCAGGCCGCTCTGCTGATCGAAATACAAGTTCAGGGGCACCTGGCCGGTTCCGATCGCGGTGACGAGATACGTGCTTTTCCCGTCGATGGTCTCGCCGGGCAGCGTCTTGAAATCCTGATAAGCCTTGGGTAGCCACTCGGGAAAATAGAGTTGGGCGTCGATGCTGGCCGCCTGGCGCTCGGCCGGACTCATCGGACGCACTCCGTTCGGCGTGCTCAGCCAGCCTGCTTCGCCGTTGTAGGCGGTCACGCTGACATTCGATCCCACATGCGAAGTGGATATTCGCTGGTTGGGGGCCCGCGAATTGATTTCAATCGGAGACTTTTTGCCAGACACTTCGATGTTCCCGGCTTGAACCCGCGTCCTGATTTTCTGAACGGCTTCGGCTCCGCCGACCGCCGCCAGATATTTATCGAGAATCGTTTGCGGAGAAGGCAGCGCCGGCGCGGGAGCCGCTCCTTCGGCGGACGTTGGCGAAGCGGACGCGTTTTCGGCAGAGAGAATCGGAACTCCCACGGGATGGACCGAGCCGCGGTGGCAGGTGTAGCAAGTCACTTCGCGCTCGCCCTTAAAATTGTCCGCGTCGATTTGCATCATCATGGTCATCATCTTTCGGGCGGCGAGCTTGGGTTTCTTGTCGTCCTTTTCATTGGCGTGCGCGACGTGGCAATACTCACATTCCACGCCGAGTGAGGCGGCGATGAATTGCATCGAAGGAATCATCTGATCCGCCGGAATTCCCTTCAGCACTTGAATGTTTTTAAATTTCTGCTCAGCGGTCTGGGGCGCAGAAGCTGCCGCGGCTTGCGCGCTCGTTTGCGTGGAGTCTGCTTTGGCATTGGCTTTCGGGCCTTCCGACTGCGCCCGCGGGCCATCCGCTGCGTACAGCAAGCCGGCGCAGATACAAATTGCGGCCAGAACCAGAGTTGGCCATGCACTCGTCCTCATGCTTTCTCCTGGGCTCAATTGCCGCCGCTTTTTTTAGAACTCCGTCGGCCATTCCCGTCCACCAGGGGTGCGTCGACTTGGAGAGTATACCGCGCCACTCCAATCGAGTTAGCCCTGCCGACTGCGCTACAATGAGTCGGGGTCGGGCGCTGCGCTTGCGCGGCGTGGTGGCAGTTCACTCCTAAACGTCGCCGGGCCTTCGGTTTTCAATTTTGAGCGCAGGTTAAGCGGAACATGTGCGGCATAGCGGGAATCGCCTCCACCGATCCAAGACCTGAGTATCGGTCGGCCACCGAAAAGATGGCGGCGGCCACGGCGTTTGGTCGAAGGCGATGAGCGTCTTCATGTCTTCTGGCGCCTGGCCCTCAAGGGCTATCATTTTGGCGAAAATCTTCATGCCGTACCTGATGGCCTCGAGGCCCCAGATGAGACTGACAATATTTGTTGACGCCGATTGGATCTGGCCCGCGGCGGCACTTCCAAAAATCAACCGCCGCGCTCGTTCGTCGATTCTGTACTAAAATCCTTGCGTGCCAACCGGCTTCTATCCTGTGCTGTGGAATTCCGTAAAAGTCACGCTACGAGTGGTGTGGCGCGCGGTTCGGCAATTTTTCCATGAGGCCACTGGTGCGCTCTTCGCCATGTTTGCGGTGTATGGAGCCGTGGCCGCCTGGCGCGAGTGGCACAGCCGCCCGACCGCGTGGCTGCTCGGTTTCACGCTGGTATACGCCGCGGCCATGCTGATTTTTGCGTTCACTTCCTTCCGGCGCTCGCGCCGCGTCCGATGAAAAATAACTCGCATGCAGCCTCGAAGAAGCAGACGGCCTCTCCCTCCGGCCTGCCCCTGGACGCCGTGGTAACCGCGCCAGATCTGATCGGGTTCGAACCCGAGCGCGATCTCAGTTTCCCCGGTGAATTCCCGTTCACTCGCGGCGTGTATCCCACCATGTATCGCGGGCGGCTGTGGACCACGCGTCAGTACGCCGGGTTCGGCAGCGCCACGGAATCCAACGAGCGTTACCGGTATTTGTTGGCGCAAGGTGTGAAAGGACTCTCTGTCGCCTTCGACCTCCCCACCCAAATCGGCATGGACTCCGACCACGCTCTGGCCCTCGGCGAAGTCGGAAAAGTCGGCGTGGCCATTGATTCGCTGGAAGATATGCAGACGCTGTTCAACGGCATCCCGCTGGAAAATGTTTCCACCTCGATGACCATCAATTCTACTGCTTCGATTCTCCTCGCGCTGTATGTTGCAGTGGCCAAGCAACAAGGCGCGAATCTGCAGCGCCTCGCCGGCACCGTTCAAAACGACATCCTCAAGGAATACATCGCACGCGGAACTTACATTTACCCTTTGCGCCCGGCGATGCGCATCGTCACCGACATTTTTGCGTGGTGCCGCGCAGAAGTTCCCAACTGGAATGCGATTTCGATTTCCGGCTATCACATCCGCGAAGCCGGCTCGACCGACGTGCAGGAAGTAGCGTTCACCCTCGCCAATGGCATCGCCTACGTCGAAGCCGCGATCAGCGCCGGCTTGCCGGTGGACGAATTTGCGCCCCAGCTTTCGTTTTTCTTCAATTCGCACAATGAATTTCTGATGCAGATCGCCAAATTCCGCGCCGCCCGCCGCCTGTGGGCCCGCATCATGCAGGACCGTTTTCACGCCCGCGACCCGCGTTCGCTGATGCTGCGCTTTCACGCGCAGACCGCCGGCTCCTCGCTCACCGCGCAGCAACCGGAAAATAATCTGGTGCGCGTCGCACTGCAAAGCCTGGCCGCCGTGCTCGGCGGCTGCCAGTCCTTGCACGCGAATGCCTTGGACGAAGCGCTCGCGCTGCCCACCGAGAATTCCGCGCTCCTGGCCTTGCGCACCCAGCAGATCATCGCCAACGAAACCGGCGTGGTAAACACCATCGATCCCGTCGCCGGCTCGTACGCCATCGAAAAACTCACCATCGAAATCGAATCAGGCGCGCAGGAATATATTTCGAAGATCGACGCCTTCGGCGGAGTGCTGCGCAGCATTGAAACCGGCTACATCCAGCAGGAAGTCCAAAAATCAGCGTTCGAATATCAGCAGGCCGTCGATTCGGGCGAGCAAGTCGTCGTGGGCGTGAATCGTTTTGAGACCACCGACGATAAGACGATTCCCACTCTCCGCATCGATCCTGAAATCGAACGAACCCAGGTAGCTCGCCTGCAGGCGCTGCGTGCGCGCCGCGATTCTGCAAAAGCATCCGCGTCCATCGCCGAAATTGAGCGCGGCGCGCGTACCACTGAAAATCTGATGCCGGCCATCCTCACCGCCGTGGAGTCCTACGCCACCGTGGGCGAAATATCGGATGCGCTCCGTCGCGCCTTCGGCGAGTACCAGGAATCGGTGGTCATCTAGCCTTAGCGATGCTCTCCGCCGATCAACTCGCGAATCTGCGCATCGTGCTGGTCGATACCCGTAATCCGCTGAACATCGGCGCGGCCGCGCGCGCCGTCAGCAATTTTGGTTTCAGTAGTTTCCGTCTGGTGCATCCCTATGACGTCGCTTTCCAAGGCGCGCGTTCCGCGGTAGGTGCGGCAAAAATTCTCGAAACCGCGGAAGTGTATGAAACGCTTCCGGAAGCGATCGCCGACTGCACGCTGATCGTGGGCACCACGGCCGTGCGCCACCGCGAATTACATCTGGCTCTGCGCCGCCTCGATGCGGGAGCGAAGGTCATTCAAAAACACCTCGCGCAAAAATCCACGCCGCATCGAGCCAGAGGAAAAAACCGAAACGCAGCGGCCAGTCTGCGAGCAAACCGCGTCGCGCTGCTATTTGGCTCCGAAAAATTCGGATTGTCGAACGAAGACTTGAGCCATTGCCACTGGCTGATGCGCATTCCCACTCGCGAAGAGCACATTTCCATGAATCTCGGCCAGGCCGTGGCGGTCTGCCTGTATGAATTGATCCGTGACCCGAAAAAGACCGCTGCCTTCGAACGCCTGCCGGAAAAATTGGTCCCGGCGAACGCTGGAGAAGTGGAGCGGTTTACTAACATCCTCACCGAGGCGCTCAGCCTCAGCGGTTTTCTCGATCGCCGCACGGTCGCCGATGCCGACGACCGCATTCGCCGCCTGGTCCGCCGCTTGAAACTTCCGCAGCGCGACGCCGATATGTGGACCGGCATCATGCGTCAAATCGTCTGGAAGCTGAATCACCCCAATCACGAATAAGGTCTACCATTGGGCCATAGCTCGGTCGGCCAGTGTTTTTTGCACCAGTCGCGCTCGGTCGCTCCCCGGAATGACTTTAGCTTCGTGATATAGTCAGGCAGGGGTGAAGATGTACTTGGCAGTAAGGGACATAATTCTCGCCATTGCCGCAATTCCGGCGATTTACTATCTACTCGCCATCTTCTGCATCACCCGGTTCTACACCACCTCCCGGCGACAGAGCGCCATCTCTTCCGACTTTACTCCGCCAGTCAGCTGCCTGAAACCGATCAAAGGTTTGGACGTCGAGGCCTACGAAAATTACGCCAGCTTTTGCCGCCAGGATTATCCCGAATACGAAATTGTGTTTTGCGTGGACCGCGATGACCCGGCTCTTCCCGTCATCGAAAAACTGATCGCCGACTTCCCCCAGAACAATATTCGAGTCCTGTTCGGATCCGGGCGCGATGCCATCAATGACAAAGTCGCGCGGCTGGTGCGCTTGACCACTGAAGCCCGTCACGACATTTTTGTGATCACCGACGGCGACGTGCGCGTGCGGCCGGACTACTTGCGCCATGTGGTTGCGCCCTTCCGTGATCCGAAGCTGGGCGCCGCGACCTGCCTGTATACCTCCACCAAAGAAACCACGCTGCTGGAGGAATTGCAATCGATCTCGATGATCTCCGACTTTTTTGCGAACGTCCTGATCGCCTGGCAGCTCGACGGCGTGAAATTCACCTTCTCGCAATCGATTCTCACCACCCGCAAGAATATTGAAGGGTTCGGCGGCTATCCGGTCCTGGAAAGCCGGCCCGCGGATGACCTGTACATCGGCCGGTTCGCCGCGGCCCAGGGGTTGGAAACAAAACTGTTGCCCTATGTGGTGCAGTCCGTCGCCGACTTTAAGTCTTTGAAGGATCTTTTTTACAAACGCCTGCGCTGGGCCACGGTGCAGCGCCACATGCGGCCTTGGGGTCATACCGGACTGATCTTCACCTGGGGCTTACCCTGGGCGCTGATCGCATTCGCCATCCATCCAACTGCCGCCGTCGCGCTTGCTTATTTCGGTGGCTATCTTGCGTTTCGATTTGCCATGGCCTGGCTGATCGGCAGCTGGGGCATGCGCCAGCGCGGCGTATGGAAAAAAATGGCGCTCATTCCGGTGTGGGATGCGATGGCCTTCGCCATCTGGATCGTCAGTTTTGGACAGAAGATTATTCGCTGGCGTGGGGTGAATTACCGTTTGCAGGAAGGCACGCTGGTGCCCGCGGCCCAAAGCCCCGAGCATAGTTCTTCGCACTAGCATTCGCAGAATTGCACACACCGCAATTAAATGGAGCCGTGAAACCGAGATGAAAACCTATTTGGTGACCGGCGGCTGCGGATTCATCGGCGTGAATTTGGTGACTCGATTGACCGCGCTGGGCGCGCGAGTGCGCGTGCTCGATAATCTTTCGCTCGGCAAGCGCGGCGATATCGAACCGTTCGGCGTCGATTTGTTGGTGGGCGATATCCGGGATACCGTCGCGATTCGAAAAGCCTGCGAGGGTGTGGACGTGGTCGTGCATTTGGCCGCGCATACCCGCGTCATCGAATCCGTTTCCGATCCGGCGCTGAATTTCGAAATCAACGCGCTGGGTACTCTGAACGTCTTATTGGCTTGCCGCGATGCGGGCGTGAAAAAAGTAATCTTTGCGTCCACCGGCGGCGCGATTCTGGGTGAACAGGAACCGCCCGTTCATGAAGATATGGTGCCGCGGCCGGTTTCGGCCTACGGCGCGGGCAAGCTCGCCGGCGAGGCCTACTGCTCCGCCTTTTTTGGCTCCTACGGACTTAATACCGTGGCCTTGCGTTTTTCCAATGTGTACGGTCCCTGGTCGTATCACAAGGGCAGCGTGGTGGCTCAATTTCTGCGCAACCTGATGCAGGGCGAGCCGCTGATCGTTTATGGCGACGGCACCCAAACCCGCGACTTTGTGTACGTGGACGACCTGGTGGAAGCGATTCTGCTGGCCGACCGGGCCGAAACTCCCGGCGAAGTTTTTCAAATCGCCTCGGGCATCGAGACCTCGATCCTGACGTTACTGCAGGCGATCAAAGTGGCAATCCCCGAGGTGGCGCTCGACGTTCAGTTCCGGCCATCGCGCGCCGGCGAAATTTCCCGCAACTACGCGAATATTGACAAGGCGCGCCGCCGGCTGGGATTCAATCCAAAAACGGAACTTCATCAGGGACTGGTCACAACCTGGAAGTGGTTCAAGGAACATACCGCCAAGGACGATGCGAAGAAGGACGCGAAGCCTCGCGTCGAGCACGTGGGTAATAAAGCCTAGTCGCTAACTTAGTCGCTAATCTTGTCGCTTACGATTGCACGGCTGCTTCCAACCCAGCCTTGTCGCCGCTCGGCGGCCGGTGGGTCAGACGGCTTAATTCGAACATCGCGCTGGACGCCGCATGCTTCATAGCCAGCGAACTTTCGATTCCGCAGGTGCATCCAGGACATTCTCTGCGCACCATCGCCTCCGCCTGCTGCACATACGCATCGGACGCCAGAACCTCCGCCAGGCTATTCTTCAGAATGTTCCCCACCGGCTTCAGCGGGTAGCATCCGGTCAGCACGTCGCCATTCGACAACACAAAAACCTGCAGATAACCCAGGACGCAGGCCGGCTCCTCGATCGCCCCATTATTGAAATATTGCGTCATGTAATCGGTTTCGTAGGCCGGGCGCTTCAGTTTGTCGCGCACGAATTTCGCAATTTCGACTACCTCTTTTTGCCCGGGCCACAGTGCATCCAGATCGGCATTCTTAAAGAAGGAAAGGCTGCGCGACAGAATATTGATCTCGATGTTCGCGCCGACGCTGTCTGCCATCTCGCCCAGGGCGGTCAGCTCTTTCGCGGACATGCGGTTCGGCGTCACCGAAATCGCGATTTCTTTGCCCCGCAGCAGCTTCAGCCCTTCGATGCCCAGATCGAAATATCCCTTGATCCCGCGCACTTGATCATTGGTTTCCTTCATTCCGTCGAGGGATAGAGCAATCTTGGTAATCGGCGAGTCGTTGATTTCTTTGTGCAGTTTTTTGACCAGCAATCCGTTGGTCTGCACCACGATCCGCTTGAACGGGGCGGTATTCGATTGCTTTAGAACTTCGAAAAAATCCCGGCGCAAGAACGGCTCGCCGCCCGTGAATCGCAAATTGCGGATCCCGGCCTCGCCCACTTCGTTGACCAGCCGGATGGCGCGCGCGGTATCCATCGAATCTTCCCACCGCGACTTCCAATAATCACAGCTGATGCATTTGGCCTGGCAGTTTTCCGTGAACTTGATGTGCGCGGTGAGCGGACGGATCCTCGCGGGCAGGAATTTCTGCGAAATTTGGCTCCCCATCCAGACCTGCGACAGATATACGCCTTCAGCTAACATCCAAAAGTCTCCTAGAAGCTCGCGGCCGCCAAATACTCCGCGCGTAGCTACCTTAGTAGGATACTAGCCGCGATAAATGTAAGCAATGCGTTAGGCGCCGGGGCTTGCGCAGTTGACGGCGCGGCACACGTCGTATCATGGCCTGTGCGTACACAACCCGCCCAACTCCCGCCCGCTCATCGCGATACCGTCATCCGTATTTTTGCGAATAGAAAGGGATCTTGGATTCTGTTAGCGTGAGTCGGGGCACTTTTCAGCCCCACCTTTTTTCGCGCCAGTCGTCGCAGGATGACGCGACACAGGAGGACGCCGTGCATCACGGCGCACGACAACACGATCTGCCGCATCGAGGCCTTCACGCCTCGCCAGCCGTCGCGCCAGCCGCGTTTCTAATCGTCACTCTTGCGATTAAAAACCAACGTATCTCCCGCATAACAAAGGCCGCCCATGCTTTCTAATCGTCATTTTAAGAGGTGTTTTCAGAGCTACCGGCGCCGCTGCCAAATTTTCGCTCTTCCCTTTTCCGTCTTTTCTAATCGACAGTTCGCGCGATTAGAAACCACCTTCAACTTCCACAAAACAAAGGCCGACCGTGTTTTCTAATCGACAGTCTTTTGGGCGTGTGGAGCGCGCTCTGACGTCAGGCGCCCACGGCTCTCTGGCCTTGAGGAATGAAGTGCGGTGGGAATCCGGCGCGCCCGCACCTCGCCCTCCCCTTCCGAATTTCGAGTTTCATGTTTCAAGTTTCGCGCCCTATGTGGTTTCTAACCGCAACGCATCCGCATTCAAAAATCGCCGTAACGCCAAGAAAACGCAGCACGTGACAATTTCTAACCGTAACAATAATCCCCGTGTTGCGGTTAGTTCCAACCGCGGCTTTCCGCCCCACACGCCTTTCATGTATTCTGCTGACCCTATGCTTGATCTTGGATACGTACGGGACCACCTGGATGCCATCGAGAAGATGGCGCGCGACCGTGGCGCGACGCTGGACCTGGCGCCATTCCGCGAGATTGATACCGAACGCCGCCAGCTCATTTTCTCCACCGAAAAGCTGAAGGCGGAGCGCAACAAGGCCAGCGACGAAATTGGGCGAATGAAAAAGGCGGGCGAAGACGCCACTACACTGCTGGCGCGCATGAAAGAAGTTTCCGACACCATCAAGAACAACGACGTGCGTATCGGCGAGCTGGACGAGCGGCTGAAGAATTTTCTGCTGATGGTTCCGAATATTCCGCACTCGAGCGTGCCGGTGGGAAAATCCGCGGCGGATAATATCGAAGTACGCCGCTGGGGCACGCCGCCGAAGTTTGATTTCGCGCCTAAGCCGCATTACGAACTGGGCGAAGGCGCGGGCATTCTGGATTTCGAGTCGGCGATAAAAATCGCGGGTTCGCGTTTCGCGGTGTATATCGGACTCGGCGCGCGGCTGGAACGCGCCCTCGCCAATTTCTTTCTCGATCTGCACACCCGGGAGCACGGCTACACCGAAATTCTGCCGCCGTTTTTGGTTAACACGACTTCCCTCACCGGAGTCGGCCAGTTGCCGAAATTCGCGGCCGACATGTTCCACCTGGAAGGCACGGACCTGTGGCTCACGCCGACGTCCGAGGTGGAACTGACCAGCCTGCATCGCGACGAAACCATCGACGAGGCTTTGCTGCCGATCAAAGTGTGCGCGTGGACGGCGTGTTTCCGCTCCGAAGCGGGAGCGGCCGGCCGCGACACCCGAGGCCTGAAGCGCCAGCATCAATTCCAAAAAGTCGAAATGTTCAAATTCACCCGGCCGGGGACCAGCTACGACGAGCTCGAATTGCTGGTCAAGAATGCCGAAGCGGTTTTGCAGAAACTGGGATTGCACTATCGGGTGATGCAGCTGTGCACCGCGGACATGGGATTCGCCGCGGCCAAAACTTATGACCTCGAAGTCTGGCTGCCATCCGCCAATGAGTTCATGGAAATTTCGTCGTGCTCGAACACCGAAGCGTTTCAGGCGCGGCGTTCCGGGATTCGTTTCAAACCAAAAACCGGCAAAAGCGACTTCGTGCACACTCTGAACGGGTCGGGTCTCGCCATCGGGCGGACCTGGATCGCACTGGTGGAAAACTTTCAGCAGGCGGACGGCTCAGTGCGGATTCCGGAGGCGCTGCGCCCGTACATGGGCGTCGACACAATTCCGGCGTTAAAAAAATAATCGGTTCCGCGTCTGGTTTTTTTTAGGGAACTACGAAACGGGGCCGACCAGAATCATCGGTCCGGTGGGAGCGGGTTTTCCGCCGGCTGGTTCGAGCGTGACCGCAAAGGCCTTCGCGGCGGTTCCGGGCGGAACTTTCGCCACGATCGAATTGGTATCGTCGGTAACCGGATTGAAAACGCCGGCGCTGATCGGCGCGCCGCTGGCCGGCACCAGCCACAACTGGTAGCTCTTGTCGGCAGCAACCGGCGGCAAGTGCCCGTTGTAAACCAACAAGCCCCGGCGCGAATTGTAAATAACGCGCGCCGTCCCTTCCGGCTGATTTTTTTGCACCGCCAGCGAAACCACTACAGTGTCGCGCGCGCTCATCAGATCGGCCAGCTCGCGCGCCTGAACTAGCTTGCTCTGCTGTTCGTTCACCGTGCCGCGCAGTTCAGCGATTCGCCGTTCGAGTTGGTCGTTGTGCAGCCACAGCAAAAGCGTCGCGAGCGCAAACGCCGAAGCCACCGGAAGCAGCAATCCCCACCAGCGAGCAAGGACACCTTCGGCACGCTCGACCTCGGGCTGAACCCACGCGCCACTAGCTCGGGGCGAGGTCGCGGCCACCTGCCGCATCAGCCGCTCTTTCACTCCGGGCGCAGGCAACACGCTGGGCGCTGACAGCGCGAGCGCAGCAATCCGGCCCTGAGCTTCGCCCAGCTTGGACTGGCAGCTGGCGCAGGACGCCAGATGCGTCTCGAACGCTACTTTCTCGTCGCCATCGAACGCGCCGAGAGCGTAGAGATCGAAATCTTCCGGCCGGGTTGGATGTTCGTTGCTCATGGTTTGAAATTCCGTTTTAGCGTTTCCAATGCTGACCGCAGCCGGGTCTTTACCGTTCCCAGCGGATCGCCGGTTCGCGCCGCGATTTCGCTGTGAGTCAAACCTTCAAAATACGCCAGCTCGATGGCAGCGCGTTGTTCTTTTGGCAAACTGTCGAGCGCGCCTTTCACTTTGCCGATCAATTGCCGCTGGGCAATGGTGCTCTCCAGATTGGTGGGGAGCACGACAGTATTTTCCAGCAACTCCTCGCCGCTCGCTGGATTATGCCGCCGCAACCGCGAGATGGCGCGATTTCTGGCGATGACGAGCAGCCATCCTGGCAACGAACCGCGCGCAGGATCAAATTGTGCCGCGGTGCGCCAAAGCTGATAAAAAATATCCTGCAGAATCTCTTCGGCGGCCTGGGTGTCGCGCAAAATGCGGTTCAAGACAGACGACAACATCCCCGCATAGCGGTCGTAGAGCGCGGCCAGCGCCGACTCATCGCGCTCGACCAGACGAGCGATCAGTGTGGCGTCGGACGCCCTCAACTCCGTTCCTGTCTCCCCAGTCACGAAGAAATGCGGCTCCGATATAAATACGCGAGCGGGCTGCACGCGGATTGGTTGGTCTGAGGCGGCGCGCCGCGGTCGAGGGATGTCATAGGTGTGAAGGCGAAGGTGCGGGCGAAGCGTAGCGTGTTCGCGGCGGCGGGGTCAATACGGCTTTTGGGCCGATTTTAGCAGGAGAGACCGGATGCGACCAGAGCGTACCATTCGCGTTAGACCATTCCCGTAACATCATGTTTTTGAAGATACTTAGCTCTATTTTATAGAAGCGAATCAGGTAGGGGTTTCTCAACATACATTGACGGGATGTCGCGCCTTTTCAGTGCTTTCCATTGACATCCTGTGTAGCTTGACTAAACTTCGATTCGCCAAGCACCGGAGGGACACAACCGGGCGGGACCTGGACGACGGCTGGCAATCACTTCGCCGCGTCCGAAAAGGACCATTGAATGGCCATTGTCTCCAAGCCAGTGAGCGCACAACCGATTCCGCGTATTGCCCCGCGCGAGGACCTGAATCCTTATCGAATCTCGCAAATCCAGTTCGACATTGCGGCGGAATATTTGAAGCTCGACCAGGGGTTGCGGCAGATCTTGCGCGCGCCGAAACGCGTGCTGGAAGTGTCGGTGCCCACCAAGCTGGACAACGGGCAGATCAAAGTTTTTACCGGCTTTCGGGTGCAGCACAACGTGGCGCGCGGGCCGGCCAAGGGCGGAATTCGCTACCATCCCGCAGTGACGCTGGACGAAGTGAAAGCGCTGGCGATGTGGATGACCTGGAAAACCGCGACGGTCAACATACCGTATGGCGGCGGGAAGGGCGGCGTGATTTGCGATCCGAAACGGATGAGCAAATCGGAACTGGAGCGAATGACGCGCCGGTTCGCGTCGGAAATTCTGCCAATCATCGGGCCGGAACAGGATATTCCGGCGCCGGACGTTTATACCGATTCGCAGACAATGGCCTGGATCATGGATACGTACTCGATGACCAAGGGTTATTCGTCGCTGGGCGTGGTTACCGGGAAACCGATTTCGATCGGCGGCTCGGAAGGGCGCAATGAAGCGACCGCACGCGGGTGCCTGATCGCGGTGGAAGAAGCGTGCAAGCTGAAGAAAATGTCACTGCGCGGAGCGAGCGTGGCGATTCAGGGATTCGGCAACGCCGGATCGATTTCGGCCAAACTTTTCGCGGAGAAAAAAGCGCGGGTGATCGCGATCAGCGATTCACGCGGAGGCGTATTCAATTCGCGGGGCATCGATCCCTTGAAAGCGATGCGCTATAAGGAACGTTCCGG
Organism: Acidobacteriota bacterium; assembly: GCA_003156635.1. Classification (GTDB taxonomy): domain Bacteria; phylum Acidobacteriota; class Terriglobia; order Acidiferrales; family UBA7541; genus Palsa-295. The sequence continues at coordinate 25,915 of PMHK01000075.1, read as the reverse complement.
GACGGTAGTGGGCATGCCGGGGACTTCCCGGATTTCGAATGACGATTTGCTGGCGATGAAGTGCGACATCTTGATTCCGGCGGCGCTGGAGAATGTGATTACGTTGAACAACGCGGATCAGATCAAGGCGAAGATTGTTGCGGAAGCGGCGAACGGACCCACCACGCCGCACGCGGACGAAGTGCTGGCGCGCAAAGGAATCATGCTGATCCCGGATATTCTGGCGAACGCCGGCGGAGTAACCGTGAGTTACTTCGAGTGGGTGCAGGATTTGCAAAGTTTCTTCTGGTCCGAAGCGGAAGTGAACGCCAAGCTGGAAATGATCATTCGCCGGGCGTTCCACGAAGTACACGAATCGGCGCGCAAGCATCGCACGCATTTGCGGACTGGCGCTTATGCGCTGGCTGTGGGGCGAGTGGCGGATGCCACGTTGGTTCGCGGACTTTTCCCGTAGCCGGATGCGCGCATAAGAGCTTTGTCATTCCTTTTCGCCGCCACATTCGAAAAATAACCTTGCGTCTGCGGTAACAATCCGCGTACATTTTTATTTGCCGACCCACCGGAGAGATTTTTCCGGCTGTGGCGGCATATTTTTATTTTGGGCCAGTTGCGGAGGCAAGAACAATTGAGCAATCCGACGAATGGTAGTGCTCCGCCGATTCTGCTGACGCTCGCCGGGTTCGATCCTTCCTGTGGCGCGGGCATCGCGGCCGACCTGAAAACTTTCGCGGCGCACAATTGTTATGGAGTGGCAGCGATTACGGCGCTGACCGTGCAATCCACGCAGGGCGTGGTTTCGGTTCATGCGACTCCCGCGGCAACACTGCGCGCGCAGATCGAAACACTCGCCGAAGACGTGGCGCTGGCGGGTGTGAAAATCGGAATGCTGGCGAACCGCGGGAACGCGTCGGTGGTTACGGAATTTCTGGATAAAAATAGGTTCGCGCATGTGGTGCTGGACCCCGTTTTTCGGCCGACGGCGGGGAATGCCGAATTGTTGGATACTTCCGGGTTGAAATTCGTGAAAGATGAGTTATTGAAGCGGGTCAGTGTGATCACGCCGAATATTCCGGAGGCGGAATTTTTGACGGGCATCGAGGTGAAGGATGTCGCTTCGATGAAGGCGGCGGGCTTGAAGCTGATTGAAATGGGCGCGCGCGCAGTAGTGGTGACCGGCGGGCACTTGGAAAAACCAACGGATGTGCTGTGCATTGGAACCGAGGTGGAGACGTTCGGCGGGGATCACGTGAAGAGCCCAAACACGCACGGGTCGGGCTGCACTTTTTCGTCCGCGATCGTGGCGCATCTGGCGTCTGGGCTGCAATTGCGGCAGGCGGTGATTTTGGCCAAGGCCTACGTGACGAAGGCGATTGAAAAATCGTATTCGATTGGAAAAGGCGCGGGGCCGCTGAATCAGTTCTACCGGTTTTATCAGGAACAGCCGCTGCGGGGGGTTCATGAAGTGCCGCAGCATGGGATGCACCCTGCGTCTGAGCCTGCCGCGCACTAAGACCCTCGCACTTTGACCGCGGTAAGGATCGTTGTCGCGTCCTGGGCGTAAAAAGNNCCCTCGCTCCGCTCGGGATGACGTCAGTTTGATTTTTTGGAAAATTCTGCAATCGCGACTTACTGACTTCTGTGGCGCGAATCCATTCCTAAACTATTGCCGCCAAATGACCCGGCCGCCGACGATGGTGGCGACCGGCGCG
>PMHK01000075.1:186-24118 GCA_003156635.1 Acidobacteriota bacterium | reverse complement strand
GGAGCGCGATCGAATTCGACGTCCTTACTTGCCGGATGGTGCGGCGCGTGGTCGGTGGCGATAGCGTCGACGGTTCCATCGATCAAGCCGGCGATCAGCGCATCACGATCCTGCCGCGATGCCAGCGGCGGATTCATTTTGTAGTTTGTATCGTAGCGAACGTCTTCGTCGGTCAGCGTGAAGTGATGCGGCGTGACCTCACAGGTTACTTTCAGCCCGTTTTTCTTGGCGGCGCGAACATATTCGAGGGCGCCGGTGGTGGACATGTGCGCGATGTGCAGGCGCGCGCCGGTGAGGCCGGCAATTTCGACGTCGCGGCCGGCGCAAATGGATTCGGACTGCGCGGGAATTCCCTTCAGGCCCAGACGGATCGAACGAGAACCTTCGCGCATGACGCCGCCGGCAAAAAGCGAGGGATCTTCGCAGTGATCGATAACCGGCAGATTCAGAGTTGAACAATAGTCCATGACCTGGCGCATCAGGCGCGCCGTGGCTACCGGCTTGCCGTCGTCGCTGACGGCAACGATTCCGGCGTCTTTCATGGCAGCGATTTCCGCAAGCGCTTCGCCTTTGCTTCCTACCGATGCTGCGCCAATGGGCCATACGCGGACGCTGTTTGCCGCAGCCGCGCGTTCCACGATTCCGCGAGTGATGGAGGCGTTGTCGTTGACCGGTTGCGTGTTCGGCATGCAGCAGACGGCGGTGAATCCACCGCGCGCGGCAGAACGCGTGCCGGTTTCGATGGTTTCGGACATTTCCTGGCCGGGCTCGCGCAGGTGGCAATGCAGGTCGATGAACCCCGGGGCGACGATGTTTCCCTTGGCGTCGAAAACTTCGGCGTCGGGAGCGGAAATATCGGCGCCGATTTTCTCGATGCGATCGCCGGATAGCAGAACATCCTGAATCGAATCGGTTTGGGAGGTGGGATCGAGTACGCGGCCGTTTTTGATCAATAACATTCGTTAATCCTTGGTCGAATCTTTTGGTTTTTCTTTTGCCGGGGGTGCTTCCACCGCGGCGCCGCCGACCAGGTGATAGAGCAGCGCCATGCGAATGGCGAGACCGTTAGTCACCTGATCGAGGACGCAGGATTGCGGACCGTCGGCGACGGCGGCATCGATTTCGAGGCCGCGAATCATGGGCCCGGGATGCAGGACCAGCGCGCCGGGCCGAGCCAGCTTCAGCCTCGCGGGGGTGAGCTGGTATCCCAGAATGTATTCTTCGGTGGCGATGGCCGGTTCGTGCAGCCGTTCGGTTTGCACCCGCAAGACAATGATGGCGTCGGCGGTCTTCAGCGCATCTTCGATGCGCGAAACGCGGCGGACATTGGGCGCGAGGGATTCGAGTCCGCGCGGCACCCACATGGTAGGGCCGCACAAGGTGATATTCACGCCGAATTTGCTGAGCAAGAAAATGTTAGAGCGCGCAACCCGGCTATGCAGAATGTCGCCGAGGATGGTGAGATTCAACCCATCCAGTTTTCCTTTGCGGTCGCGAATGGTCAGCGCATCCAGCAGCGCCTGGGTGGGGTGCTCGTGGGTGCCGTCGCCGGCATTCACGACCGGCATCCCCAAGCGATCTGCGATGAGCTGCGGTGCACCCGAAGAACTGTGTCGGATCACAATGCCGTCGGGGCGCATGGCTTCGAGAGTACGGATGGTATCGAGGAGCGACTCGCCTTTTTTCAAACTTGAAGATTCGGCCTGCAGGTTCATGGTGTCCGCGCCCAGACGGGCCGCGGCAGTCGCGAAGCTGATCCGGGTGCGGGTGGAGTTCTCGAAAAACGCGAGTGCGACGGTTTTTCCGCGCAGGGTGGCCAATTTCTTGAGGGGATGTTTCTGGAATTCCTGGAACGGCGCGGCTTGGTCCAAAATAAATGAAATTTGTTCGCGGGTGAGGTCTTCGATTCCGAGCAGGTGTTCCAAACGCTGCAGCACTGTTTCCCTTTAGGTCAGTATAACCCGGCGCCAGTTAGATTGGCTGATCATTCCGCAACGCGATCGACCAGCACGACGCGTTCGTCTCCATCGATTTCTTTAAGATGAACTTCCACAATTTCGGTGTCGCTGGTCTGCACTTTGCTGCCGATAAAAGATGCTTCGACGGGCAATTCGCGGTGCCCGCGATCAATCAGCACGCAGAGACGAATTCTCTTGGGGCGGCCGAGGTCGAAAAGGCCGTTCATCGCGGCACGAATGGTGCGGCCGGTGTAGAGCACGTCGTCGACGATGACGAGGTCGCGGTTATCGACGGAGAAGGATATTTCGTTGGAGTGCACGACGGGCTGCGGTCCCACGGTGGAAAGATCGTCGCGGTAGAGCGTGATATCGATGGTGCCAACGGGAATCTGGACGCCGGAAAAATTCTGAATGGTCTTGGCCAGGCGTTCGGACAGTGGAACACCACGGCGACGAACGCCGATCAGGGCCAAGTCGTCCGTGCCGCCACTTTTTTCCACGATTTCGTGGGCGAGCCGCTGCAGCGTGCGGCCAATTTCATCGGCAGAGAGCAGTTGTCGTTTTTCGACTACGCGCATCGGCGCGTATCCTAACACAGACCAGCGCGACTCCGAAGCTGGACTGCCGGTGCGTGGTGGCTCAATTCTGTATTACTTTGCAGGTGCCTGTCGCCTCCTGAGAACCAAGACCAGCAGCGGGGAAGGGGAAAAACCAGCGAGAAACCAAACAGGCAGCCAGTAGAGGGAATACGCGAAAACAAAAGGGACGATGATGACCCACAGCGAGTGAAGAGGCCTCGGGAAGATTGCGCACAAGAGATAAACGACACCAACCGAAACAAGGGCTACCAGAATCGCTCCCGTGCCAATTGACAGTGATTCGACGAGATGCTTCATTCGTGGCAGAACCATAGCACGGCGGTGCCGGACCGCGGAATCGCTGCGTGACCCAGGGTGGACGTGGTAGACTCTGGGCCGTGAGTTCGCCGGCGCCGGCAAGCAGCCCACCACGGCCCGCTACAGTTGACCTTCAAGTCAGCGTTGGCAGTATCTCCCTCAAAAATCCGGTAATCGCGGCCAGCGGAACATTTGGCTACGGGGTGGAGTTCGCGCATCTGGTGAACCTCGACTCGCTGGGCGGGATCGTGGTCAAGGGCCTTTCGGCGAGGCCGATCGACGGCAACCCGAGCCCACGGATTTGCGAGACGGCCTCCGGGATGGTCAATTCGATCGGGTTGCAGAATGTGGGGGTAAGGGCGTTCGTCGCCCAGAAGCTGCCGGAGCTACGTCGACATACTTGCGCGATATTCGCGAACGTCTTTGGGTATTCGATATCCGACTACGTCGAGGTGATACGGGTCCTGGAGGACGCGGAGGGACTAACAGGCTATGAACTGAACATCTCCTGCCCGAATGTAGAGCAAGGTGGCCTGGAATATAGTACCGACCCCGATCTTACGGCTTCGGTCGTACGGGCCGCGCGGCGAGCGGCTAAGCGCCCTCTGTGGGTGAAGCTTTCGCCCAACGTTAACGCGATTGGAGTTACGGCAAAGATCGCGGAGAGCGAGGGGGCCGACGCGCTGGTGGTGGCCAACACCTACCCCGCACTGTGTATAGACGCCCACAGCCGGAAGTCCCGAATCGGTAGTACGACGGGAGGGTTGTCGGGCGCGGCCATAAAACCTATAACCATGAGGTTGGTTTACGAGGCCTGCAAGGCAGTCAGCATCCCGGTGGTTGGCCTAGGAGGGATCGAAAAACCGACAGATATAGTCGAGTACATTCTTGCTGGAGCTGCGGCGGTAGAAGTCGGAACAGCCCACTTTATAGACCCCAGGGCGTCCGAGCGATTAATTGAGGGTCTAGAAAGCTGGTGCGAAGAAGAAAAGGCTCTTAAAATCAGCACTTTACGAGGGCAGCTACAGAGATAAACCGATTGCGGCGATGGTGCCAAGACGGTTAAAATTGAGCTGGTTCGATAAAGGCTAGGAGACCATGAAAGCAAAGGTATTTGTGGCATTGCAAACGGTGTTTTTAGGATTGGGTATGCTTGTGTTTATCCCCACCGCGAATCCTACCGCGACGGGAAAGCCGGGCAGCCCTCTCCCAAGTAACGTCGAGAACGACCCCCTCTCTACAACTAGGACCACGACGCCCGCCGGGCAGATGAAGCCGCTGGCAGTCTGGGAGTGCACGACGAGCTGGTACGGCGACGATTTCGACGGCCAGCCGACCGCCAATGGCGAGACTTATGACATGTACGCCGACACCGCAGCGCACCCGACGCTGCCGCTGGGTTCGATTGTCCGGGTGGTGAACATCCGGAATCACCGGAGCCAAGTGGTGCGAATCAACGACCGCGGGCCTTACATTGAGGGCCGCGAATTAGATGTTTCCTACGAAGTGGCCCGTAAGTTAGGATTCGATCAGCACGGACTGGCGAAGGTCCGGCTGGAACTCTTAAAGGTGCCTTCACGCCCCGAATACGCGCATCGCGAGAACTGATCGTCGCGCTCGATGTAAACGACCTGCAACCTGCTTTGGTTTTAGCCCGCAAGCTTTCCGGCGTTGCCGGGATGTTCAAGGTGGGCAGCCAGCTTTTTACCTCCGAGGGCCCGAAAGCCGTTGAAAAGCTTTCGGGCCTTGGTTGCGATATCTTCCTGGATCTGAAATTTCACGACATTCCCAATACGGTTTCGTACGCGGTCGCCGCGGCGAGCCGACTGAAGTCCGTTCGGCTGGTGACGATTCATGCGTCGGGCGGGGTGGAGATGATGCGGGCGGCGCGTGAGTCGGCAGGCAGCAAGAAGACCCGGCCCAAATTGCTGGGGGTAACGATCCTGACCAGTTTAAATGGCGAGGCGCTAGAACGTATCGGGCTGGCCGGTCCGCCGTCCGCAAGAGTGGTGGCACTGGCGCGGCTGGCCCAGGAATCGGGCATGGATGGGGTTGTCGCGTCGGCGCACGAGATTCGGGCCATCCGAGGGGCGTGCGGGCCTGAATTTCTGATTGTGGTGCCTGGGATCCGGCCAGCGAACGCCGCGGGTGACGATCAGTCGCGCGTGGCAACCCCGTCAGATGCGATTCGGGCTGGCGCAGACTATCTGGTGGTCGGGCGCCCGATCACCGCGGCTCCCGACCCACGCGCGGCGGCGATGCAAATAGCCGCAGAAATCGCGGCAGCGTAGCTGGATTGCCGGTTGCGCGGAATTTTCGCCACTCCAGAAACACAACAGGTGCACGCGACTTTCCTGTCACGTTCCATGCCAACCTTGAAAAATATTATTGTCGGGACCGCGGGGCATATCGATCACGGCAAATCGTCGCTGGTGAAGGCGTTGACCGGGACTGATCCGGATCGGCTGGCGGAGGAAAAGCGGCGAGGAATCACGATTGATCTGGGCTTTGCGTTCCTGGAGCTTGGCGAGATTCGAATTGGGTTTGTGGATGTGCCGGGGCACGAGCGATTCGTGCGCAACATGCTGGCGGGGGTGGGCGGCATCGACCTGGTGGTGCTGGTAATTGCCGCGGACGAATCGATCAAACCACAGACCAGAGAACATTTCGACATTTGCCGGCTGCTCGGGATTTCGCGCGGAATTGTGGTGATTACCAAATCCGACCTGGTGGATGCGGACGTATTAGGGTTGGTGAGGCTGGAAGTGGAAGATTTTGTACGCGGGTCGTTCTTGCAGGATGCGCCCATCATTCCGGTGAGTGCGCGTACGAACGCTGGATTGGAAACGCTGAAGGAAAACCTGGCGCGGTTGGCGCAATCAGTGCCGGCCAAGGATGCCAAGCGGTTGCATCGGCTTCCAGTGGATCGATCCTTCGCTATGAAAGGATTTGGCAGCGTGGTAACCGGCACGCTGATTTCCGGCGCGATCCAGGTCGAGGATGAGCTGGAGCTGTATCCAACCGGAAAGCGGCTGCGCGTCCGCGGACTACATTCGGGCGGGAAGAAAATCGAAAGGGCCATCGCCGGGCAGCGCACGGCGGTGAACTTGGCGGGAATCGATCACGGAGAAATCACGCGGGGCATGGTTTTGGGGCCCGCCGGCGCATTTGAGCCGACGAAACGAGTTGACGTCCGAATTACGCTGCTGGCCTCGGCGAAGCCGCTGAAACACCGGGCACGCGTGCATTTTCATCAAGGCGCGGCGGAGTTGATTGCGGAAGTTATTTTGATTGGAGAGAAAACTACGATACCTGCGGGCGGCTCAGGTCTTGCTCAACTTCGATTCAAGGGGAGCATCCTGCTGCTTCCGGGCGATCGATTCATTGTGCGCCAATTTTCGCCGGTGGAAACGATTGGCGGCGGGGTCGTGCTGGACATCCGGCCTGGGCGGCGAAAGGGTAAGGATCAGACGGTGGTTCCGTTTCTGGAGACCCTTGAAAACCGCAACGCCGAGGCAATCCTGGGCGCGCTGCTGGAGCGAAGCGCGCAAGGTCTGACGACGGACGAGACCGTGAAGCGGACGGGCTGGCCGCCGAGCCAGGTTCAGGAAGTGGCAGCGAAGCTGGTGACAGCCAAACATGCGAGGCAGGTAGCGAACCAACCGCCGACTTTCGCGAACGCGCAATCGGTGAATGAATGCGCGGCGACGCTGATCCGGACCGTCGAAGATTTCCACCGGGCGAATCCGCTGCTGTCCGGCACTACAAAGCAGGATTTACTGGGGAAGACGCGGGACTCAGGAGTTGCGGTTTTTGAAACGGCGCTGGACGACCTGGTGAAGGCGCGGAAAGTGACGGTCACGGGAGATGTGGTCCAAAGCGCGGGGCGTGAACTGACGCTGACCAGCGACGAGGCGAAAGCTAAAACGCTGATCGAGCGGGAATTCGAGAATGCAGGGCTGGCGGTGCCGGGCTTCGCGACGATACTGGAAAAACTTCCGGTGGATTCGAAGCGGGCGGAAAAGTTGCTGCAAATCCTGTTGCGGGAAAAGGTGCTGGTCAAAGTGGCGTCCGACTTGATATTCCATGGATCGGCGCTGAGCCGACTGAAAGAAATGCTGGCAAGCTACAAGAAGCAGCGAGGCGACCAACTGCCAATCAATACATTCAAGGAACTTACCGGGGTTTCGCGGAAATACGCCATACCGCTGCTGGAGCACCTGGACCGGGAACGGGTGACGCGGCGGGTGGGCGACCTGCGTGTTATAATGTAAGGAGTACTTCGTTCTGAAACAGTGGCGGCGCAAGCGATTTGGGGCGAGACTTGGGGTTGAGAGTAGCTTTAGCGAGGTGACTTATGGGCGAGTTTAGCCCGATCCATTGGCTTATCGTTCTCGCCATTGTGGTGCTGCTATTCGGCGGGAAGAAAATCCCCGAGGTGATGAAAGGTCTGGGAGAAGGGATTCGCCATTTCAAAGATGGCATGAGCGGAAACACGCAGTCGACCCAGAACGTCAACACGGCTCCTCCGGTGGCACCGCCGGTGGTACCGCAAGCTCCGGCCACGGAAGAGAAAAAGTAAAACCGTTTGAATATTGATCACTGAAAGCGAGTGATGCAACGGCGGCCGCTGGCCGCCGTTTTTATTTTTGGGCCGCGATCATCAGGTTTAGGTCTTCCCAGCGCATCTGGCGCAGGATTTCCCAGAGTCGCGAGAGCGGCAAGCCCATCACATTGAAGTAACAGCCGTCGACTTTGCGCACGAACCTCCCGCCTATGCCTTGAATTCCGTAAGCGCCCGCTTTATCGAACGGTTCCTTGGTTTGAATGTAGGCATCGATGTCAATGTCGGAGATGCGGGTGAACTCGACTCGCGTTCTTTCCAGATGGGCGAACGAGATGCCGTCGTAGGCGCGTATGACGAACAGGCCGGTCAGAACCTCATGCGTGGTGGCGTCCAGCAGGCGCAGCATGCGGCGGGCGTCGTCCGCGTCTTTCGGTTTGGGGAGAATTTGTTTGCCGGCCAAGACCACGGTATCCGCGGCGATGACGATGGCCGGAGTCCCGTCAGCCAGGGCCCGTCCCGCTACGGCATGAGCTTTGGCTTGGGCGATGCGGGCGACGTAAGCTTCGACAGCTTCGCCGGGGGCGAGAGACTCATCGACATTCGCGGGTTGAATGGTGAAGTCGAAACCGGCGTCGAGCAGGATCTGGGCGCGACGGGGCGAGGAGGAGGCGAGGATAAGTTTCACGCGTGCCTCCCTGTTGGAGTAGGAATGGTTTGATGGTCCGCATGAACTGCGGCGGTCAGGTTGTGTAGTGTCGTCATATTTGGCACAGAAACGCTATCACATCTTCCTGTACGAACGTACAGGGTATGGGCGGTGGCGGATTGTATGCATGGTCCGGCATCCGTCGTGGCCAGGTTTGGCGACATGGTCTAGGCTTAGGGATAACGAGCGCGCGACTTCGACTCCTTAGGTCTCAGGAATCTGGGTCAGGCTGCCGAAGGCGCCACATCAGGATAAAACGAGCAATGGGTTTTCTATTCTACGCAAACTTAGTGAGATTTGTGCTGCGGGGCGGATTGGCCATCGTGGTCATGGAGCAGGCGCGGTCACTGGTGCGCGCCGCGGGCGCAGTTCTGAACGGGTAGCAGCAGGATTCGGGCAACAGTTTTTGAAATTTGCGGCAGGGCCGGGGGCCTAGGCAATGCAACTGACGAAAGAACGGCGACCGAACCGGGTGGATGTGCAGATCCAGGAACTCGGGACGCTTTCCCTGAACGCGCCCAAGATTGACGATTTTCAGTTTGTAAAATTCCGCATCGAAGGCCAGGTCGCGCACCTGCGGCTCGACCGCCCCTCGCAGAATTTGTTGAACGAACGGATGCTGATGGAAATCGCGTCCGGCATCTCGTCGGTGAGCGAGAAGCGGGACGTGAAAATGATTTTGCTGGATTCCGAGGGCAAAACATTTTCGGGCGGCATCGAACTGGGCGAGTACACGCAACGCCGGGTATTTCAGTTGCTTGACGCGTTTCATACGGCTTTCTCGGCCATGATGGACACCTCGAAACCGGTGCTGGTGGTGGTCAATGGCCCAGCCTACGGCGGCGGCGCGGAACTTGCGGCCCTGGGTGACCTGGTGATTGCGACCCCCAANNGCGCGTTTTGCGCAGCCGGAAATTAAGCTGGGCGCGTTTCCTCCGCTTTCGGCGGCCGTGCTGCCCTACATTCTTGGGCCCAAAGTGGCGCTGGAAACCGTGCTGACCGGTGAAGCGATGACCGCGGAGCGGGCGAAGGAACTTGGGCTGGTGAACTGGCTGGTCCCGGAAGAAGAGCTGATCGCCAAGGTGGATGAGGTGGTGGGCAAGGTGACGGCGCAGTCGGGACCGGTATTGACCATGGCGAAGAAAGCGATCTTGGGCAGCCTGGGCATGCCGCTGCGCGACGGCGTGCGCAATTCCATGAAAGTCTTCCTGAATGAGCTGGCCGATCTTGAGGATTCACAGGAAGGTCTGCGCGCCCTGGTGGAAAAGCGGGCGCCGAAGTGGAAGAACCGCTAGATTCTTGAATATTTTGCTGAAGATCGAAATCCGCCGGGCTACTCTCGCAAATTTGTTTGCCACCACGACTTATTCGACATTAAGCTAGTGAGAGAGACACCTAGAAAATGACCGCGCCTTCCGAGGTCAAACGAATCAGCCCGATGCTGGCCGTCGCGAACATGGAGCAGACGCTCGCTTTTTATCAGGACATGCTCGGTTTCACGCCGACCATGAAATCACCGGAATATTCGATCGTGGCGCGCGACGGGCAGATTATCCATTTCATGAAAGCGGCGTCGGAAGACGTGATGAAGCGTTTGCGGGGGCACGTCGAGATTTACCTGGAAGTGCGCGGAATTCACGGGATGTGGGACCACGTGAAGTCGTTCAAGATCCGCTACAAGATCCGGGATCTTTTCGACCGCGAGTACGGGATGACCGAATTTCACATCGAAGATCCAAATGGCATTTTGATTTTTGTGGGCGAGCCGACCGCGGCGGATTCGAAAGCCGAGGGAGCTGGCGCAATTTGACACATTCGCGGGGTGGCGCTTACACTCGCGATGACAACTTAGCTGGTTCGAGGTAGCCCTCGCGGCGCGTATTTCGCAGCTGAGAGGGTAAAAACTAAAATCCTGCGATTTTGGTTTTTAGGGAAGGCCGCGAAAATCGGCCACGGTCCCGCCACTGTGATCGGCTNNGAAAGTCAGGAAACCTACCCGACGGTTGAAGCTGACGCTCTTCGCGAGAAAGAGCGTGGCGAAGCGCCTCGTTTTGTTCGCGAGGCTTTTTTATTTTGGGGATGATTTTGGCGAGCAGAGTTCAACTAAAACTGCTGAGCGCGGCGATGGTCGCCCTGATAACTTGCGTGATGCCGACTTTTGCGCGGGTGGGCGATATTTTCAATTCGCGTCAATCTGCAGCGGGGCCGCAAGATTCGAGGAAAGCGACCAGTCAAGCCGATACGAAAATCGTTACGGATGGAACCGGACGAAGCGTGGCGATCCCGATACACGTTCAGCGTGTTGTGTCTTTGGCGCCGAATCTAACCGAGACCGTTTACGCGCTGGGATTGGAAGATAAGTTGGTGGGCGATACGACCTACTGCGACACGCCGGCGGCGGCCAAAGAAAAGCCGCACATCGGCGCACCGTTGACGCCGAGTTTGGAAGCGATTGTGGCGCTGCACCCTGACCTGGTGCTGGCGACCGCGATCAATCGCTGGGAAACAGTGGAAGCTATCACCAAGCTGGGAATACCGGTGTACACCGTGGAGCCGCACACGGTGCGCGACATGCTGCAATCGATTTCGTCGCTGGCGGACGTGATGGGCGCGCACGAGCAGGGCGTGGCGCTGGTGGCGAAGCTGCAAGGAACACTGGACAACCTGCAGACGGGCTTGCGCGACAAGCCGCTGGTGCACGTGCTATTTGTGGTGTGGGAAGATCCGTTGATTACGATTGGGCAAAACACTTTTATCGCGGACGCTTTGCGCTGGTCTGGCGCGGAATCCGTGATTATTTCGAAGCAGGACTGGCCGCAAATCAGCATGGAAGAAGTGCTGCGATTGGAGCCGGACTACATCGTATTGACGAGCAACCATTCGGGGACGGACGACACCGATCAAGTTCGAGATTTGCGGGCGCGTGGCGTGTGGAATCAAATCGAGGCGGTGAAACTGGGCCGAATCGTAGTAGTGGGCGAAGAGGTGACGCGGCCGGCGCCGGGACTGGTTGAGGTGATCGTGCAGTTGGCCCACGGTTTGCATCCTGAAATATTCGGGACTGAGCAAAAGCATTCACGGCTCGAAAACAGGGGATGGGAATCCGATGCGGGACGGCTGGTGGCATGCGTCCGCTAACGCCCGCGAAAATACTGTCGATTTGCGCCGCGCTCGCGGCCGTGCTTTTTGTGGAGGTAGTGGTTTCGCTGCAGATCGGCGCGTACCACATGGGCGCGCGGGACATCGTGGTGACGCTGTATCAAGGCGCGCTGGGACATTGGGATGCAATGCCCGGGGAATTCAAGAGCGTGATTTTCGGCTTGCGGCTGCCGCGGATCGCGCTGGGAATTCTGGTCGGAGCGGCGCTATCAACAGCGGGCGCGGGATTTCAGGCGTTGCTGCGGAATCCGCTGGCTGATCCTTACGTGCTGGGAGTTTCCAGCGGCGCGGCGCTGGGCACGATCATCAGTTTGATTGTGACGCCGCATGCCCCCGGCGCGATGCAAGGAGCGGCATTCGTCGGCGCGTTCGCGACGGTCGCTGTGGTTTATTTTTTGGGACGACGGGGCGGACAACTCGACAGCGCGACTTTGCTGCTGGCGGGAATCGTCGCGGCGTCATTTTTGTCCGCGGTAATCATGTTTTTGATGACGACGATCAGCGGGCGGGATTTGCGCGGAATGGCGTTCTGGCTGATGGGCGATCTGCAGTCGGATCCGAGGATCGATTTGCGGTGGCTGTACTTTTTGCTGATTGTGGCGATTGGCTGCATTTTCACGACTTCGTCGGATCTGAATTTGATGTTGACCGGCGAGCAGGAAGCGCGGCATTTGGGCGTGAATGTGAATCGGGTGAAGCTGGTGGTTTATATTTGCGCGTCGCTGCTGACGGGATTGGCGGTTTCGGTGAGCGGGGCGATCGGATACGTGGGGCTGCTGGTGCCGCACGTGATGCGCATGCTGTTCGGGACTGACTATCGATTGCTAATTCCGACTTCGGCGATTGGCGGCGCGATTGCGATTGTACTGGCGGACACGCTGGCGCGAACGGTGGTGGCGCCTTCGGAATTGCCGGTGGGCGCGATGACCGCGCTGGCGGGCGCGCCGGTGTTTATCTATCTAATGCGCAGGAGAATGCGGTGAGCACGGTCGCGGGAAACAATCCGTTGTCAGCGCGAGCCACGCCGCCGGGCGCGCCCGACGGACTGCGCCTGCGGGTCGAACAGGCGAGCTATGCGTATGCGGCTACGGAGCGTTCGGCGCCAAAATTTACACTGGGGCCGGTGAGCCTCGAAGCGCGCGAGCGGGAGCTGGTGGCGATACTTGGGCCGAATGCCAGCGGTAAATCGACGCTGTTGAAATTATTGGCGGGCCTGCTGAAACCGTTGTCGGGACGCGTGGAAGTGGATGGCGAGGAAGTCAGCGAGCTGGAATTGCGAACGCGCGCACAACGCGTCGCGCTGGTGGCGCAGGAAAGTGAATTGTTGTTTCCGTTGCGCGTGTGGGAATACGTGCTGCAGGGGCGCTATCCCTATGGGAAGCGGCTGCGTTTTGAATCCGAGGCGGATTGCCTGCTGGCCGGAAATGCGCTGGCACAGGTGGGCGCCGACGAATTGCGCGACCGTTGGATGGATCAGCTTTCGGGCGGAGAAAAACAGCGGGTGATTCTGGCGCGTGCGTTGGCGCAACAGCCGTCGCTGCTTTTGCTCGATGAGCCGACGCAGCATCTGGATATCGGCGGGAAGGTGGAGTTGCTGCGGCGATTGCGGAAACTCGCCGATGAGCATCGCTACACCGTGGTAGTGGTAACCCACGAACTGAACCTGGCGGCGGAATTTTCGGATCGCATTGCGTTGATGCATAAGGGCAAGTGCTTGCGCATGGGCACACCGGCAGAGGTTTACGAGCGGGACGTGCTGCAGCAGGTGTTTGAGGCGCCGCTCGAGGTGGAAATTCGGAATAGCGGGCGGCCGAGGGTGATGCTCGGCGGCAACCGCTAGAATTTTTGATGGTCCGGGTGCAAATCGAAATACTGGACGCAATTCGTTAGACGCTCATTGTTGTTGAGTTTCTAAAAGCGATGCAGGCGAGAGCTTCGCGGCATCGTTCACAATCACCCGAAACTCCGCGCATGGGAAGACGGTGCAAAGCCGTCGCCGACGCGCGACTGTAAGGCGGATTTCTTCGGCGCACGCCACTGTTTTGGGACGCGAATCATTCGAAGTCCGAGTGATGCGGTCCAGGATGGGAAGGCCGCGTTGATGCTCGAGGTTCGTTGAGTTTTGCAGCGAACAGTGAGCGAGCCGCCAAGCCAGGAGACCGGCGGAGTTTCAATCTGAGCAAGCATCGGCCGTGAGGCCGATGCTTGCGCGGACAACCTTCAACTCCCGCGCGAGAGGGAGAGGAGGAAAAATGAAACTACGCTCAATCGTTTGGTTATTAACTTCGATTTTTGTAATTTTGACTCCTTCCGTTCACGCGCAAAGTTCCAGCAATTCGACAAAAACGCAAAGCTCCTCGCACGACCGGTACACCGCTTCAATCTCCGGAACGGTTTCCGATCCCGACGGAAAGGCTGTGGCTGGCGCGCGAATCACGCTGCTGTACGCGATGTCGGGGTTAGAAGTGACGCAGACGAATGGGCAAGGCCAGTACAAATTTGACGATCTGCGGGCGGGCACGTATCAGGTCGTCGGCACCTCGTCAGGCTTCAATGAGGTGACCGGGGATATCGAATTGATGCCTGACCAAAAGCTGGTGAAAGACCTGAAGCTAAATCTGAGCGCAGTGCAGGAAAGAGTGGTGGTTTCCGCCGCGCCCGGAGGAGCGCTGACTTCGGTGATCGGTTCTTCGGTGAGCGTCGTTTCGGCGCAGGAGATTGACGATCGCGGAGCGCAGGCCGCGCTGGACGTGCTACGCGGATTGCCTGGAGTGGAAATCAATCAGTCTGGCGGACGCGGGAAAGTTACGAGCGCGTTCATCCGCGGCGGCGATTCGGACTATAACCTGGTTTTGATAAACGGAATTCAACTGAACGATTTTGGAGGCGGGTTCGATTTGTCGCCGCTGCCGGCCGAAGGCGTCGAACAGGTGGAAGTGATTCGCGGACCGGAGAGCGCGTTGTATGGCTCCAACGCCGTTGCGGGAGTCATTAACATCGAGACGATCCGTGGAGACGGGCCGCCACACTTTTCATTCATAGGAGAGAGCGGGAGTTTGCATACGTGGCGGGTCGGCACGACGGGCGCAGGGCGAACGGAAGGCGGGTTCAGTTGGGCATACAGTATGTCGCGGCTGCAAACGCGGGGACAAATCCAGAATGACGGGTACCGCGATCAGCCATCGACGGTGAGCCTGGGGTATTCGCGTTCACCACGGCGTAAATTCAACGTGAATTTTTTCGGTAACGCGAGTGCGGTCGGATTGCCCGGCCCCTGGGGCTCGAATCCCGATGGCTTATTTCCCGGACGCGACAATGCCACGCATCAAAATCAAAATCTATTTGGCTACCAGGCGCAGTACACCGAGCAGTTTTCTTCGCGATTCCAGCAAGTGACGACGGTAAGCGTTTCGACGGACCGCGTCACATTCGATTCGCCGTCGGAGGGCAATTCGTTTACGAATAATTTACGCATCGTGGCCAACACGCGAAGCGAAATCGCGGTTTCGTCGAAGGACACCTTGGTGGCGGGATTCGAGTACGATCGCGATTCGTTCAAGAATGTTTTTGTGGAAGATGTGGGCGACGCGCCCTTCGTGCTGGGCCGCAACAGTTATGCGTTCTTTGCGGAAAACCGATGGACGCCTGCGGATCGTTGGTTCATCAATAGCGGCGTGCGGGTGGATGACATTCAGACCGACATGGTGCCAGCGAACGTGGATACAGGGCAGCCCGGGATACCGGCGAATACGATCGCGAAAGTCACGCCAAGAATTTCTGCAGCGTACCTGGCGCGGGCGACCGATTCAGACGGATTCTTCGGCGCGACGCGGCTCCATGCGAGTTTCGGAACCGGCTTCCGCGCACCGAATGGGTTCGAGCTGGCGTTCACCAACAATACGAACCTGAAGCCGGAGGAAAGCATCAGCTTCGACGCGGGAGTCGAACAGCGGATGTCGCACGACCGAGCGATTCTAGATGTGACGTATTTCTATAACCGGTTCAAGGATCAAATCGTGACGACGGGCGATCTTCCGACGAATTTTCTTTCGGAAAACATCGGTAGGTCGAAGGCGGACGGCTTGGAAACGACAATTCGGTTGCGCCCTACGCGCTCGCTGGAGTTTTCGGGGTCGTACACCTGGCTGAACACGTCGATCCTGGCGCTCGATGGTTTTCCGGAACCGGTCGATCCTTTTACGGTGGGGGAACCACTGCTGCGACGCCCGCACAATTCGGCCGGATTCAATGCGACGTGGACGAAAAATCGATTGATGCTCAACTTGAATGGGACCATTCGGGGTGCGGTGCTAGATATCGAGCCGAACGATGGGACGTTTGCATGTGAACTGACAAATCCAGTAACAATGGAGCCCTTTCAGTGCGTATTCCGCAACCATGGGTACGAGTTGATGAATGCGGGCTTTTCGTATCGCCTGCCGAAGGGGATTGAAATCTACGGACGTTTGAATAATTTTCTGAACCAAAGATACGAGGAAGCGTTTGGTTTTCCGTCGCTGAAGCTGAATTTCATGGCGGGTTTCAAGGTAGACCTGCCACCTTCCGGGCGGCATTCCGAATAATCCGGTTAGCGAAAATTGGACTGGCACGCTGTGCTGCGGGCAGCGTGCCAGATTGTCTCCGAGCGACCCCAAAGCCGGGCCCGCAGCGCCGGTGAACAATGCGCTGGACGGATGCTATAATCTCGGATTCGAATGAGCCCGACGACTCCAGTGACGCTGGCCGTGACATCTGAAATGATGGCAAAGTACGAGCCGGTCATCGGGCTGGAAGTGCACGTACAGCTGAAAACGAAGACGAAGGCGTTTTGCGCGTGTTCCACGCAGTTTGGAGATCCTCCAAATTCAAATACTTGCCCGGTTTGCCTGGGTCTGCCGGGAGCCCTGCCGGTGTTAAACCGGGCGGCGCGGGACCTGGCAGTGCGAGCGGCGCTGGCGCTCGGATGCAAAATTCAGGAACGCTCGGTTTTTGCGCGCAAGAATTATTTTTATCCGGACCTGCCGAAAGGCTACCAAATATCGCAGTACGAACTGCCCCTGGCGCTAGAAGGCTCGCTGGAGATTGAAGTTGACGGGGCGAAGAAGAAGATTGGCATCACCCGCGTACATATGGAAGAGGACGCGGCGAAAAATCTGCACGAAGGCTTCCCCGATTCCGACCGCTGGAGCTATATCGACTACAACCGTTGCGGAATGCCGCTGATAGAAATCGTATCGGAGCCTGATATACGGACGCCGGCCGAAGCGTATTCATATTTGACGACGCTGAAACAGATTCTGGAGTACACGGACGTGAGCGACTGCAACATGGAAGAGGGTTCGCTGCGGTGCGATGCCAACGTGAGCGTACGGTTGCGCGGGGCTTCCAAATTCGGAACGAAGGTCGAAGCGAAGAATCTGAATTCGTTTCGGTATCTGGCTCATGCGCTGGAATACGAGATCGAGAGGCAAATCGGCGTGCTGGAATCGGGCGGGACGATCACGCAGGAGACGCGGCTGTGGAACGTCGCGGCGGGACGGACTGAATCGATGCGCTCGAAGGAATTCGCGCACGATTACCGATACTTCCCGGACCCGGACCTGCTGCCGGTGAGTGCTGCGCCTGCGCTGGTGGAGCAGGTTCGCCGCGAAATGCCGGAGCTGCCCGGCGCAAAGCGGGCGAGGTTCATCGCGGATTACGGAATCAGCGCCTATGACGCGGGCGTGCTTACCTCGACGAGGGAGTTGGCTTCGTACTTCGAAGCGGTAGTGCGGGCCGGAGCGAATGCCAAGAGCGCGGCCAGCTGGATTTCGGTGGAATTGCTGCGGCGGTTGAATGATGCGGGCAAGACGATCGAAGAGTGTCCGGTTGCGCCCGAAGCGCTGGCCGAATTGCTGGGGGTAGTCGAGCGGGGCGAAATTACCGCGGCCAGCGGCAAGAAAGTGTTTTCAGAAATGTTTGACACCGGCAAGAAGCCGGCGGAAATCATCACGGCCGGGGGCCTGGCGCAGATTTCGGATAGCAGCGCGATCGAAACGATAGCACGGGCGATCGTGGCGAAAAGTCCGGATAACGTGGCCAAATATAAGACCGGGAATGAAGGCGTCTTTAAGTTTTTTGTGGGCCAAGTGATGCGGGAGACGAAAGGCCAGGCGAATCCGCAAATCGTAAATGCGATTCTGAAGCGCGTGCTGGCCGAAGCGTAATCATTTTTCATGGCGCAGATGGGAGAGAACATGTTGAAGGAAGGCGACAAGGCTCCGAAGTTCAGTGTGACCGCGCATGACGGTTCGACGGTTTCGTTGAGCGATTACAAAGGCAAGAATCTGATTTTGTACTTTTACCCCAAGGCCAATACGCCAGGTTGCACGCATGAAGCGAACGCGTTCCGCAACGACATGGATAAATTCAAAGCGGCGAACACGGAAATCGTAGGATGTAGCGGCGACACAGTGGAAGCGCAGAAGAGATTTCAGGAGAAGCTGAACCTAAATTTTCCGCTTTTGGCCGATACGGATTTTCAGGTGGTGGAAGCGTATGGCGCGCGGCGAATGAAGAGTTTTCTGGGGAAGACTTTTTTGGGAATCGTGCGCACGACGTTCTGGATTGGGCCCGATGGAATCATCCGGAAAATCTGGAATAACGTGACGCCTAAGGGCCACGGCGCGGAAGTTCTGGCCGCGGTGCAGGAATCGTAGTCTCTTTCAGGCCTGAAGCGAAGTCTTAGAGCAGAACGCGGACGGCGTCGGATTCTGATTCGATGCAGGCGTTGTCGATCAGGCGGGTTCCACCGACCTTAGCAGCAATTAGCGCGTAGCAATTTCCTCGAATCACCCGAACCGGCTCAAACGAATCGGCATCAACAATTTCCGCGTAATCCACGGTCAGGCGCGGTTCCGACTCGAGCTTGGCGCGCATCGTAGCGAGCAGGTTCGCTAGATCCCGTTCCCCACCTGAAATACTTCCCTGGCACGCCGCCAGCGCTTGCGATATTGCGACCGCCGCCCGGCGGTCATCCGGGCTCAGGTATACATTACGGGACGAAAGAGCGAGGCCGTCGGGCTCACGGACAATCGGGCAAAGGTCGATTTCCGTGTTGAGATTCAGATCAGTGGCCATCTGCCGGATAATGCGCGCCTGCTGCGCGTCTTTGCGCCCGAAGAATGCTATGCGGGGCTGGACGATTTCGAATAATTTCAAAACAACCGTCGCGACTCCATCGAAATGACCGGGCCGGACGCGGCCTTCCCAGCGATCGCTCAAACCTTTGACGCTGACGGACGTGTTAAATCCCGCGGGATACATTTCTTCGGATGTAGGGGCGAAGAGAATGTCGACGCCGAGACCTGCGAGCGCCTCGCGGTCCGCTTCGAAAGTGCGCGGATATTTTTTCAGATCCTCCGAGGGTCCAAATTGTTTGGGGTTGACGAAAATCGAGACGACGACCGGCGAGCATTTGCGTTTCGCTGCGCGGACCAGGGAAAAATGGCCCTCATGCAGCGCGCCCATGGTGGGAACCAGGCCGAGCGAACGCTCGTTGACGAGCGCGTCCTGGGCCAGCGCTTTCATCCACTGGATGGTGTGAACGGTTTCCATGAAGGGATCAGGGCTGAGCGCGGAGGGCCTGTTCGCGATAGTAAAGGATCAGGTCGGTTCCGAGGGTCTTGGCGCCTAACTGGCGGAGCATGGTGGCGACCTGGCCCCGATGATATGTGCCGTGATTTACAAGGTGCTGCAGCATTTGCCAGAGCGGTTGCGCCTGCGGCGCGCCGGCCATCGTTTTGTGATGAATCACCCGGTGCAAATCCTCGGGCTTCAGAGATGCGATGTAGGAGAGCAGATCGCTTTCAATCTGGGCCCAACGCGCGCGGATAGCGGCAAGATTCGGGAATTCAGTGCTGGGCGGATAGCGGTCGGGACCATGGCCTTTCCAACGTTCGAGCCAGAGCCATTCGACGAGCATGAGGTGCGCCAGCGTCTCGCGGACCGATGCAAAGCTACTACCCAAGTCCTGGACGAACTGGGCGTCGGAGAGAGCGTCGCAGGCGTCCAGAGTGCGGCGGTTGGCCCAAGTATTGAAATCGTAGAGGAGAGTGAAATCTTTCAGGTTCACGTGGTTCTGCTCCGTTGGGTTGATTTATTTTGCTGCTGCGCTCTGCGGATATTTTGCTCAGGTGCGCTGTTTTACCAGTGCAGGTGCGCGCAGATAGTCGCGTAGTTCGTTGGTCGAACGGAACGATTCCGCATCGGACGGAAAATTTCCGCTGCGAACGTCTTCGCAGTAACTGGTGACGGCTCGCGAAATTTCACCAGAGAGATCGGCGTATTGGCGGGCGAATTTGGGCTTGTGGCCCTGGGTCAGACCGAGCAGGTCGTGCAGCACGAGAACCTGACCGTCGCAGTGGGACCCGGCGCCGATGCCGATGGTGGGAATGCGCAGCTTATCGGTGATTCGCGCCGCGAGTTCGCTGGGCACCGACTCCAGCACCACGGCGAATGCTCCGGCGCTTTCCACGGCGCGGGCATCGCGTTCCAGCTGGCGCGCGGCGTCGGCGGTTTTGCCCTGCACGTGAAAGCCACCCAACGCGTGAATCGACTGCGGGGTTAAACCAACGTGGCCCATCACTGGAATTTCGGCTTCGACCAGGCGGGCGATCAATTCGAGGCGGCGTTCCCCGCCTTCAATTTTCACGGCTTCGGCGCCGCCTTCTTTGATCAGGCGGACAGCGTTGCGCACAGATTCTTCGATCGTAACGTGAAAACTTCCATAGGGCATGTCGGCGACCAGCAAGGCTCGCCGGGCGCCCCGGCGGGCGGCGCGGGTGTGATGGAGGATTTCTTCGAAGGTGACCGGAAGAGTGCTGTCGTAGCCGAGAACTACCATGCCGACAGAATCGCCCACGAGCAAAATATCCACCCCAGCCTGATCGAGCAGGCGCGCGGTGGGAAAATCGTACGCGGTCAAGCAAGTGATTTTCGATTTCGGCTGTGAAGATGATGCGGACTTACGGGCCAGAATGCCGGGGACGGTGACTTTTCCGTCGCCTGCGCGGGGCGCTACGCTCATGTGACCTCCGGTGCCGCTCCTAAAAATCGGGATGCAGCCCATCACAATTTTGGATAGTAGCAGAATGAATGGGTATTGGCCAATGGAACTAAGGTTTGGGCGGCCGGAGGGACGCCACAGGGATCTAAGCGAGGCTTAGCTGCCAGGAGACGCCGAAGCGATCGTTGACCCAGGCGAATTTTTGGCTGAAGTCATAGGCCCTCAGCGGCATGGGGGTGCTGCCGCCCGAGGCGAGCGCATCGTAAAGTTGGATGATTTCGCGGTCGGACTGATACTCGACCAGAAAGGAGAAAGCTGGAGTGAGAGAAAATTCATGTTTGACGGTGCTGTCGGTACAGAGAACGATCTGGCTGCCGATGGAGAAGCGAGCTTTTTTGACCGAGGCTTCTTTTCCGGGTTCGTTCGGGCCGTAGCGGATCAGATCGAGCACCTTCGCGCCGGGAAATAGCGAGACGTAGAAGTTCATCGCTTCTTCGGCTTGGCCAAAAAAGAGCAGGAATGGCTGAATTATGGTTTGGGTCATTTGCGTTTTCCGTGGGAAGTCTAGTGGCCTTCGGAAAAAGGCTCAAGACGAAATGAAAAACGGCTGCGCCTTGTGCCTCAGACGCAGCCGTTTGTTATTCAAATTTGCTTCAGGCTGGACGACTAGTGATCGTGGTCGTGATCGTCCCAGTGTTCGGTGCGCCATTGATGAGTATCCGAATCCCACCAACGTTTCTCTTTGTCCCAGCAGCGTTGGCGTACTGCGGCGAGTTCGGCGCGATATTTCTGGGCTTCTTTGCTGTCGGCGCCGTGATGGGCGATGGCGTCGTGGAGGTTATGGTCGGCTTTGTCGGTGTCGTGCTGGCAATCCGCCGCGGCTTGCGTGGGAGTGAAGGCAACTAAGCCAGCGGTGAGAACGACGCCTGCCGCAATCTTCCCGATGGTCAGAGTGGAACTTTTCATGAATTGAAATCCTCCTTGGTACACGGGAAGTGTAGGTGTTCGTGGATTTGGCACGGATCAGGTAAATACCTTAAAAAATACGGATTACCACCCTATCCACATCAATCCCCTGGTACGGGCGCGGGTGTCTGCGGTTCGACGCCACGCCAACCGACGGGCCGGCCGCGGACGGCTTCTTTCAGGGCGCGGAAGAGCACCACGTACATCATTTGGCGATAATAAAAACGCTGGAGTATGAGCGGAGCGAGGAGGGTCCAGTCTTCGTGACGTTCGAGGAGGAAGGCGACGACGCAGGTGAGCAAGTCGATCAGCATGAAGATGGCGAAGAAAATGAGCGAACGTTCCACATCTTGGGCGGTCCAGAGTTGCGGCAAGCGGGCGATGCGGAGCTGGCCGAGGCCCCAGAGCGCGATCGACAGCAAAAACAGCAGATCGATGACCGGCGAGACGAGCGGCAAAATAATCTGGAACAAAAATATGTTGGGAATCGCGATCCAGCCGAGGGTGCCGTACTTTGCCTTGCCGACGGCGTCGCGATGCTTCCAGACGGCCTGCAGCGTGCCGAAGGTCCAGCGGAAGCGCTGGCGGATGAGGGCTTCGACGGTTTCCGGAACTTCGGTGCGGCCGATGGCGTCTTCGTCGTAGAGAATTTTCCAGCCCTCGCGGCGAATGGTGAGGGTGAGGTCGGTATCTTCAGCGACGGTGTCGCCGGAAAATCCGTGATGGTCGCGCAGCACGCTGGTGCGCCAAGCGCCGACGGCGCCAGGAACGACCGGAATGCAATTGAGCAGATCGAAGGCGCGCTTTTCGAGATTTTGGCTGGTGATGTATTCGAGCGCTTGCCAGCGGGTCAGCCAGCGGTTGCGATTTATGACTTTTACATTGCCGGCGACGGCGCCGACTTTAGGATCGGCGAAGTGCCGAACCAGCCGCGGAATCGCTTCAGGATCGACGATGGTATCGCCGTCGATAGAGATGATGACTTCTCCGGTGGCTTCTTCGAGGCCATGGTTCAAAGCCGCGGGCTTGCCGCGATTCGGTTGCGAAATCATGCGGACACGAGGATCGTTGCCAAAATTGGCGCGCACGAGGTCGGGGGTTTGGTCCGTCGAGCCGTCATCCATGACCAGAATTTCGAGCTTTGGATAATCGCAGGCCAGCGCGGCCTTGACGGTTTGAACGATCGCAGCTTCTTCGTTGTAGGCGGGAATCAGCACCGTCACCTGCGGTTTGTATTCAGGGTGATCGGCGGGAGTCGGACGAAGTTTTTCGATCAGGGCGAGCAGACCGACGATCAGGGCTCGTCCGCTGACCAGCAAAATTCCGGCCAAGAAGATGAAGGCGATGCCGGAGCGGAGCCAATGGAAAACTTCGAAAATGAAGGCGTCCGCGCGAACCAGGATCCATTCGTTCTGGGTCAAGGGCTCCATCACTTGGGCGCGGGTCTGGCCCAGCAAGTCCGCGACTGAAACGAATTCGTAGCCTTTAGCGCGCAAGCCATCGATGACTTGCGGCAGCGCGGCGACGGTGTTGGCGCGTTCGCCACCGCCATCGTGCATCAGGATGATATTGCCCTTGCCGAGCTGCGCGTCGTGCAAAACGCGCTCGACGATGGTGGCGGTGGGCGGAGGCGCTCCGCCATTGGGCTCACCCCAATCGTGCGGATCGACACGCGCGCCGACGATGATGTAACCCATGGCCTGGGGTATCGGGAGCATCTGAATTTCGCTGGCGGTTTCCGGCTGATGATCGATGCCGTAGGGTGGTCGGAAGAGCAAAGTTTTTACGCCGAGGTTGCTTTCGAGGAGCAGCTCGGTGAGATTCAATTCAATCTGCAGCTGCGATTTCGAAATCGTTTCGAAATCGGGATGCGTGAAGGTGTGGTTGCCGACTTCGTTTCCCGATTGGTATTCGTTTCGCACGATCTGCGGATATTGGCTGGCGGATTCACCTATCACAAAAAATGCGGCGGGAACACCCTTGTCTTTCAGGATCTTGAGGATTTGCGGGGTCCAGGTTTCGTCCGGGCCATCGTCGAAGGTCAGCGCGANNGGGCCATCGTCGAAGGTCAGGGCCAGCTTGGTGGGCGAGGCACCCATCTGTTCGATGCGCCAGGAAAGCGGATACGTCTGGTAGGACTCGTCGTCGATGACGTCGCTGCTGGAATCGTAATCGATGGTGCGGCGGCCGCTTTGCGGCGTGGCAGTGATGCGCCAAATATCGCCGTCACCTTCAAGGATTAAATCGTATCCGGGCGGGACTTCGTCGAGCTTGGCCCGAATCGCGTCGTCGGGGTGAGTGGCATCCCAAATCGACCACATGGAAGGATCTTCCATACCTAAGCGCCACAGCGCGGTGCCGCGCACACCGGCGCGCTCGGCGGCACGGAGTTCGTTGTAAGCGGTGACGCCATCGAGCATCCAGACGTTATGGACCAGATTTTTTTCGTCTTCGTAGGAGTAATGAGGGTTCAGCGTGTCGGGATCGAAGGTGACGTCCGATTCGGATTCGACGGCGGTGATGATTCCCTGCTGAAAAGTGACGGCCTGGGCTATCGGGTGCGGAACTGCTTTTGTTTTGGCCGGCCAATCGTAGCTGTAGTTCGCGATACCCATGACGATTTTATCGGCCGGG
>PMHK01000075.1:0-165 GCA_003156635.1 Acidobacteriota bacterium | reverse complement strand
GGTTTTGTAGTCGTAACTCCAATCCGCGGCCGGGAGCGCGACCATTAATTTCAGGTTGGACGCGTGCAAATCGTTCCCCAGGTCGCCGATGAAACGGGCGAAGTCCTCCTGGCTGGAATCGGGGACTAGCTCAAAATCGACGACGATGCCGGGATCGTGCTGGGC
>PMHK01000114.1 GCA_003156635.1 Acidobacteriota bacterium | reverse complement strand
CGTTTGCCGATGGAAGTGCTGGCGCGGATTTCGGCGCGGATTGTGAATGAGGTGCCGGGCGTAAATCGGGTGGTGTACGACATCAGTTCGAAACCGCCGAGCACAATCGAGTGGGAGTAACCGCGCATCTGATGTACTGAGTTAGCTTGCGGCTCGAGTGGAGTAAACGCTCCCGCAGTTTGGGCAAGCGGACTTCTGCAGAGCGGAGCGATTCGCTGCGCACGGCAGTGGAAGCAGATCCTTCGCTGCGCTCAGGATGNNCAACGTACTAAGGTTTTCTGCGATTCGTGATTGGTTCGGGGACGGACTGGTGTTTTTCGGTTTAGGAAAGCCGCGATTGGTCGCCGCACTCCGAAGATTCTTGGGCGGTGGCTAGCTTCACCGCCGTGATGGGTAAAAGCTTTTAGCGGTTAGCCATCTTCTGCGCCATGTAGAGCAGCAGACGACGGTCGCCTTCATCGATCCGGCCGAGCAAACGGCGGAAGCGCCCCAGGACGCGAGCGTCTTTTCCANNCGAGTGCCCCACGCGATATCGTCGGCGGACTTTCCCTTAGGAAGATCCGGCAATTCGGGTGGTTCTTCGCCGTCGTAGAAAAGTTGATAGAGTGGGACTTCCATGGAGCGCGCCAGTTTTTCGAGCGTTTCGATGGCCGGAACGGTATGGCCATTTTCGACGCGGGAAATATAGCAACGCAGTAATCCAGTGCGCTTTTCAATATCGCCCTGGGACAGTTTTTTTGTCTCACGCAGGAGACGAATACGGTCGCCAATAATCATGGGCGGTATTCTCACATGATGAGGTTACTGCTGCAATAAGAAACTCGGGTCACAAGTAGTGAGAAAGGCCCCGTACGGCCCTGTTCCAATCTGGCACACTTCCGAATAGGGTTGATGTAACCGGAACCGAATGACACGCGTCCCAAAGAATATGGCAGCCAGCGCCTCGGCCCTGCCGCTAGCGCTCAGCCGGCGGGAGAAGGGCGAACAGGAGCGGGAACTGGTGCGGCTCGCGCAGAGCGGCGAAGAGGCCGCTTTTGAGGAGCTGATCCGGCGGCACCAGCAACGTGTGTTCGGGCTGGTCAGCGGGATCTTGCGGCGGCGCGAAGACGTGGAAGACGTGGTGCAGCAGGTGTTTTTGAAGGTGTTTCTTTCGCTAAAGAAGTTCGATCAGCGGTCGGCATTTTCGACCTGGCTGTATAAGATTTCGGTAAATGAGTGCTGGGACTACCTGCGGAAGAAGAAGGTTAGGCCGCTGACGTACGAGGCGGATATGTCGGAGGAGCAGGTTTCGCGGCTGGATGGAGTGGCGTCGGCGGTCAGCCCGCCGGAGAGCCCGAACCGGCGAGCGGAAGTCCGGGATTTACTGGAGCGCATGCTGGAAACGCTTCCGGATCAGGATCGGGCGCTGCTGGTATTAAAAGAGATGGAAGGATTTTCGGTCGAGGAGTTGGCGGTGATTCTCGACTTGAACGTGAACACGGTCAAGGTCAGGCTGTTTCGTTCCCGCGCTAAGTTGATGGACGTGTACCGCCGGCGATTGAAGACCAAACCCGGATTTCCGGGAGCCGGAGAAACGAAAACTTAGGAGACTTATGAACCCAGGGGACCTTAACGCGGAGTATCGGACGCCGGCTTGTAGCCAGTACGAGGCGGCACTGGAAGACTACGTGAATGGCGAGTTCGCGGACCGCGAGACCGCCAAGCTGAAGGAGCATTTGCAGACGTGCAGCGGGTGCACGGACGCTTTGGCGGAGGCTCAGGTGGCGGCGCGGCTATTGCGCGCGGCGGAGCCGACGGTGGATCCGGGCGCGGGTTTTGCGCGGGTAACGATGGCGCGCATTCGCGCCGAGATGGAAACGCTGGAGGAGAAGTCGATCTGGCGGCCGTTCGTTTCGCTGGCCTGGAAGCTTTCGGCCACGGCGGCGCTGGCGCTGGTGTTGCTGGTGACGTTCGATGTGAAGCACCGCGATAACCGACTGGATCAGGACGAATTGGCAATCATGGCGGCGAATGAAGCGCCGGAGCTTTTGTCGGACGAAGGGCGGCAACCATCGAACCGGGACGAAATGTTGATCCTGATGGCGGAAGAAGGACATGCCAAACACTAAGACCCGAAGCGAAGCCGCGGTGCTGGTGATTGTGGTGTTCTTTCTGGGCGCGCTGCTGGGCGTGGTGGGGAATCATTTATGGGGCGAGAGCGTGTGGGGCAAGCAGATTTCCGCGGCGCACCCGACCCGGGACCAGCTGGTGTCGTCGTTGACTCACGATTTGCAGTTGAACGCGGAACAACAGCAGCAACTGGGCGCGATCATTGATGATACCAAGGCGCAGATTCGGGCGGTGTATGCGCCGGCGGATGCGCAGC
Source organism: Acidobacteriota bacterium (assembly GCA_003156635.1). Lineage (GTDB taxonomy): Bacteria > Acidobacteriota > Terriglobia > Acidiferrales > UBA7541 > Palsa-295. Next base: position 10,124 of record PMHK01000114.1, on the reverse strand, counting down.
GGGAAGTGCTGCGGCACCAGGGGCGGGACCGGATTCGGATGATTTTGACGCCGGAGCAGAAGCCGAAGTTTGAGGCGTTTATGCAGCATTTGGATGAGGAAAGGAAGAAGAGCGAGGGGGAACAGCATTAGGAAGGGATTATTTTTTTGTGGGACTTGGGGAGCGGAGTGATTCGCTCACCTTTTTTATTTTGGGACGGCGGAGTGGACTGGGCGAGGTGTACTGGTTAACAGCGCTTGCTGCGGACGACAGCGAGATTGCACGACTGCGTCCTTCAGCGGCTAAAGCCGCCATGATTTCTTAAGCATTGCGGCACGGCTGAAGCCGTGCCCTGACGAAATTCAGCGGCCGTGGACTAGAAGGGGATGTCTTCGTCGGAGATTTCGGGGCCGGAGCCGCCCATGGGTTCTTCGGGCATGGCGCCGCCTTCGAAGTCGGGGTCGGCGCTGCGTCCGCCGCCGTAGCCGCCGGTGGAGCGGGAGGCGCCGCCGCCGGCGCTGGCGCCTGCTGCTGCACCATCGCTTTTGCCGCCGAGCATGCGGAAATTGGTGGCCACAATTTCGAAGCTGGTGCGCTTCTGGCCTTCTTTATCCTGCCACTCGCGGGATTGAATGCGGCCCTCGATGAAAATCAGCGAGCCCTTCTTCAGGTATTGCTGGGCGATTTCGGCCTGCTTGCCCCAGACGACGATCTTGTGCCATTCGGTGCGCTTCTGGCGCTCGCCGTTTTTGTCTTTATAGGTTTCGTCGGTGGCTACCGAGAAATTCGCGACGGCCTGGCCGCCGCCGGTGAAACGGGTTTCGGGATCGCGTCCCAGACGCCCAACTAGAATCACTTTGTTGACTGACATCGAAGCCCTGCCTGTTTAGATAGATTCAAATCAGTGGAGAAGCTGAGTATAGGCCTTTGTGTCGTTTTGAGCATAGGGGAATCTATGTACAGCTGAATAGTTTGAATTCCGCAAGTGGCGTGTGCTACGGTGATTGCGGGCATTTTTTGTAAATTTTTCCTCTGGGGGAAACAATTTCTGGACTGGCATTGATTCTATTCGACAACCGGCTCGAGACCCTGATTACGCAAACGGGGTGGGTGGCGCGAGTTGTCCTGTGTATCCTTCTCATCCTCTCGATATTTTCCTGGGCCCTCATTTTTCAAAAATCACGAGCGCTCGGGCAAATCGAGGCTCACACTAAAAAATTCCTGCAGATGTTTCGGGCGGGCCGCGGGCTGCCGGATCCCAGCACGTTGAAGATGGGGGCGGGGGATTCTCCGTTGGTGACCGTGTATCAGGCGGGGTATCGCGAGCTGGAAGCGCAGCTTGGAGCAGCGGATCATCGGCCGGTGGCTCCCGGAATGGCTCCGGCGGCTTCGCAAAGTACCGGCCGGGTGAAAAATCCGAGTGCGGTCGGTGTGCAGATGCAGGTGGCGGCCGGCGAGGAAGTACGGCGCCTCGAAACGGGGATGTCCTGGCTGGCGACGACGGGTTCGGTGTCGCCGTTTATCGGATTGTTCGGAACGGTGTGGGGCGTGATGGACGCGTTCGCCGGGCTGGGCGATGCCGGGACGGCCAGTTTGCGCGCGGTGGCGCCGGGAATTGCGGAGGCGTTGATCACTACGGCGATGGGCTTGTTCGCGGCGATTCCGGCGGTTATCGCTTACAACTATTATCTGGGTGGAATTCGCGGCGTGGCGGCGCGGATGGACAGTTTCGCTTCGGAATTTGTGTCGAAGATCGAGACGATTTATACGGTGTAAGGCGGGCCTTCCCAACGCGCCCAAACTGTAACCTGCAACCCGACTCACATTTATTAACGATCAAAAAAAACAGGAATAATTTAGATTATGCCGCAGATTCAACGCGAAACCGGGTCGACGCTATCGGAAATCAACATGGTTCCGTTCATCGACGTCGTTTTGGTGCTGCTGATTATTTTCATGATCACCGCGCCGATTTTGCAGTCGGGGATCGAAGTGGATGTGCCGAAGACCAAGACGGTGAAAGAGCTGACCGAAGTGCGGTTGGTGATTACGATTGACCGCGCGCAGCGGATCTACCTGAACGATAAGCCGATCAACATTCACGATATAGGGCAGCAAGTGGTGGGGCAGATGAAGGACCCGGCGCATCAGGCGGTTTACGTGCGGAGCGATGAGACGGTTCCGTTTGGGAGCTGGGCCACGGTGGTGGACGCGTTGCGCCAGGCGGGGATACAAAATATCAGCGTGGTGACGCAGCCGTTGAGCGAACGATCGCAGATTAAGTGACATGGCTTCGTATGCCGCAATTCGGGAACCGGAAAGCCTGAAGCGGCCATTGTGGTTCTCGCTGGCGTTTCATGGCGCGCTGGTTTTGTTGTTCATCGGCAACGCGATTTATTCGCGTACGGGCAACGATTGGGGCGGGCCGGGCGGGGCGATCACCGTGGGCGTGGTGGGAAGTTTGCCGGCGGTGCCGCTGCCGACGCCGGAGATATCGACGCCGAGCCGGGTGGTGGACGAATCGAAGGGATTGTACAAGGCGGAGCCGCCGGAAGCGCCGCCGATCGTGCCGCCGGATGCGCTGCCGATTCCGAAATTCGACAAGGTCAAGCCGCCGAAGTACGTGACGCGGCCGTCGAAAGTTTTGGAGAATCCGAAACCACCGCCGCCGAACGCGGTGCCGTATGGCGGAGGCGGAACGCCGACCGTGCCGACGACTTCTTTCGCGATGGGGCCGGGAACGGCGGCGCAGGCGGGGATGGGATTCGAAGGGCCGGGCGCGGGAAACTTCGGGGCGAGGTTTTCATGGTACGTCGAAGCGGTGCAGCGCAAGGTCAGCGCGAGCTGGCTGCAATCGACGGTAGATCCGCGGGTGCAATTTGCGCCGCGCATGGTGGCGACGTTCGATATCGCGCGGGACGGGTCGGTTGCAAACATTCAGGTGACCAAGTCGAGCGGCGACGCGTCGGTGGATGCTTCGGCGGTGCGGGCGATAAGGGATGCGAGCCCGATGGACCGGTTGCCGGCGGAGTATCAGGGATCGCGGGTGAGTGTGGAATTTTGGTTTGATTTTAAGAGGTGAGTGAGAGGACGCGGGCGCGGGTTAGGTCCGGGAGTGGTTGGAATCGAAGAGAGATCCCTCGTGGGTGCGGCAAATTCGGCCGCGGCTCTGTCGGGATGACAATTAAAAGCTGAAGTTGTGGAACTGGTAGGCGAGACTCTTATGCGGACTAAAATACAAAACATGATGATGCGAAAACTGGCGATCGTTGCGGCAGTCGGAATTGTATTTATGTTGAGCGCGGGAACGGCTTCGGCGCAGGACTGGTTCAAGACCGGGACGGGACTCGGCGTGACCAAGGCGCGGGTCGCGGTGCCGGAATTTCCGGTCCGCGGAGCGACGCCTCCGGCGTTGGAAAAAACCTTTCACGATGTGTTGTGGGCCGACCTGGATTACTGCGGAATTCTCGAACTGGTCAGCCCCAGTTTCTATCCGCCGCAGATGCCGAGCCAGCCAAGCGAAGTAAATTTTCCGGAGTGGGCGGCGGCGCCGGCGAATACATACATGCTGGTGTACGGAAATTTGTTCCTCGACGGCACCAACCTGGCGCTGGCGGGATATTTATCGGACGTGCACAATCCACAGTCGCCGCCGGCGCTGCAGAAGGTGTATCGCGGGCCGGCCACCGACGATGGCGCGCGCAAACTGGCGCACCAATTTGCGGATGACATTGTGGGGAAATTGAGCGGCGGGGCCGCGGGCATCGCGCAAACGCAGATCGCGTTTGTGAGCACCAAGAGCGGGACCAAAGAAATCTGGGCGATGGACTATGACGGCAGCAACCAGCACCAACTGACGCATTTGAAGTCGATTTCGCTGACGCCGCGCTGGTCGCCGGATGCGACGCGCATCGCATTCACCTGCTACGTGCCGTTCCGGGGGATTACTTCACCGCAGATTTGCATTTACTCGGCGGCGTCGGACCGGCTGATTTCGTTTCCGCGGTATCGCGGGTCGAACAGTTCGCCGGCGTGGTCGCCGGATGGGACGCAACTGGCGTTTATGTCGAGCCAGGGCGGCGATCCGGAAATTTACATCAGCGACACGGCCGGCGGCGCGATGAAGAAAGTGACGTTCGCGGCGGGGGTCAATACTTCGCCGGCGTTCAATCCGAAGACGGGGAAACAAATTGTTTTCGTCAGCGACCGCGCGGGCGATCCGGTTTTGTACCTGGCGAATTCGGACGGGACCGACGTGCAGAAGCTGGACATGCCGGACATGGGCTACGTGGTGGATCCGTCGTGGTCACCGAATGGGCAACTGCTGGCATTTAGTTGGCGACGGCCGAGCGGGAATTTCGATATCTATATCATGGATATCGTGAACCGGCAGCTGGTGGAATTGACGCGGGACGCCGGGCGCAACGAACGTCCGTCGTGGGCGCCAGACGGGCGACATTTGGTTTTTGAATCGACGCGCAACGGCAAACGCGAAATCTGGTCGATGCTGGCGGACGGCAGTTTGCCGCGGCAATTGACTTATGAAGGGCAGAACGAATCGCCGAGCTGGTCGTCGAAATAGTTTCCCAGCCAGACGGACGGTTGGCAGTTTTTAAGTGGAAGAAAATTCGAAGGAGGCAATTCATGCAGGTGCGTAATTCTCGACAGATCACGTTCGCGTTAGGGTTCCTGGCAATACTTGGATTTTTGGGCGGCTGTAAAAAGCAAGTCGCCACTTCGCATCCGGCGCCCGCGCCGGCTCCGACGTCGGCGCAGCCGACGGTGACGCTGAACGCTACGCCGACTTCGGTGAAGAGTGGCGACACGGTGACGCTGAGCTGGACCTCGACCGATGCGACGGATGCCGATATCGAGCCGGGCGTAGGCAAGGTGGCGCTGCAAGGATCGACGCCGGTGAATCCGACGGATTCGACGACGTACACGATTACGGCGACGGGACCCGGGGGCAGCGGCACGGCTACGGCGCGGGTAACGGTGGGAGCGGCGGCGCCAGTGGTGACGCCGACGACCAACAATGCAAGCATGAGCGAATTGTTCGAGCAGAACGTGAAAGATGCGTTCTTCGATTTCAACAAGTCCGACCTGCGGCCCGACGCGCGCGAGGCGCTGACCAAGACGGCGGAATTCCTGCGGTCGTATCCGCCGGTGCGGGTAACGATTGAAGGACATTGCGACGATCGCGGTTCGACCGAATACAACATCGGTTTGGGCGAACGGCGAGCGCAGGCGGCGAAGAATTACCTGATTTCGCTGGGCATCACCGCCGACCGCATGGACACCGTAAGCTGGGGCAAGGAACGTCCGTTCTGCACCGAGCAGACGGAGTCCTGCTGGCAGGAAAATCGCCGCGCGCACTTTGTGGCGGCACACTAAAGCCACGAGTCGAGACAAGGCTTAACCTGTGGAGTGCGGCGTTTGGGCGTCGCACTCCATAATTTTTCATTCGGCACATACTTGGGGAGGTATTTTATGCGCACACGATCCGTCGCGCTGGCGATTATGGGTGTACTGGTGGGGGCCGTGGGAGGCTCGATGTTGAGCCCGCGCCCGACCGGAGCGGTGTCAAAAGAGATGCTGCAGTTGCAGGAGGATGTCTCGCAGCTCTTACAAGGGCAGCAATCGATGCGCAGTGCGATCGACGGGAACAATGCGTCGATGCACACGCTGATCCAGCAGCAACTGGACGCGATTAACTCGATGAACGCGAAGATGAACGACCTGCAGAAGAGCGTGGGCGAAGCGACGGCCAACGACAGCTCGAAGATCGACACCATGACCTCGCAGACCCAGGGAATTTCGGACAATTTGCAGGACGTGCAGGCGCGGGTGGGGAAGCTGGCGGCGCAGATGAATGAGATTCAGGGTTCGCTGCAGAGCATCGATGGCCGGTTGGCAGGCGGAGCGACGCCGTCGATGGCTCCGGCCAGTTCTTCTCCGGTAGGACCGGGACCGGGGGCGAACGCGACTCCGCCGGCGACTGATGCGCCGCCGCTGGTGCCGGCGAGTGCGCCAGCGCGAGCGCCGGGCGGCGGCATGGCCGGGATCGCGTCGGATACGCTGTATCAGAATGCGCTGCGCGATTTCACGACGGGGAAGTATGACTTGTCGCGGCAGGAATTTTCGGACTACGTGAAGAATTACGGCTCGACCGATCTGGCGTCGAATGCGCAGTTTTATCTGGGAGAAATTTCGTATTCCCAGGGCGACTACAAGGATGCAGTGGCGCAGTACAACGTGGTGCTGAACAATTATCCGCAGAGCTACAAGCTGGCGGCGTCGCTGCTGAAGAAAGGCATGGCGGAACTGGAATTGGGGATGAAGGCTACCGGCGCGCGCGATTTGAAAGAAGTGGTGCGGCGTTTTCCAGGAACGGATGAATCGCGGCGCGCCAGTGCGAAGCTGAAGGAGCTGGGCGTGCCGGCAACGGCGAAGTCGGCGCCGCGCTAGCTCAGTTCCGCGGCAGGCCGGCACATACAAAATTGATCGGATTATGCGGCGACGGGAAGTTCTCGTCGCCGGTTTTGTTTTTACGCGCGCAAGTGATCCGGCTGCCAGTTCTGAATCATTTGTTTGATAGCCTGGCGGTCTTCGATTTTGTCGCCGATAACCTTGCGCACCAGGCCGGGAAGTTCGGCGTCGCTGGCGAAGCGCAGCGCGACGAGTTGGTTGACCGTGAGCGCTGGGATGTTCGATTGCAGATCGGCGGGCAGCAGGCGCTGCAGGCGCAGCTGCATTTCCAGGCGGATGACGCGATCCTGCACTTTTAGCGAGAACGAGCGTCCGTACAAGAACATGATGATCAACGCGATCGAGACCAGGAAGGAAACGGCCGAGCCGAAAGTCTGGATGCGAATCAGGACGATGAGGGTCCAAACGAAATTCAGCACAAGAATAGGCCCGGCGACAAAATGGTAGGGCGGGACGACTTTCGCGTGATTTTTGAAATTCTGCGTCGGCTCTTGAGCCATGGATGAAGTCTCCGTCGGTACGGGAAATTGTGAGAATCGAAGTTTAACAAAGGCTGCGGCAAAGCCACAGCGGGAGTCATTCGCCGTGTCTGTGAGTCCGCAATAAAATAAGAACTATTCGGCCGGAGCGAATTTGAACGGCGTGGCCACTTCAAATTTGTTCGAAGCGTTTCCAGCGTAGATCTTGCCTCCGGCCATGGTGAGCTTCTTTACCGGCGCGCCTTTAGTGAAATCCAAGTCCGCCAGCGGAACCCCAAAAGCGTTGGGACTGGTGGCCGAGTCGAAGTAGAAAACTTTATTTTTCTGGTCGTATACAGTGCGCCAGAGGGTGGAAGCGAGGTTGGGCTTGTCCGGGTGGGTGATGCCCAGAGGCGTGCTGACCGAGCGCATCACGCCCAGCACGGCGGCGACGGCCTGATTTTCGTAGGTTTCGCCCGGAACGGCCTTGATGGTGTGCGGGTCGGCCTGTTTGGGAATGGCGTTGATCAGGAATGAAGCGCGCACGAAGCGATCGGCGGCGCTAATCGAGCCAGGCAAGAAGGCCAGTGGGTTTACGCCGCTCCAATAGGTTTCGATGGCCAGCTGCTGATCGAAACTCGGCGAATTGGTCATGACCTGATACTTGCGGTCGTGATGGATCACCAGCTTACCGCCAAGGTATTCGAAGATTGCCGAATCGCCAGTGGGATCAGAAACCGCGAGGTGCAATTGCGCGCCTTTGCCATTGGGCAGCGTGGGCGCGATCACGGTGAACGGCTCAGCGCGTAGCGCTTCGACCGCTTCAGCCACCGTGCCGAAATTGTCGAGCGCATACTGGCCCCAGGCCATGATCGAAATAGTGGACTTGCCAGCGGGCGGAACGCCGTAATCCGATTCCGCGAGATAGAGGACGTTCGCGACCAGACCTTGCTCGTTGATCCCGTCGGCCGTGCCGGCGTCGTAGCCGGAGACGATCAGACTGCCACGGCTTTACGCACAGCTTCAATGGTCATTTTCAGTAGGCTCCCTATCGGTGTTTCGTGGATTTCATCGAAAAAAAACGAGCTGCCAAAGAGTTGGGGCCCGGTCAGGCGCGTGGCGCTTTCGCGGTCGTCTCGACTGCGATTCAGATGCTGTGCTGGTGGGGATGGAATTGCCGGCGGCCAGTGNNAGTCGCTTTTCATGCCTACACTTTGTCGCGTGGCACGGCAGCCAGGGGGCCCTTGATAGGGAACGCCGACTCCTTCCATTTCCGCATGATTCCGTTCCGCAGGAAATTTCCAAGCCACTGGAGTAGTTGAATTTCAAGACTGCATGCCCGGCTGACGATTGCTCTCGCGGCGAGCATGCTAAACTATCACCAGAATGAGCAAGACGTTCGACATCGGGATTGAGTCGTTGGCTGGCGGCAAAGCCGTTGGCACAGCTGCGGCGGTGCGTGAGCCGCGCACTGCGCCGTTGCCTTTGCCCTTGCGCGGCGTGAGTGGAGGCGGGGTTGCGGTTGAGGCCGGGGCCGCGGGGAAGTCGTTCTTCATTGAGACGTTTGGCTGCCAAATGAACGATCACGACTCGGAGAAGGTGGCTGGCGTCTTGCAGGGACGCGGCTATTGGCCGGTTCCAACGCCCGGTCAGGCGGATTTGGTTCTATACAACACGTGCAGCATTCGGGAGAAGGCGGCGCAGAAGGTTTTCGCCAGGCTGGGCGACTGGAAAACGCTGTCCGACGGGAAGATTATCGGGGTGTTGGGCTGTGTGGCGCAGCAGGANNGCGTGGCGCAACAGGAAGGTGAGGAAATCTTCGAGCGCGCGCCGTGGGTCAGTCTGGTATGCGGCTCGGCGAGCTACCGGAAATTGCCGGAGTTGATCGAGCAGCTGGAATCGGGCGGGCGGCGGGTTACGGGTCTGGACCTCGATACGGATGAGACTTTTGAGACGGAGATCACCCGGCGCGACCGGCTGCTGAGCGCCTACATCACCATTATTGAAGGCTGCGATTATGCCTGCGCGTACTGCGTGGTGCCGCGCACGCGCGGGCCGGAACGCAGCCGGACCAGCGAATCGGTGCTGGCGGAGGCCCGACGGCTGGCCGACGCGGGCTATACCGAAATTCAACTGCTGGGACAAACTGTAAACTCGTATCGCGATCCGGGACCGCGCGGCTGGCGCTTTGTGGATTTGCTGCGCGCGGTGGCGGATGTGCCGGGGATCCGGCGGGTGCGTTTTACCACCTCGCACCCAAATGATTTCACGCGGGAGATCGTGGAAGCGATCGAAACGGTTCCGGCGATCTGCAATCATGTGCATCTGCCGGTGCAGTCGGGCTCGGACCGGATTTTGAAGGCGATGCGGCGCACGTACACGCGCGGCGAGTATCTGGAGAAAATCTCGTGGACGCGCGAAGGGAAGCGGAACATCAGCATCACCTCCGACATCATCGTAGGTTTCCCGGGCGAGACCGCGGAAGATTTCGAAGAGTCGATGTCGTTGCTCGACGCGGCGCAGTACGATGCGATTTTCTCGTTCAAGTATTCGCCGCGGCCGAATACTTCGGCAAAGGATCTGCCGGACGCGATTCCGGAAGACGAAAAGAGCCGGCGCCTGGCGATTTTGAACGAACGCCAGCGGCAAATTCAGACCGCCCGCAACGAAACGCTGGTCGGCGAGACCATGCAGGTTCTTACCGATGGACATCACCCGGCGCGCCGCGTATGGGGCGGAAGGACCAGCTGTAATCGGCTGGTAAATTTCACTTCAACGCGCGATGCACTTCTGGGAGAATACGTGCAAGTGAAGATTTTGCGCGCGAGCGCGAATCTGGTGGGCGGCGAGCACGTGGAATAAAAGCGCCGCGGAAGTTTTTTGGCGATGCGGAAGTACGGGAGGCCCCATGGAACTCGAAGTCAAGATTCGAGGGTTGATGATGGATCCCGTGACCAACATGCCGGTGGTAGTCCTCAAGGAAACCTCGGGAAGCGGCGTGCTGCCAATCTGGGTGGGGATTTACGAAGCGAATGCGATCGCGCTGGAAATTGAAAAAGTGCAGACGCCGCGGCCGATGACCCACGACCTGCTGAAAAACGTGCTGACCGGACTCGACGTGCGGGTACAGCGCGTGGTGGTCTCCGACCTAAAGGACGATACCTTTTACGCTTTGATCTGGATGGAGCGCGACGGGCA
>PMHK01000249.1 GCA_003156635.1 Acidobacteriota bacterium | reverse complement strand
CCACCGAAGCCTGAAAAATCCCTTCGACCGCGTTTTCGAATAAAAGCCGGAGGCGCTCTTCCGCTTCCCGGCGCGCCAGGGCGGCGGCGTTCCGTTCGGTGATGTCTTCGTACATCGCAAAACTGCCGGTGCACTGGCCGTTAACGATCAGCGGCACGGCGACGATCTGGACGTCGACGAGAGTTCCATCGCTGCGTTGCCGGCGGGAATTGGCGCGCACGGTTTCGCCCGACGAAGCACGCATACTGAAAGCCAGCGCTTCGGCTCGCAATTCCTCCGGAGCCAGCAATGCGTCCAGGTACTGCCCGATGATTTCAGCTTGCAGATACTTAAAGGTTTTTTGAAAAGCGGGATTGCACATCCGGATGCGGCGTTCCAGGTCCATCACCACAATGGCGATGGGATTGTTCTCCATGATCGCGCGCAGCGAGGCGGTTTGTTCCGCGATCTGCCGCTCGGTCGCGAGCCGCGCGGTGATGTCCACCGCGGACACCAAAACCGCATTGCGCTCGCCGAAGCCGATGCCCTGCGAGGTGATCTCAACNNAAGATCTCGCCGTTCTTGCGGCGATGCTTCCATACGCCCAGCATCGAAACCGCCAGGGAGTTTTGGCGGAGTACTTTCATCAGCCGCGGCAGGTCTTCGGGCGGACGAATGTCCGAAACTTTCAACCGCAGGAATTCTTCGCGGGAGTATCCGTAGTTTCTAATCGCGGCGTCGTTGACGTCGAGATATTCGAGCGTGTCGCGATCGAAAACGAACATCGGATGGGGATGGCTGGAAAAAAGCAGGCGAAAATTAGCGTTGGTGTGCAACGAAAGCGGGCTAAGGGCATCTGCGGCAATCGTAGCCGATCCGCCGGCGTCGCCATTTCCGGCGGGCGATACGCGCACAGAATCGTCTCCATCCGTCAGTAGCGTGGCGGCATTTTTCGACATAGCCCAAGGATCCGGGAGCGCTTCGCCCGGAGGAGTTCCCCCAACACTCTAGGTATAGAGGTAAGTAATTTGTGCGCCAATGGTACGTTCGTACCAAAGCCGAACATTCAGTGACACTTACGAACATCGCAGGTTTCGGGCGGGGGCACTGGCAGGGAAAGAACGGGTGAAGGATTCTGGCAGCGAAAACGCCGCCCAAGCCGGCCACCCGTCCTGCAATCGTAGAGGTTGCGACAACCAAGCAGGTTCGTTTGTTTACTTTTTCGGGCGCGATTCTGGGGGGACCAGCTTGTTGGCGCGATAGTAAGCGACCAGCAAGCCGTAGTGCTCGCCCATGTGTTCGGTGTAGCCGATCCAGTAGTCGAGATGCTTCAGAACGCCGGCGTCGCCTTCTTTTTGAATTTCGGCTGCGCCATCCTCGATCGACTTTTTCAAGAACGCAACGACTTCCGCCTTGGTCTTATATTCGGCTACGGGTGGATCGTTGCGTCCGTCGCCGACCTTCGCGCCGGTCACATTCTTCAGCAGGTCGTAGTTTGATCCGGCAATGTGCAGCAGCACTTGCTGGAAGCTGCGCGTTTCGGGCGTCAGTTTGTAGTCATATTTATCGGCGGGCCAATCTTCGGCCATGGTGACCAGGCGCTTGCCGATATCGTTCCAGTTTTCGAGCAGGGCCTGGGAGGGAGTCTTCGCGGCTTGCTGGGCGTGGACCGTACCAGCAAAAGCACCAGCGAAAAGCAGCGCCGCCAAAACGAGCGTAGTGTGGAACATTCGTGTCATGAACCAATCTCCTTCGTGGATGGCCCTCGCTTGCGCCCCAAGGCCGCGGCTAGCCTACTCAGGTTTGGAACTCAAGTCCAGCGCGAGAGTTTCGTGCGCGGCAAAATCACGCCCGGACAAAAACTCTGTTGTTTGGCGTTCCACGGAGCGTCCGGTAAGATAAACACGGTATTCAGGTCTGCCACACGAATCGCTATCGTCTAGCTCCATGGACAAACCAAAGTCAAAATCTGAAATCGCGGCGCCTCCAGCCCAAAATCCACTGGCGCGCGAGCTTGAGCTGATCGCCAGAGGCGAACACTCCGATCCGTTCGGCGTGTTGGGGCCGCATTGGATTGGCGATCAGGGCAAAAAATCGCTGGCGATTCGATTCTTCCGGCCGGGCGCGGTGCAGGGTGCGGTAATTTGGGGGAAGCCGGCAGCGACTTATCTCGCATTGCAGATTCATCCCGACGGCGTATTTGAAGTGGTGCTGCCGGAGGCCAAAACGGGCTTGACCGCGGATCAGCCGGTGAAACCCGAGGCCTACCGGCTGAGATTAACCTTTCCCGATGGCCATCGCTTGGAAACGATTGACGCCTACGCTTTTCCCCCGGTGCTCACGGACTACGACCTCTATCTTTTTGGTGAAGGCACCCATTATCTGAAGTACGAAAAACTCGGCGCGCATGTCCGCGAAGTCGACGGCGTCAGCGGCGTCCATTTCGCGGTGTGGGCGCCGAACGCGAAGCGCGTCAGCGTCGTCGGAGATTTCAATCTCTGGGACGGCCGGGTGCACGCCATGCGCGGGCGCGGCACCAGCGGGATCTGGGAGATTTTTGTCCCGACGCTGAAAGACGGCGAGGTTTATAAATTCGAAATTCTTTCCCGGATGGGCAATCAGGTCGGACTCAAATCCGACCCTTACGGTTTTTCCGGCGAGCTTCGGCCCAAGAATGCGTCCATCGTTCGCAGCATCGACGGTTACGAATGGAAGGACAAAACCTGGATTGACGCGCGTACCACGCGCGACTGGCTGCATTCGCCGCTTTCCATCTATGAACTCCACGCCGGTGCCTGGCGGCGGAATGCCGCCGAAGGAAATCGCTGGCTGACTTACCGCGAACTGGCCGCGGAACTAATCCCTTACGTCAAGCAGATGGGCTACACGCATATCGAGCTGTTGCCGATCATGGAGCATCCGCTCGATCTGTCCTGGGGCTACCAGACCGTCGGTTATTTCGCGGTGACCAGCCGCTATGGAACTCCCACCGATTTTATGTATTTCGTCGACCGCTGCCATCAGGAAGACATCGGCGTGCTGCTCGATTGGACGCCGGCGCATTTTCCGCGCGACGCGCACGGCTTGGGATACTTCGACGGAACTCATCTCTATGAGCACGCGGACCCGCGAAAAGGCGAGCAGCCGGACTGGGGCACGTTTGTCTTCAACTACGGGCGCAACGAAGTTCAAAACTTTCTCATTTCGAACGCGCTGTTCTGGATCGACAAATATCATCTCGATGGCCTGCGCGTCGATGCGGTCGCGTCGATGCTCTATCTCGACTATTCGCGTAAACCCGGCGAGTGGGTTCCGAACCAGTTCGGCGGACGTGAAAATTTGGAAGCCATCGCCTTTCTGAAGCACATGAACGAAGTGCTGCACACCCGCCATCCCGGCGCGCTGACCATCGCAGAAGAATCCACCTCGTGGCCGGCGGTTTCACGGCCGACCTATGTCGGCGGCCTGGGGTTCGACCTGAAGTGGAATATGGGCTGGATGAACGACACGCTGAAGTATTTCGCGTTCGATCCGCTCTACCGGCAGTATCACCACAACGAACTGACTTTCTCGATGATCTATGCGTTTCATGAGAATTTTGTGCTGCCGCTCTCGCATGATGAAGTGGTCCACGGCAAGCGCACCTTGCTGGAAAAAATGCCGGGCGACAACTGGCAGAAGTTTGCAAACCTGCGTTTGCTTTTCGGCTACATGTACGCGCACCCCGGCAAGAAACTGCTGTTCATGGGCGGCGAGCTGGCCCAGCGCGACGAATTCTGGGAAGAAGGCAGCGTGGATTGGTCGCTGGAAAATTCTCCGCCACACCGCGGGGTGCAGCGCCTCGTCAATGATCTGAATCATCTGCACACCAGCGAGCCGGCCCTGTTCCAAGTCGATTTCGAATGGTCGGGATTCGAATGGATCGACGCGAACGACGCGACCGGCAGCATTCTTTCGTTCATCAGGCGCGCCAAAAATCCTGACGATTTTGTGGTGGTGATCTGCAATTTCACGCCGGTAGTGCGCGGCGACTACCGGGTCGGGGTCCCCACTGCGGGCTACTATCGCGAAATTCTGAACAGCGACTCGGCTTATTACGAAGGCAGCGACGCCGGCAATTCCGGCGGGGTCCGGGCCGAGCCCATCCCCTGGCACGGCCGCCCGTGGTCCATCAAGATGAAAGTCCCGCCGCTGGCAGCGGTGTATTTCAAACCGCAACGCGACTAGCAAGCCGCGCCCACCTCGAACCGAATTCCCGAAATTTCACTATCTCTCAGGGAACTTTCCCTACGAGCCCTCCGTATCTAGGGGCAGGAAGAGCGTCGGAGGCTTCCCCAAAATGAGAAAAGCAACTCAGCTGGCGGGAGCGGTGTGTTTGTTGGTGGCATCGGTGAGCGGAATGGCCGCAAGCGTATTAGCTGCGCCGCCGCCGGAGCGCTATTTGCATGTGAAAGTCGAAGACGCCAAGGAGGGCGAGAGCGTCAACGTGAATCTGCCGCTGTCGATCGCCGAAAAGATCTTGCCAACCGTGAATAAGGGAGAATTGCGCGACGGCCACGTGACCATCAATAAGTCGGACCTGGACGGAATTGACGTGAAGGGTTTGCTCGACGCCATCCGCACCGCGCCGGACAACGAATTTGTAACCGTGAAGCAGAAGGACGAGGACGTCCGCATCGCCAAGTCGAACGGCAACCTGATTGTGCACGTGCGCAGCACCGGCCAGGAAAAGCAAAACGTCGACATCACCATTCCGCTGAAAGTAGTCGATGCGCTGTTTTCCACCGCCAAAGACAACGAACTCAATATCGGGGCCGCGCTGCATGAACTCAGCGACGCCGGCGACGCTCTGCTGGTCACGGTGCAGGACGCTTCGCAGCATGTGCGCGTGTGGGTGGATTCCAAGAGCAGCTCGGACTAATTCGGGCTAATTCGGGTTAATTCAGGTCGGGCACAGGAGGAGAGCCGATGGTACTTCTAGGAAAAATTGCATTGGGCATTACCGGGACCATGCTGGCGGGTGTGGGAGCGATTTGCAGCCAGGGCATGATCGAGGTCAACGTGGTGGAACGGCAGCCGGAAGTTCATCACGTTTACGTCATCGCGCCGGCGATGCTGGTGCCCATCGTGACGCATTTCATTCCGCGGCACGATTTGGGCGACGCGTCGCAACAGCTGCGGCCGTACATGCCGACGATTCGCGCGGCGCTGGATCAATTGCAGGAGACCGAGGATTTCGTGATGGTCGACGTGAAGGATCGCAAGCAGCACGTCGAAGTGCAAAAAATCGGCGGCTCGCTGGTGATCGACGTCAAAGACGAGAACGAAACCGTGCACGTCGAAACGCCGGTGCGGATGATTTCCAGCACGCTGGAACAGCTCGCGGACAAGGAGTCGGCCACAGCCGACTAGTTTTGTACCGTTCCTCTGACCTGCGAGCGTCTCAAGGCCCCTTGCGGCGCTCGCAGCGACGAGGACCGGTTTGAAGATTTCAGGCGGAAGTTTCTTTCGCCGGTATCCAGTAGACTTCCTGACGCACCGACAGTTTGTCGAAACCGCAACGCATCAAAATTCCGTTGCCCAGTTCAATCATCTGCGGATGTCCGCATAGATAGCCCGTGGTGTCGGAGATGACCAGATCCCATTTGTCGACATATTTTCGAATTACGTCTTCGACGCGGCCGACTTCCCCGCCCCAATCCGCATCTTCCCAGGGCCGGCTGATCGTCGCCACGTAGGTCAGCCAGGGAACTTCGGCGGCGATACGTTCCAGTTCGTCGCGATAGCCAAACTCCCAGGAACGGCTAGCGCCCTGAATCACATACAAATGCAGATCGCCCGGAAATTTGTTTTCTTTCCAATCCGCGTAGAGCGTCCGGACGTAAGAAACGTAAGGAGCAACACCGGTAACCGTGGAGAGCAGCAAATGGTTGCGGTGGCCGCTTTTCAGATCCAGGGTGAAACGGCCCTTGGCGATGCGGCGCATGAGCACATCCGCCCCGGGTTCGATCGGAAACAACAGCGGCGTCAGTTCCCCTTGCTCCACCAGTTCAAAAAAAAACTCCAATTCCTTTTCGTAGGGCGACGACACCAGCGAATAGGCCCGCTCGATCCGCTTCCCGTCTTTCTCCACGCCCAGGGTCGCGTACTGGCCGGCGACAAATTTGAAGCCTTCGCCGGGATCGACCCGGAATCGCCACAGGTCGTCTGAAAACTTCTCGCGCATCGTGACCCGACCGCGAGTGAACTTTTCTTCATCCGTCCGCATTCTGTCGCCGCCTTTTTATGTATTTCAGGCGAGTATAGTCCCAGTCGGCCCGCGCAAAGCTACAAAAAAGAGCGCCCAAATCGCGGGCGCTCTTGCGCCGATCTTCACGGCCGGGTGAATTCGGTTGGTTCAGTTAGCGCTGGCCGGAAAACGCCATCGGGTTGAACGGCACCGGGGTCCCGGTGATCTTATCCTTCGCGTTCTGCTCCACCTTGATCAGCATCATCGAACTGTCTTTGCCTTGAAACTTCACCATGCCGTACGGCCCGGCGTGGTCCGCGACCCACACGTCGCCCGAACCATCTTTCATTTTATAGTGGGTGGTGTTGAAGGTGCCGGCCGGCGTGGTCACCGATTCCGGGCCCACTTCTTCGGCTAGCTGGCGAATGTCGGCAGGCTGCGGGTCGCGCGCCTGGTTCATCCGCTCCGGCATCTCCATCGGCGGCTTGCCGGGGAGCTGCATGATCGTTTTGGAAGTGACCATGTTCTGGTCGTCGCGCACCGTCAAATTCTTGAAGATCATCGTGCCCATCGAGGTGTCGGCGATGGTGATCTCAAACCAGTAGCCGTCCTTGCCGTTGACCGATTCCTTGCCGACAATCCCCATCTCCATGGTGGTCTTGGTCCCGTCTTTCTTGGTGACTTCGTAAGTGCCGCCGGCGCCGACTACGGGATTCCACACGCCGCGCCACGACGGAGCTTGCGACCGCCCGAACATTTGCGCGGACGCCACCATCGGCAGCAGCAGGCACACGGCAGCAATCACTCCGAACCTCGTCGTTCGATTCATAGGTGCTCCTTTGGAAAGTTTGGAAACGGATTGTGGTGGGATTCAGGCTCTCGGTTGGTTCTGAATTCTGCGCCGCACCCCGGTGAATGATGATCAAAGATCCTGCCCCTGGGTGTCAGCCATTTGCTTCAAGTTGAAACTGGCCCGCAGCCACGCGCCGGAAATCTTCGTGCTGAAGCCGAGCTCCTTCTCGTCCGCGGGAATCGAAGGCTGACCCTCGGCGTCTTTCTTGGGGAAGCTGAAAAGGACTCCGACCACCTTACCCGAGGACCTTTGGAAAGCAACATTCGTCGGGTTGATTTTTTTCTTGTCTTTCTTCAACTCCAGGAACGCCGCGTCCTTGAACTCGTCTTCGGCACGCCCTTCAAAGAACGACATGTCTGATGAGCTGACCACCACCTGGTAGGTATCGGGGTCGGTCGCCACGATTTTGGCGGCGTTGTCCGCGGTCATGGTGCCTTTTAAAACGGCCCGGCGCGCGACCGCTTCCCGGATGGTGCGAGCTGAATACCAAAAAATGTTGTAGGTTTTTGCCGCGGTTCCGGGCGTGGCATTGTCTCCAGCGCCCAGCTGCGGAGCAGCAGGAGCGGCCGAAGCCGTCCGATTGGGCATCGATCCCGGACCGGTCACTCCCGGATTGTAGTCCGGGGTGGCGTCGGCGGCGCTCAGCGCGCCCGGGAGCGATACGTTCAACTTGACCCAAGGCGAGGACTGCAAAACCGCAGCCACATCTTTTTCGTCCCACTGGGTGTAGGGCTTGGTTTTCCAGGGATCTCCGCCGGCATATACTGCGGCAGCGAGCAAAGTCGTCAGCACCGAAAAGCGGAACGATTTACGCATCCAGTCTGGCCCTCTGCAAATTCGAGTTTGCGGGACGAACTAACCGGCTGTTGGGGTAGATGCTACGGCTTTTGACCGCAGGTTCGCAACAGTTCTCTCGGCAGTTCCCGGCGCCGGAAAATTACCCTGGACCAATTCGATCCGGTACATCGGGTTCTCGCGCGATTCGAAGTGGGTTCGCGTTAGCAGTTCGCCGACCAGGCCCACTGCTAAAATTTGTACGCCGAACAGGCACAGCATCATGCCCAAAACCATAAGTGGACCGTGTTCCACGAAGATCGGTTGCTGCCCGAAAACTTTTTTGATCATCAGCCCCAGCAGGATGACGCTGCCGGAGAATAAACCCAGCAGTCCCGGCGGGCCAAAGAAATGCAGGGGGCGGGTCATATAGCGCATCAGGAAGCGAATCGTGATGATGTCGAAGAATACCCGCACGGTGCGCGAAATTCCGTAGTGCGACTTGCCTTCGGGCCGCACGATATTTCGGATGGGCACTTCGACGATTTTCGCGCCGTTCCAGGCAGCGAGTGCCGGAATGAACCGGTGCATCTCGCCGTACAGCGGAACGTCCTTGATCGTCTCGCGGCGATACACCTTAAAGGTGGTACCGAAATCGTGAATGTTCACGCCGGACAGCTTGGCCATCATCCAATTGGCCACCCGCGAAGGCAGCCGCCGCAGGATGTAATTGTCCACCCGCTTCTGGCGCCAGCCGCTAACGATGTCGGAGCCGGTCGTGTCCAACGTCTGCAACATCATCGGGATTTCTCCCGGATCATGCTGCAGGTCTCCATCCATGGAAATGATGATGTCGCCGGAAGCAAAATCAAAACCAGCCGCAAGCGCCGTGGTCTGTCCGTAGTTGCGCTTCAAACGCAGAACCGCCACGCGCGGGTCTTCCTGGGCGATTTTGGTCAACAATTGCGGCGTCGCGTCTGAACTTTGGTCGTCGACGTAGATAAATTCGACCGGCTCGTACTTCCCGGTCATCACTTCGCTGAGCTGGCGGTGCAACTCGACGACGCTTTCCTGCTCGTTGTGGAACGGCACCACCACCGAGAAACGCGGCGGCGCGGCTGTCTGATCACGCATACCGCTAGTTTAACTCCCGATAGCTGATGAAGTGAATCCCTCGTTGCAAGAATGCAGCCCGTACGCCGCCGTCCAGTAGCCCGTCCAATTCATCCTGACGTTGGTGTTGCAGCCGCGAACCGGACGCGGCCAGGTCGGCATCGCAAATTCCGGGGTGCAGCATGATTTCGGTGGTGCCTTCTTCGACTGACTCGGCCATCCGGCCTAAAGCGGCGGGACCGAGTTGCCCGGTCATGGCCAGGCCTAAAAAATGGTCGGGGCAGGTAAGTTGATATTTCTCAGCAATCGCTCCGAAGCGCGAGGCCACCACGCGCACCGCTCCGGCGGCGACGATCTGGCCGGAGACCGACGGTACTTCACCGCGACTCGTATCCCAGGAGTCGCGCAGGTTTTCGACTGGTCTTCGTATTTTGGTGATTCCAAATCGTTGCGCAACTTTGCCCACGACTTCCATGACCCAAGGATGCGCATGCGTATGTTTGTGGCTGTCGACGTGGCTGGGCACAATGCCGGCGTTGCGAATTTTCTGGATCTGCGCGGTCAGTTCGCGTTCGATGTCGTCGGTCTTAATCATTCCGGCGGTAACGCGAGCCACGAACAGCGCGAGCGAGTCTGGCAAATTGCCTTCGGAATCGAGCAGTGACGCCACTTCTTCAGGAGCAGCCACGGGTTTTCCGCCAACCAACACCAGGTGGCAGCCGATCCCCAGATTTGGATTCTCCGCCGCTTTTTTTGCGGCGTGGTCGAAGGCCAAACCGTTGGCCATCAACGTCGCGCTGGTCAGAAAGCCTTCGCGATGACCGCGAATAATTCCGTCGTTCACTCCGCGGGTCATGCCAAAGTCATCCGCATTGAGGATTAATTGTTTCATTCGAATCGGGTTAGGCATTGCAGAAACGAATCATAGCACGCGCGAACGAAACGAACTCAGTGGGCGCCCGGACCACCGGTTGGAAATAAATAAAAAAGAATTTCTGTCGCGCGAACCCCAGAAAAAAAATCCGCAAAGCAATTTCCGCACCAATGACAAGCAAAAAATAAAAGTAAATGTGAATGTAGTGTGAAAGTTTTCAACAGTTCTGTTGAAAAGCGTGTGGAAAAGACTTCCGGCGAAGTGAAATCGCTCGCGCGGTGTGGGGCTTGCGCAGATTGCACAATTCTTGTGCAGTTTCTTCCGCGAATATAAAAAATTTGGAGGAACGCTACCGCATCGAGCAGCTGGAAATTATTTTTAAACTTCAGGAAGGAATTTCAGTACCAATGCACCGGCTTGTCGAGTTTTATTTCGATGGGGTCTTGGTCTTTTACGATCTCGTACCACTTGCCGTAACTGTGGACGCCTTTTCCCACCACTTGAATCAGAATTTTGCCCACCGGAACGGCCGGAACCTTGACTGACCCGTCGGCGTTGGTCTTGAACGCCATCTCCGCCAGCTTGTCCTTGCGCAGAAATCCTCCCTCTTCGTTGAAACGGACATAGACGCTGGCGCTGCCGACCGGCTTGCCGTCGAAATTCGTCACTACGATTCGCAGGCGCGTCGAAGTCGGATCGTCGGCAGCCGCGTCCGCCGGTCCGCCGGACTGGGTGCGGGACTTTTCGGAATTGCCCGCGCTGTTTCCCGGCCCACTGCTTGAATTGTCGCTGGAATTACTGCTGGAGGTTCCGCTGGATCCGCTGGACTGCGCGGTACAAACCGTAGCGCAGAGCAATCCCATCGCCATAAGTACGATGACCGAAGAAGACCAACCGAAATGGCGGGGGGGCCTAGGCATTCTCATCACCTCCCTTGTTGTACTCCATTCTTCACGGTCGCTCAAGCTCTGAAGCGGGTCGACCAAGACGTGCCGCTTAGACGTCCGCAAAGGGGCTGCTGAATAATCCCTGCCGATTCCCGGCCCTTGGCGGAATTCCCGCGGTCTGACGTATCATAATGTAGTCGATTCGGCGTGGTTAACGGCCGCCGATGTTACCCGCATACATAAGGCAATCTTCGGAGGCAAGCGAATGGGTTTTTCGACCGATGCAATCCACGTAGGCCAGGAACCGGATCCCCTTACCGGTTCGATCGTCGCACCGATCTATCAGACGTCGACCTACGTCATCGAGCAGATGGGTAAGAGCAGCGGCTACGATTACGCGCGCACCAACCATCCCAATCGAAAAGCTTTGGAGCGCACCGTAGCCAAGCTCGAACGCGGGCACGCCGCCTATGTTTTTTCGTCGGGCATGGCAGCGATCGATTCGGTGTTCCGCCTGCTTCGTCCCGGCGATCATATGGTTCTTTCGCAGGCGGTTTACGGCGGCGTCTACCGCCTGTCGACGCAATTTCTGGTGCAGTTCGGGCTGGAATTCAGTTACGTGGACACCAGCAAGCTCGACGAAGTGGAAGCCGCGGTCAAACCGAACACCAAAATGATTTACCTGGAGACGCCGACCAACCCGACCATGTTTGTCACGGATATCGCGGCGGTCTCGGCGTTCGCGCACGAAAAAAAGATTACCGTCGTGGTCGACAACACTTTCTTAAGTCCTTATTTGCAGCAGCCTTTGGCCTTGGGCGCGGACATGGTGGTGCATTCCATGACCAAATACCTAAACGGCCACAGCGATTGCACCGGCGGCGCGGTGATCGTCAACACCCAGGCGCACGCGGACGCGATTTATTTTCTGCAGCGCTCGGTCGGTGCCGGGCTTGCGCCCATGGATTGCTTCTTGGTTTCTCGCGGAATCAAGACGCTGGCCGTGCGCATGGACCGCCACGACTCCAACGGGATGGCCATAGCAAAGTTTCTGGAAGCGCACAAAAAAGTGAAGCGCACCATTTATCCCGGCCTTAGCTCGCATGCCCAACACGAATTGGCCAAGCGGCAGCAGCGCGGTTTCGGCGGCATGATTTCGTTCGACCTCGGGTCGGTCGAAGCCGCCACGACTCTGCTTAATCACGTGAAGCTCTGTTCGCTGGCCGAAAGTCTCGGCGGAGTGGAAACGCTGATTTCGCATCCGCCTTCGATGACCCATGCCTCCGTGCCCGCCGACGTTCGCGAACGCATCGGGATCACCCCGGGCTTGGTGCGCTTGTCGGTCGGCATCGAAGACGTCGAAGACTTGATCGCTGATCTCGACCAGGCGCTGGCGAAGATCTAAAAGTTGCACTATCATCCGGCGCGCAAAGCAAACGATCGCGACGCGCGATGTGGAGGTCGATTCATGTGGGACTTGGCAGGCGGGGTCGCCGTCGTAACCGGCGCCGGTTCCGGCATCGGACGTGAACTGGCCAGGCAGCTGGCCGCGGAAAAAATGTCGCTGGCCCTGGCCGAAGTGAATGAAGCCACCCTCAAAGAAACCGTTGGCCTGATCGGCAGCGCCAGCGCGCCAATTTCGGCTCACCTCGTCAACGTTGCC
This sequence comes from Acidobacteriota bacterium, assembly GCA_003156635.1. GTDB lineage: Bacteria > Acidobacteriota > Terriglobia > Acidiferrales > UBA7541 > Palsa-295. The sequence goes on along the minus strand of PMHK01000249.1, from coordinate 12,785 downwards.
GATCCCAAGCAGGTCGAGCAGTTCGCCGCCGAAGTCCTGGCCAAGCATCAACGCGTCACGCTGCTGATCAATAACGCCGGCGTGGCTATGCACGGCACATTTCAAGAGCTCTCCAACGCCGACATGGAATGGCTAATGGGCATCAATTTCTGGGGCATGATTTATGGCGTTCGGAATTTTCTGCCGGCCCTGAAGCAGCAACCGAAGAGCCGTATCGTAAATCTTTCCAGCATTTTTGGAATTATTTCTCCGGCGGGGCAGACGGCCTACTGCGCCAGCAAATTTGCGGTCCGCGGCTTCACCGAAGCGTTGATGCATGAACTCGAGCGGACCTCAGTGGGCGTCACCTGCGTTCATCCCGGAGGCATCAATACTCCCATTTCACGCAATAGCCGGTTGGGCGAGTCCGCCAGCGCCGCCGTGCGCGACGTCAGCGTAGCGCTTTTTGAAAAACGCCTCGCGCGCACTACTCCGGCAACCGCGGCCGCGCGAATCGTGGCCGGCGTGAAGCGCGAGGAGCCGCGCATCTTGATTGGCAAGGACGCGATTCAGCTCGAACGCATGCAACGTCTGTTCCCGGTTCGCTACTGGCAAATCATGATGCGGAATCTGAAGAAGGCCGCGGCGCATGGCGGGTTTCAGACCGCGGCGCAGAAATCGGCGCGCTGACGCCGGCTATTTCGCGCGCACGTTGCTCGTAATCCAATCCAGGTATTCGCGCGAACCATCGGCGATATTGAGGGCAATGATCTCGGGGACTTCGTAGCTGTGTAGTTTTTTGACCAGCGTGCTCACCGCTGAAAATCGCTTCCGCGAAGTCTTGATCAGCAGCAATACTTCATTGGCGGACTCCACTCTTCCCTTCCAGCGGTACATCGAACGCACCGGCACGCCGATTTCCTGCACGCAGGCTGCGAGCCGGCGCTCCACCAGCGCCTGCGCAATCTTCCGCGCCTCTTTTTTTGACCCGCAGGTCACCAGCACCACGATTTTGTCGGTCATGTCCGCTCTTTACTCTTGGGACTCGTTCGTTTCTTGCGTGATTTCAGTCCGCAGCCCGCGATACAATGTGGGCCCGTGACCGAACCAATTATCCATTTCGGAACTTCCGGCTGGCGCGGCGTCATCGCCGATGACTTTACCTTTCCCGGCGTGCGACGCGCGTCCCAGGCCATCGCGGGCCATGTTACCGCCGGAAAAAAGAATCCCACAGTTATCGTTGGGCACGACACGCGATTCTTCTCGCCGGAATTTGCGCGCACCGCCGCCAGCGTGATGCGCGACCACGGCTGCCACATCGTTTTCTGCCCGGACCCCACGCCGACGCCGGTCTTGGCGCATGCCATCATCTATAACAAACTCGAAGGTGGCGTGAACATCACCGCCAGCCACAACCCGGCGGCCTACAACGGTCTGAAATTCTCCGGCCCCGACGGCGGGCCCGCGTTGCCGGAAATCACCAAGGACATCGAAGCCCGGGCGGCGAAGCTTACCGACGATGGCGTGCCGTATCACGACATCAAAGACGACTTCGAGCGGCTCGATCCGAGGCAGCCGTACTTCGAGCAGTTGAAGAAAATGATTCGGTTCGACGTACTGGCCAAGGCCAAGGGGAATTTCGCCTACGACGCCCTGCATGGCTGCGGCGCGGGCTGGCTCGACCGCATTCTAGCCGACCACGGCATGACCGTCGAATCGATACGCACCAAACGCGACGTGCTGTTCGACGGCAGCGGTCCGGATCCTTCGGAAGAAAATCTGGCGCCGCTGAAAAAGCTGGTCCTTGAAAAGAAATCGCTGGCCGGTCTCGCAACCGACGGTGACGCCGACCGCTTCGGCATTCTCGATCGCGACGGCACTTTCATTCAGCCCAACCATATTTTGGGACTGGCCTTCGATTACCTGCTGGAAACGCGCGGCTTGAAACTGGGCGCGTCGCGCAGCGTGGCCACCACGCACTTGATGGATGCCGTCGGCAAGCTGTATGGCGTCAAGGTCTACGAAACGCCAGTCGGTTTCAAATACATCGGCCCGCTGCTCCGCGCTGAAAAAATTATTATCGGCGGCGAAGAAAGCGCCGGCATGACCATCCACGGCCATCTGCCCGAGAAGGACGGCATTCTGGCCTGCCTGCTGGTCGCGGAAATGATCGCGGCGCGGAACGCTTCGCTGAAGGATCAGCTGCAGGATTTGTTCCGCCGCGTCGGCAGTGAATTCTGGCCGGTGCGCAAAAATCTGCACTTGCCCGACGACACCCAGAAAAAACTTCCGGACCGCCTGCGCGAAAGTTTCAACGACTTTGCCGGGCATCGCGTGGCGAAGACCGATCGCACCGACGGCTTGAAACTGATCTTCGACGATGGTTCGTGGATTTTGATGCGCCCGTCCGGCACCGAGCCGGTCGCGCGCATTTATACCGAGGCGTCGACCGAGGCCGCCGCGGAAAAACTGGCAGAGGACGCGCAGAAGTGGATCACCGAGTAAATAATTCGCGGCCGGAGCAGCCGTCGGCGGAGACGCCGCGCGAATCCTTCAGCGAACAACTGCGCTCGTTTTTCCGGCGCAACGCGCTGTGGTTCCTGGTGGTCGCGCTGGCCTGGCTGCTGGTGCAGGATATTTTCGGGGCGCACGGCGTGCTGGCCATGCATCGCTCGCAGATCGAACTGCAGAAGGTGCAGCGCGAAATTGACCAATTAAACAGCGAGAACGAAAAGCTGAAGAATAATGTGAAGGACCTGCAGACCGATCCCACCACCAACGAACGGGCCGCCCGCGAAGACTTGAAGCTGGCCAAGCCGGGCGAATGGGTTTTTAAGACGCACCAGAAACCGGCCGAGCCGCCCCCAGCGCCACCCGCCAACAAACCGTAGTTAGTTCCCGCTTTTCGCTCGCGCGATGGATCGCACCCGCTCCGTGAATTCAGCGCCATGCCGCTTCCAGCGCAAGCGCACCACCGCCAATAAAGTCATTGCCGCCGTGATGATGACGATGCCCAGCGTCGCCCCCGGAATCGTTTGCTGATGTTTGGGCAAAATGGAGAGGTGCCCGTAAACGAAAACGATATGCACCCAATACACCAGCAGCGACGTTTCTCCCAGCCACACCAGCGGCCGGAATTTTGCCGCGCCCCAGCCCCAGCGGCACCACGCGTAGCTGATTGGAAAAAACATCAGCAGCACGCCGAGACGCGCGATAAAAAACGCCGGGCTGGTGTGCCAGTAATCGTACGGCGCGAGATACTGCAACGGCAATTGGTCGACGCCGATCGAGACAAAAAATAGAACCACGCCGAGGACACCCAGCCAGCCGATCGTTTCCGGCACATGCCGGGTGGCCCATTCGTCAAAAACAAAACAGCCCAGCGCCAGCCCGGCGAACGCAAACGCCATCCACGGAAATAGCGGGAACAGCCAGACCTGCGGCACGCCGTAGGTGTGCACGCCGTTGATATAGCTTTCGACATACCACGGGAGCCAGCTCGGGCGCATGGTGGTCCACAGCGCCGGAGTGGCCAGTACAATCGCGGCGCAAATCGCGAGCGATGCGATCGCCGTGGTCCGATGGTCTTTGCAAATCCGCCACAGAATCGCCATCAGGATCAGCGACACGCCGATCGTGTTCAAAATGTCCACGCGCAGCAGGTCAGTCCACACCGCGGTGTGGTAGCCCATCACGAATTCCTGCAGCCGCAGCAGATATCCCAGCCCGACAATTTCAAGTCCGCGCCAGGCCAGCCGGCGCTCCACCTGGTCCGGCGTCGCGCCTTTTTGTTTCATGCGGTCGCTCACCAGCGCGAGCGACGCGCCGGCCAAAAATAAAAACATGGGCGCGGCGATGGTTCCGGTGAATTGCGAAAATTTGTAGAATGACGTTTGCCGCAGAGAATCGGTCAGCCACGAATCGTAGCCGTGCACCTCGAACATCAGCAGGCAGGCGAAGCCCCGCATCCAGTCGATGTAGGCGAACCGTTCCGGTTTTGCGGAATTGGCCATCAATTAGGCGGCCCAAGAATCGCCGAGCGTCCGAACCATTGCAAGTTTTTCCCGGCGGCGAAGTTCTCCGGTAGAATTTCAAAGCGTGCATACCCAATCGAATTTCTGGCGCATGAATCTGCCCACGGCCGCAGCAGTCTGGGCTGTGGTCCTGATCTTCGCGGCTTTTTACGGGATGCACCTGGGGCTAGGCGGGGCCCGGTTCGCGCTGGCGCTGGGCGTAGCCGCCGTGCTTTTTGCTTTCGAGCTATTTCTCGCGGCGCCGCCAGGAATGGAGGCCTGCCGCCGGGGGCTCGGCGAACGCGGCTCCGTGCTTGCTCCGCTGGTTCCGTTGTTTGCGATGCTGGTCTACTCGATCGCGGTCGCCGGCGGCTGGCGCAGCGCACTTATCGGCGCGGCGTACGTCCTGCTGCCGTCGCTGCTGGTCGCGACCAGCGCCGGGAAACCGCCCGGGACTTTCGGCGACTACGCTGCAGTCGCAATTATTTGGCTGCCGGTGGAATTTCGCTGGATGTACGCGGAGTTTCCCTTCCCTGGGCAGTTGACGCATACCCTGACGATTCTGCTGGCGCTCAGCACGGGAGTGGCGGCGTTCGTTCTGCTGCGCCGCATGGACGGCATCGGCTACTCCGTGACCCTGACCAAAAATGACATCTGGACGATTCTGCTGCATTTCGCGGGCTTTGCGCTGATCGCCATTTTGATCGGTACGAGGATCGGTTTTTTGACTTATGACCCGTCGCGCGCCCGCCTGCATCCGATCCCGCTGGCGCTTTCGGTCTTCGGCATTTTGCTTTTTACGGCGTGGCCGGAAGAATTTCTATTTCGCGGCATCCTGCAGAATTTATTTTCGCGGAGCTTCAAGAATCCCTGGGCGGCGCTGGCGCTAGCGTCGCTGATATTCGGCCTGTCCCACATCTTTCACGCGCCATTTCCGAACTGGAAGTACGTATTTCTGGCTACCATCGCGGGGCTTTTTTACGGGCACACCTGGATGAAAACCGGATCGCTGTTCCCGGCCGCCATCGTCCACGCGCTCGTGGACATTCTCTGGCACATTCTGTTTCGCTGAGAAACCTGCGGAAATTGCGAATTGAAGAAAGTTCCGGCGGGACCTAACGAACCACGCCTTCCAGCGGGCTCGACGCCGACGCGTACAATTTCTTCCCGATGCGGCCCGCCAGAAACGCTTTCCGCCCCGCATCCACCGCCGAACCCATGGCCTCGGCCATCAACACCGCGTCCTGCGCTTCGGCGATCGCCGTATTCATCAGCACGCCATCCGCGCCCAGCTCCATCGCCACGGCCGCATCCGACGCCGTACCCACGCCGGCGTCGACGATCAACGGCACTGCGGTAATGCGTTCGCGCAGAATTCGCAGATTGGTCAGGTTCTGAATCCCCATCCCGGAGCCAATCGGCGCGCCCAGCGGCATTACCGCCGCAGCGCCCGCGTCCACCAGCTTGCGCGCCACAATCAAATCGTCATTGGTATACGGCAGCACCACGAATCCTTCTTTCACCAGTATTTTGGTCGCCGCCAACAAACCCTCGGTGTCCGGAAATAAGGTTTGCTGATCGCCGATCACTTCGAGTTTCACCCATTCCGATAATCCCACTTCGCGTCCCAGCCGCGCCGCGCGCACCGCTTCGTCGGCGGTGTAGCAACCGGCCGTGTTCGGCAGAATGAAAAAATTCTTGCGGTCGATGTAGTCCAACAACGACTCTTTGCTTTTATCCGTCAGGTTCACCCGGCGCACCGCCACGGTGACCATGTCCGCGCCGGAGGCTTCGTGCGCCTGGCGCATTTCCTGGAAGCTCCGGTATTTTCCGGTGCCCACGATCAGCCGCGAATTAAACGTGCGTCCCGCAATCACCAGTTGGTCGGCCATGTGCTTCTCCACAATCATCGAGGGACTCTGATTCTAACTCCGCAGCAACCGTCAGAAAATCATCCGCAAACGATCTCAGCTGTGAACTTGCGGGCGAGGATCTTCCACGTCGGCGTACAGCTTGGCGATCACATCTTTGTATCGTTCTTCAATAATCCGCCGCCGCATTTTCAACGTGTGGGTCAACTCGCCGTTGGCGGTAGTGAAATCCTGCTCCAGCACCGCGAACCGTTTCGGCTTCTCGTACTGCGCCAGATTCGCGGTCAGCCGCTCGATTTCCCCGGACAGCAGGTCCCGGACCCAGGAGTCGGTCAGCATCTGCGAAGGCGAAGCGAACTCGCGTCCCTGATTCTTCGCTTCCATTTGCGCCACCGGCGCGTTCAGCACCACCAGCACCGAGCAGAATTTGCGCTGATCGCCGACTACGATCGCGTTCAGGATGTACGGCGATGTCTTCAGCGAATTTTCGATGGGCGCCGGCGCCACATATTTCCCGCCGGCGGTCTTGATTAGTTCCTTTTTTCGATCGGTGATGATCAGGTAGCCGTCGGCATCGAGCCGCCCAATGTCGCCGGTGGCCAGCCAGCCATCCGGGCTGATCACCGCTTTGGTTGCTTCCGGCTTACCGAAATAACCCTGCATCACGCAGGTGCCTTTAACCAGAATTTCTCCGTCATCCGCGATGCGCACCTGCACGGTGGGAATCGGGCGCCCCACGGTCCCTACCTTGTGATCGTCAGGCCGGTTAGAAGTTACAACCGGAGACGTTTCGGTGAGGCCGTATCCCTGGTAGACCGGAATGCCTACCGACCAGAAGAATTCAGCGAGCGCAGGCGACAGCGGCGCGCCACCCGAAACAAATGTGCGCAGGCGGCCGCCCAGTCCCGCGCGAATTTTCGAAAATACGAGTTTGTCCGCGACCGACCAACGCATTTTCAATCCCGCGGAGGGAGTCTGGTTGTAGGCGCGCCAAGGAACTGAATCGTGGGCAACGCGCAGCGCCCAATCGAAAATCTTCCGTTTCATACCGTGTTCGCGGCGTCCCTTCTCGATGATTCCACCATAAATCTTCTCGAACAGGCGCGGCACCGCGGCCGCCATCGTCGGATGCACTTCCTGCAGCGCCTGCCCTACCGATTCGATATTTTCCACGTAGGCGATCGTCACGCCTTTGCTGAGGTATCCATAGCCGACCGTGCGCTCATACACGTGGGAGAGCGGCAGGAATTCGAGCCCCAGGTCCCCGGGCTGGACCACGTGGCTGCGCAGCGATTCGATCGAATTCGAACTCAGATTCGCGTGCGTCAACATCACGCCCTTCGGCTCGCCGGTGGTCCCCGAAGTGTAGATCAGCGTCGCGAGTTGATTGCTTTTCACCAGCGCGCAGCGTCGCCGGTATTCGGCCACGTCGGCATCGCCGGCCGATGCGATAAGGCTGTCGTAGTCCAGAATTTCTCCGCGCAGGTCCGCAGGCGGCGCGACGCAGATCAGATGTTCCACCTTGGGCATACGCTCACGCGCCTCGGCGGCTTTGCGCGCTTCCGGTTCGCCGGCGGTAAGGATGACCCGCGGTCCAGCATCGTTCATGATGTACACGAAACGATCCGGCGACTCGTTGAAATAAATCGGCACGCTCGCAGCGCCGAGCCCGGTAATGGCGAAATCGGCGATGTGCCACTCCGGACAATTCGGCGCAAACAATCCCACGCGATCGCCGGTCTTAATCCCGAGTTCGGCAAGGGCTTTCGAAAGTCCAGCGACCCGGCGCAGCATTTCCGGCGAAGAGATGGATTTCCATCCATCCGCGGTGCGATACATTTGTGCTTTGGGATTGGGCCGGTGGTCGATGGCGTCGAGAAAGAGTTCGTTAAGTGAGGGATATTCCATAGGCCCTTCGCAACTCTAACGCATCGCAGGAGGCGCGTGCAACGCGCTTGAGCGCCTCTGCCGCGGGGCGTGGCCCAGTACTTGACCGCATTAACCGACCGCACCGTGTGACCGAATTGGGTGACCACCAGCCGTTTGCGTTAAGATGGCCCCGGAGGAATTCCGATGTCGAAACTCGCCACCGAAGACGCCGCCGGTTATCAGCCGCAGCGCGCCCCGCGCGGTTCCACCATTTCCTGCAAGGGCTGGCAGCAGGAAGCGGCGCTGCGNNATGTTGATGAACAACCTCGACCCGGAAGTGGCCGAGAAGCCCGAAGACTTGATCGTCTACGGCGGACGTGGCAAGGCGGCTCGCAACTGGAATTGCTATCAGGCCATCGTCAATTCCCTCCGCTCGCTCGAAAATGACGAAACGCTGCTGGTGCAGTCCGGCAAACCCGTTGGAATTTTTCGCACGCATACCTACGCGCCGCGCGTGCTAATCGCGAATTCGAATCTGGTCGGCCACTGGAGCGACTGGAAAAATTTCGATGAGCTCGATCGCGCGGGTTTGATGATGTACGGCCAGATGACTGCGGGCAGCTGGATTTACATCGGCTCGCAGGGAATTCTGCAGGGGACCTACGAAACGTTTGCAGCCGCGGCGCGCCAGCATTTTGGCGGCGACCTCGCCGGGAAACTGGTGGTCACCGGCGGAATGGGCGGCATGGGCGGAGCCCAGCCACTGGCCGCGACGCTGAATGGCGCGGCTTTCCTCGGCATCGACGTCGATCCCGAACGCATCAAGCGCCGCGTCAAGATGGGTTACTGCGATGTGATGGTCAACGACCTCGACGAAGCGCTGCGCATCCTGAAAAATGCGGTGCGCACCCGCCAAGCCACGTCGGTCGGGTTGGTGGGAAATTGCGCCGACGTGATTCCGGAGCTGGCTCGCCGCGGCATCGTTCCCGATTTGCTGACCGATCAGACCAGCGCGCACGATCCCATCGGTGGTTATATCCCGCAGGGACTCGACGTGGCTCAGGCCGACGAGCTGCGCAAGAAAGATCCGGCGTCGTATGAAAAGCGCTCGCTCGAGTCCATGGCCAAGCACGTGGAAGGAATGCTCGCGCTGCAAAAACTGGGCGCGGTGACTTTCGACTACGGCAACAACATCCGCACGTTCGCGTTTCAGCAGGGCGTGAAAAACGCTTACGATTTTCCGGGATTTGTTCCGGCCTACATTCGCCCGCTCTTCTGCGAAGGCCGCGGGCCATTTCGCTGGGCCGCGCTCTCCGGCGAGCCTTCCGATATTCACAAAACCGATCAGCTGGTGCTCGACATGTTCCCGCACGACGAAATTCTTTCGCGCTGGATCAAGCTGGCGCAGAAACGCGTGCGTTTCCAAGGCCTACCGTCGCGCATCTGCTGGCTCGGGTACGGTGAACGCGATCGCTTCGGCGTCGCGCTCAACGACCTGGTCGCCAAAGGCGAATTGAAAGGTCCGATCGTGATCGGCCGCGATCATCTCGATTGCGGTTCCGTCGCTTCGCCTTACCGCGAAACCGAAAAAATGCTCGACGGCTCCGATGCCGTCGCCGACTGGCCGCTGCTGAACGCCTTGCTCAATACCGCCAGCGGCGCGAGCTGGGTTTCGATTCACAATGGCGGCGGCGTCGGCATTGGCTATTCGCTGCACGCCGGCCAGGTCACCGTCGCCGACGGCAGCAAAGAAATGGGTGAACGCATTCAGCGCGTGCTGACCAATGATCCCGGTATCGGCGTGGCGCGCCACGTGGACGCTGGCTACCCCGAAGCGACGGCCTTCGCCAAAAAGTCTGGCGTAAAAATTCCCATGGCGTAATTCGTCTCTCACGCAATTGCTTCCGCGCCGAGCTGAACGTCGATACAAATTTTTAAGGAGACGAAATGATTGTCGTCACCGGAGCAACCGGAAGAACAGGCGGAGCGGCCGCTAAAGCCCTGCTCGCCGCTGGCCAAAAAGTCCGCGTAGTCGGACGCGACGCGAAAAAGCTCGAGGCTTTTGTACAAAAAGGCGCCGAAGCTTTCGTGGGCAACGTCGAGGATTCTTCGTCCATGACCGAGGCTTTCACCGGCGCGGACGCCGTGTACCTGGTCGTCCCCGAAGATTCGTCGCAGGAAGATCTGCGCGCTCATCAAGAAAAAACTTCAGATTCGTTTGCGGCCGCGGTAGCAGCGGCTCACGTGCCCTATGTCGTCGCCCTCAGCAGCATCGGCGCGCAGCAAGCCGAAGGCACCGGGCCAATCGTCGGGCTGCACAATCTGGAACAAAAATTGAACCGCGTTTCTGGCTTGAACGTCCTTCACCTACGAGCCGCGTATTTCATGGAAAACCTTATCATCAGTATTCCGCCGCTGCGCTCGATGCACATGCTGCCCGGCGGCCTGAAGGGCGATGTGCCGATGCCGTGGATCGCCACCAAAGATATCGGAACGTACGCCGCGAAACGCCTGGCCGCGCGCGACTTTTCGGGCAGTTCGATTCAGGAACTTCACGGCCAGCGGGACATTTCGATGAAAGAAGCTGCCACGGTCGTCGGCGAAGCAATCGGCAAGCCGAAATTGAGTTACATGCAGGTCCCTTTCATGATGTTGGAGCCGGCGTTGGTGCAAATGGGTTTGCCCAAACGCACCGGCGCGCTGCTCATCGAAATGTGGAAAGGCGCCAACGCCGGCCTCATCGTTCCACTCGAGCCGCGCACGGCTGAGAATACGACTCCGACCACGATTGAATCCTTTGTCGCCGAAGATTTCGTCCCGGCCTATCAAAAAGCCGGCGCCTAACACGCGTCCGGCATGCCACTTTGCGCAACACCGGTAGTCTTTCCACCGCCTGGGCGTTAGTATCGCTGCGGCGTGCCCGACTGGCTCATCACCGGCTGTTCCCAGCTGCTCACCTTGCGCGGCGCAGTTCCCCGCCGCGGCAAAGCGCTCAATGATCTGGCCATCATTCGCGATGGCGCGATTCTGGTTCACGAAGACCGCATCTCGGCGGTCGGCCCGCGCCGCCGCCTCGAAAAACTTCCCGCCGCGCGCAAAGCCGAGAAGCTCGACCTTAAAGGCAAAGTGGTTTTGCCCGGCTTCGTCGATTCCCACACCCATCTGATTTTCCCGCGCAGCCGGGCCCACGAATACGAAGACCGCATCGCCGGCGCCACCTACGAACAAATCGCCAGGACAGGCGGCGGCATTCGCTCCACCGTGAAGCACTGCCGCAGCGCCTCGGCCGACGCACTGAAAACGCGCGCCATCGATAATCTGCGAATCTTCGCCGCGCATGGCACCACCACCATCGAATCCAAATCCGGTTACGGCCTCGACTGGAAGAGCGAGCTAAAAATTCTGCTGTTGCTTGCGTCCCTGCATCAGGAAAATCCCATCGATATTTACCGCACGTTTCTTGGCGCGCACGTCGTTCCCGAAGAATATCGGACGCGCCCCGAAAAGTATGTCGACCTGCTGGTCGATCGTTGGATTCCCACCGTGGCCATCACCGGCCTCGCCGAATTTTGCGACGTTTACTGCGACCGTGGCGCGTTCACGGTCGCGCAGTCGCGCAGGATTCTGATGGCCGGCCGCGCCGGCGGGCTCGTTCCGCGCATCCACGCCGACCAGCTCGCCAATATTGGCGGGTCGCGACTCGCNNGCGAGCGCCGATCACCTGGAAAAAATCGACCGCAACGACATTCGCGCGCTCGGCCTCTCGAACGTTTGCTGCACGCTGCTTCCCGGCTGCTGCTTCCATCTCGGCCTCGAGCATTACGCCCCCGCGCGAAAACTCATCGACGCCGGGGCGATCCTCGGCCTCGCCACCGATTTCAATCCCGGCACCAGCCCCACGCTGAGCATGGCCATGATTTTGTCGCTGGCCTGCACCCAAATGCGCATGACGCCGGCCGAAGCGATCACCGCCGCCACCATCAATCCGGCGTATTCGCTGCGCGTGCATCATCGCGTCGGCTCGATTGAGGTTGGCAAGTTTGCGGACCTGGCCGCCTTTGACGTGGCCGACTATCGCGAAATCCCGTATTATTTTGGAGTGAATCTCTGCAGCCTGACCATGAAACGCGGGGCCGTCATCCACTCGAATAAGCTCTAATTCCCAGAAGCGACCAAATGAAACGAATTGTTGAGTGTGTTCCGAATTTTTCCGAAGGCCGCGACACGGCCAAAATCGACGCGATCATCGCGGCCATGCGCGAGGTTCGCGGCGTATATCTGCTCGACCACGAAAGCGACGCGGACCACAACCGCAGCGTGGTCACGCTGGCGGGTGAACCGGAACCGGTGGCCGAAGCCGCCTTGCGCGGAGTAGGCAAAGCGGCGGAATTGATCGATTTGACCAAACATTCCGGCGCGCATCCGCGCATGGGCGCAACCGACGTGGTGCCGTTTATTCCTGTCGACGGCGTGAGTATCGAAGACTGCGTGGCGCTATCCAAAAAAGTAGGGCGCGAAATTTGGGAGCGCTACAAAATTCCGGTTTATTTTTACGAAGCCGCGGCGCAGCGCCCGGAACGCGCCAACCTGGAAAATATTCGCAAAGGCCAATTCGAAGGCTTGCTCGTCGAGGTGCCCAAGAATCCCGATCGCGCTCCGGATATCGGCAACGCGGCCCTGCATCCCACCGCCGGCGCGACCGTGGTCGGCGCCCGGAAATTTCTAGTCGCCTACAACATCAACCTGAACACTTCCGACCTCGAGATCGCCAAAAAAATTGGCAAGAACATCCGCTTCTCCAACGGCGGCTTGCGCTACGTGAAAGCCATGGGCGTCGATCTGCGCGCCCGCAATCTCGCTCAAGTTTCGATCAACATGACCGACTTCGAGCAAACGCCGCTGCACCGCGTCTTCGAGATGGTCAAACGCGAGGCCGAACGCTACGGCGTTTCCATCGTCGGAAGCGAAATCGTCGGCCTGATTCCCAAGCGCGCCATCGAAATCACCGCCGACTTCTACCTGCAGCTCGAAAACTTTTCACCCGCGCAAGTGT
>PMHK01000078.1 GCA_003156635.1 Acidobacteriota bacterium | reverse complement strand
CGGAATCTTCGACGTAATGCCCGTAGGGCGGGAGCGCGCGAACGTAATTGTCGAATTTCCAGATCAACGAGCCATCCGCTTCCCAGTTGGTTCCGTGCGTCGTCAAATATTGCGCGACCTCGTCCGACAAATGGGGGTTCACTTCTTTCATCCGCGCCATGGCCGCCGCGATGGTCGGATAACTTTTCTGGTGCCGCTTCTCCAGCCCCCGCACATCTTCGATCCAGCGTCGAATGCGCTTCGAAGCCGGGCCCTGAATAGGATGGCCGATGGGAAATCCAAGACCTTCGATCGAAACCGCTTTGCGCACCCGCTCCGGATACACGCTGGAATATTGCAGCACGATGGTCCCGCCCATGGAGTGGCCCACCAGCCGAATCGGAAAGTCATTAATGATATCTAGCAGCGCCGAAAGATCCAGGACATGTTCAGCGAAAGTGTACATCGCCCCCGGGGCCCAGGCGCTATTGCCGTGGCCGCGCAGGTCGAGCGCGTAGACGTGGTAACGTTCCCGCAGCGAACGCGCGACCCAGTCCCAATTGCGGGCGTGGTCCAAGCCGCCATGGACCAGCACCAGCGCGGGCTTCCCATCTTGCCCGTAATCCCAGAATTGCAGCTTCAGCCGGTCCGAATAGAAAAAGTGTGAGATGGGTTCCATGGACGCGTCGCTCAACTTCGCTCCCTCGGGTTCGCTCGGATTCTTGGCGCAATGCAACGCAACATCATAGTGCAGGAGCTGCTCTATCTCCAGCGGACGGCTACATCCGCGCTAGCTGAACTTTACAGCGTTGTGTGTATGGTTGGAATCGGCGAAACCGGAGAAATTGTTTTAAGAAGATTTCGACGTTGTTTCAGTTCCACCACACCTGTTCCCGGAGGAAACATGAGATTTGGACCGTTCTTGGGAATTGCGATTCTATTGCTGATCCTTTGGCTTGGCGGATTTTTGATGTTCCACATTGCCGGCGGATTGATTCACCTGCTGCTTTTGTTTGCGGTCATTTCGCTGATCATTCATTTTGTCACCGGCGCTAAAACCGCCTAGCCGCCCTCCGGTCAGAGTGAAGGCGAGACAGTCAGCCTCACTCTGACGCTTTGTTTCCGAAACCTTGCCGCGCAACCGTGTACCCTGCCTCTCGTCGCCCTTTGCTGCCCAATTCACTCGAAAATTGAAAATGGAATCAAACCGGAAGCCGGGTGCATACTACGGAGAGCACATTTGCAAAAGGAGAATCAGACATGGCCGAGCGAAAAGGAAGTTGGGTACTGACAGCAATTCTACTGGTGGCGGCTGCGGTGCTGATCGGCGCCGCCTATAACGGGCTGCATGCTTCCGACAAAGCACCGGCTGTGGGCGCGGCGGCTCCCGATTTCACCTTGATGTCGCAGGAAGGCAAGCCGGTCAATCTGCGCGATTTCCGTGGAAAGTGGGTGGTTCTGTATTTCTATCCCAAGGATTTCAGCAGTGGCTGCACGGTCGAAGCGCACAATTTCCAGCGCGACTTCGCCCAGTACGAACAGAAAAATGCGGCAATCGTTGGCGTCAGCGTCGATTCATTCGAATCCCACCAGAAGTTCTGCACCAAGGAAGGCCTGAACTTCAAACTGCTGGCCGACCCGGACCACAAAGTTTCCGACGAATACGGATCGATCATGAACCTGGGCGTAAAGAAACTTTCCTCGCGACACACCTTCCTCATCAACCCGGACGGTGTGATCGTTAAGGAGTATCTAGACGTGAACCCCGGAAAACACAGCGAAGAGGTATTGGCGGACTTGACCCAACTGCAGAGCCAAGGTTCGAAGTAGCTGGGTTCGCTAATCGAAGTTTGCGAGCCAACCGGGCTGGGCGCCGGCTGGCTCGCATTTTTCGTTTTTGCTGAGCTTTTCGTGCAGTGCTTGGTTGACAGTCTTTAGTTGACCGCTTCGCGTTTACGTTTTAGACCCAGTGCGGCCAATCCCGAGAACAACAACAGAATCGTGGTCGGCTCCGGCGCCTGAGTGATGCACAGGGTTTCGGTCTGGCCGTCATCCATCGTGAAGTTGTAAAAGCCCGTCATGAATGTCGGATTGGCTTCATCGCCCATGTAGACCTGCCGGCCGTAGAAATCGGGTAGCGCGATCACGCTGTTCAAACCGCCGCCATCGCTCAGGTTGAAGAAGCAAATGGTGTCGTCGATCACTGGTCCGCCGTCCATCGACAGGTCCGGAACATCCACCGCAAAAGCCGTGCCTTCTTCGACAAAGAACGGCGTGGGATTCTCGGACATGGTCCAGGTCGCCGAGACGGGGCCGGAAAGCTGAAAATCGTACGTAGCGCCGGAATCTGCATGGGCCGGAAGAGCTGCGAGGAATATAAAGGTAGCGAGAAGCGCCCCGCCTTTCAGAATGCTTTTCATATGCGATGCTCCGTTACCAGAATTCCGGCGGCGGGGGTCGCCAGGCTGGCACGGACGTAAGGGCAAGTCGCAAACCAAAGCGTCGCGGGCCTAGGCCCAAGAATATAAACGGCTTACGGCGCAGACGGAACTTGGGCCCGCAGGAACTTAGATGGGACTTTTACCGTTTAGTCCCACGAGTTTCCCTCGTTTCGCTGCCCCGTGCCACCTTTCGATTCCCGGCCCGCCGTCGGGACCAGGTCACCCGCGCGGTCGAGTGAATTTCCCGGGAAGCGGGTTTAAGTGCGTGGGATTGACAGTGGTGGGAGAATGTCCGCGTAATCCATTTCGCACTGAGGGGTGATTTATGAAAATAAATAAGCTGATTTTTGCTTGCGGTACGCTCGCACTCATTTGCGGTCTTTCGTTTTCGACGCCCGCGCAACAGAGTGGCGCGTCGGCTCCGCCCAGTTCAGCGCCGTCCGGCGCAGCTGCCAATGGACACGGCGGAGGCGGCGGGATGGACGCAGACACTCCAGAGAACGATCCGGCACTGAACCTGACCGATGACCAGAAGGAAAAAGTGAAAGCGATCCGCGAAGACGCCAAGGATCAGCTCAAGGCGGTAAAGAAAGACACGGCGCTGACCGACGACCAGCGTCAGCAGAAGCTGAAGCAAATCAAAATGGACACCCGCAAGCAAGTGTGGGCGGTGATGACGCCGGAACAGCAGAAAGCGTGGGCGCAGGAACAGCGTGAACGGCGCCAGGCGAAACGCATGGCGGAAGGCACCACTCCGCAGTAGCCGCTAACCGGGAGGAGGCGCCTCGCCTCCTTTTTTTTCTTCCGGCGCTTCCCGACACCGAGCGCCTCTCGTTCCGCTCAGCGGCGGAAAATCCCGAGTATCGCGCCGTTGCTCGCCCGTAAAATATTTTTGATTCTGTGCATATTCTTCTTGCATCAAATCAAAATAAACGTATTCTGCATTTTGCGAACTCGCTCCGTGTAACTGGTTGAAGAGAGCGGGGGTCGCCTGACGGAGGACGCGACAAAAAATTGAGTACCTTATCCCTGCCAGCCCAATTTCCTTCCCGGGCGATTGCTTCCCCAAAAAAATCGGCGAAATTAACCTTGTGGCCCCTGGTGGCTGCGACATTTTTCATGGTGTCCGGCGGAACTTACGGCACCGAAGATATTATTCATGGCGCAGGTTACGGGCGCGGCATCTTGCTGCTGCTGATCACGCCAATTCTGTGGAGCCTGCCGACGGCCTTCATGATCGGCGAACTTTCCAGCGCGCTGCCTTCCGAAGGCGGTTACTACGCGTGGGTCCGCCGCGCCATGGGAAATTTCTGGGGGTTTCAGGAAGCCTGGCTCTCGCTGGTCGCCAGCATTTTTGACATGGCGATTTACCCCACGCTCTTCGTCGCCTACCTCACGCGCCTGGTCCCGTGGTTCGGCGTCGATCATCGCGGCGTAATGGTCGGCTTGGGCGTCGTGGTGCTCTGCGCGTTGCTGAATATAGCCGGCATCCGCATTGTTGCGATCTCCTCGCTGTGGCTTTTCTTTTTGTTGTCGGCGCCGTTCGTCGCGTTGGTATTGATCGCGCCATTCAAGGTGGGCGAGTTGGCCAACGCGACCGTCACTCCATCCACCTCGAATATCGGACTGATCGGCGGCTTGCTCATCTGCATGTGGAATTACATGGGCTGGGACAACGCCTCCACGATTGCCACCGAAGTGAAGCGGCCGCAGCGCACTTACCCGCGCGCCATGATCGTCGCAGTGATCGTCGTCGCGGCCACCTACATTGTTCCGTTCGCTGCGATGTGGCTCGCTGGAGTTCACGCCAGCGCCTTCGAAACCGGTTCGTGGGCCGACATCGCTGGTTTGATGGGCGGCCTGGTCGGCGGCCCGCTGGTCGCGCGCGGTTTCCGCGTCGCGCTGGTCCTCGGCGGAATGATGAGCGCGTTCGGAATGTTCAACGCACTGGTGATGAGTTATTCGCGTCTCCCGCTAGCGATGGCCCAGGATGGCTTGCTGCCGCGGGTGTTTGGCAAAGTACACCCGAAAACGCGCGCACCGTGGGTCGCGATCATCGTTCTCGCGGCTTGCTGGGCGCTGTGTCTCGGCCTCGGCTTCGAACGCCTGGTGACCATCGACGTGTTGCTCTACGGCATGAGCCTGTCGCTGGAATTCATCGCGCTGATCGTGCTGCGCATTAAAGAACCGACGCTGCGGCGGCCATTCAAAGTTCCCGGCGGCATGGCCGGAGCGATTCTCGTCGGCGTCTGTCCCGCGCTGCTCCTGGGATTTTCAATCGTTCACGGCGAAAGCGAGCAAATCCTCGGAATGAGCGGCCTCACCTTCGGCCTGCTTCTCATCGGCGGCGGCTTTCTGGCGTATTGGCTGAAATCACTGATCCGGCCACAAGGCTGGGCTGAAACCTCCACGTTGGCGGACGAACGCAAGGCGGCGTGAGCCCGTTTCGCTCTCTTGCGACCCCGCTTATTACGATCCGATTTCTTCGATGGTCATCCCGAAGCGCGGCGAGGGATCTGCTTCTCTCAATGGCCTCCGCGGCCTATCGCTAAATAGCGTTTGCGGCGTTTTGTTCCATAGCGTTTAATTCCTACGTTGATTACCGGACGTGCGTGAACTACTTCGCTTCGGGGTACCTTGGCACCAAAGAAAAACGAATACGACTACATCATCGTCGGCGCCGGCTCGGCCGGCTGCGTCCTGGCCGCGCGCCTAACCGAGAATTCTTTTGCAAACGTCCTGCTGCTCGAAGCCGGCGGCCCCGACACCGCGCGCGAAATTCGCATTCCGGCCGCATTTTCGAAATTATTTAAGACAAGTGTCGACTGGAATTATTCCACCGAGCCCGAACCTCACCTAAATAACCGCCAGCTCTACTGGCCGCGCGGAAAAGTCCTCGGCGGCTCGAGCTCGATCAACGCCATGATCTACATCCGTGGCAACGCCGCGGACTACGACGGCTGGAAAAACCTGGGCAACGACGGCTGGGGCTTCGCTGACGTGCTGCCCTATTTCAAAAAATCCGAAAACCGCGAACGCCTTGCATCCGAATTTCACGGAACCGGCGGCCCGCTAAACGTCGCCGATCTCGAGCTGATCAATCCCTTGACCCGCGCCTTCCTCGCCGGCGCAAAAGAAATCGGCCTCGCGGAAAATACGGATTTCAACGGCGCCACACAGGATGGCGTCGGGCTTTACGAAGTCACCCAAAAAAACCGCCAGCGCCACAGCGCGGCCGATGCGTATTTGCGGCCGGCGCTGCATCGCCCCAATCTGAAAGTCGTCTCCCAAGCTCACGCTATGCGCGTGCTGATTGAAAATGGCCGCGCGGTCGGCCTCGCGTTTCTGCGGAACGGCAAAACCGAACAAGCCCGCGCGACAAGCGAAGTAATTCTGGCCGGCGGCACTATCAATTCTCCGCAATTACTGCTGCTTTCAGGCATCGGTCCTGCCGACCAGCTCGCTCGCTTGGGAATTCCGGCTATCCACGATCTACCGGGAGTTGGCGCGAACTTGCAGGATCACCCGATGGTATCGGTGGGATACCTTAGCACCCAGCCCATCAGCCTGGACGGCGCCGAGACTCTCGCGAACCTGTTGCGCTATCTGGTCCTCAAGAAAGGCCCACTGACCTCGAACGTCGCCGAAGCCGGCTTGTTCACGCGTTCGCGCGAAGGCCTAAATGTCCCGGACATTCAACTGCTCTTTGGTCCCGCGTATTACCGCGGCCACGGCCTGATGCGCCGGAAGGAAAATTGTTTCGGTTTTGGCCCCACGCTCATCACCCCGCAATCACGCGGTAACGTTTCGCTGCGTTCCGCGAATCCGCTCGACCCGCCCGCGATTCGCGCCAATTATCTTTCTACCGATTCCGATCTGCGCACCATGATCGCAGGCGTGCGGCTCGCGCGCCGCATCGCTAATACCCGCGCGTTCGATTCTTATCGCGGCGCGGAAATTCATCCCGGCGCGAACGCGACCAGCGACGCCGACCTCGCCGAATTTCTACGCAACGAAGTCGAGACTCTCTACCATCCGGTGGGAACCTGCAAAATGGGCCACGACGCGCGCGCGGTAGTGGACGCTCGCCTCCGCGTGCACGGCATCGCCGGCTTGCGCGTGGTCGACGCTTCGATCATGCCCGTCGTCCCCGCGGGCAACACCAATGCCCCGACCATCATGATTGCGGAAAAAGCGGCGGACATGATCCGGCAGGACGCCTGACTTTTCTGCTATTCTTTTTGCCGTGCTTCGAAGACTTCTCCTTTTCGCAATTTTCCTATTTCTAGTTGGTTGCTCGGCGGGCGCTCGCCCGACCATGGCGCAACAGCCCGATCCCCCGGCGCAGCAGCCTCCCGCTTCGCCCGCACCGCAGACTTCTCCGGCGCAAACGCAAACACCCGCGCCGCCAGCGACGATCCCTGCGCCGCCCGTCCGTGTCGGCCCCACTATCATCATCGACCCGGCCCACGGCGGCACCGACAACGGCGCGCAAGGCGCCAGCGGCATCGTCGAAAAAGATATGGTGTTACGGTTCGCCCGCCAACTGCGCGCGGAATTCGAGCGTCAGGGTTTTCGCGTGGTGCTGACCCGCAACGACGATTCGAATCCATCTTATGAAGATCGCGCTGCCACCGCCAACGCCTATCACGACGCGATTTTTATTAGCCTGCACGTCGCGTCCACTGGAAAACTCGGCACGGCGCAGACGTATTCGTATCAATATTCCAGCCCAGCCACGCAAGCGACGGATGCGGCGGCGGCACCCGCCGGCTCGGCGTCAAGGTCTCTCGTCCCCTGGGAAGAAGCGCAGCGGCTCTACCTCGAAACGAGCCATCGCTTCGCTGATCTGGTGCAGGTGCAACTGGGGCTGCGATTTTCCGACTCTCCCAGCACTTCGAAACCGTTCGCCGTCCGCGAACTTCGCTCCGTTGCAGCTCCGGCGGTTGCGGTGGAACTTTCCAGCGTCGCCGTGCCCGACGCCAACATGCTCTACTCCATGGGTTTTCCACTGATGAATGCTCTGGTGCGCAGCGTGCAATTGTTCCGGCCCGCCCCAGCCGCATCCGGAAATATTTCCGGCGTGGCCGTTCCGGCGGCAGGAGCCAAGTAGTGCCGCGCAATCTGAAAATCACTCTGGCAATTCTGGCCGTAGCCGTACTCATCGGTCTGATCAGCTTGCGCAGTCTGCAGAAACGGCTGCAGCGCCTGGCCCAGGCCCCGACCACGGAAGAGCAGGCCCGGCGCGATTTACTGAAACCGCCGATTTCCACGCCGACCGACGTGGTCGCCCAGATTCCGATTTTCTGGGCCGCGGGGCCCGATCGCATAGCGCCGACCCAGGTCGCGCTGCCGCTTTCCGCCGATCCGGTGAAGCGCGCGCGGCAAGTAATCGACGCGCTGATCCTGCAAACTCCCAGCTCTGATCAGCGCACGCTGCCCGCGGACGCCACGTTGCTCGCTTTTTATATCTTGCCCGACGGCACCGCCATCGCCGACTTTTCCGACACCCTGTCCACCGGGACGCCTTCCGGCATCATGAGCGAGCAACTCGCTGTGGATTCGATTGCGCGTACGCTGGAAAAGAATGTAAGTGGCTTACGGCGGCTGAAAATTCTGATTCACGGCCAGGAAGTTGACACCCTCGCCGGGCACGTCGACCTTACCGGCTTCTTTGATTTGAATTCCGCGACGCAACCAGTCGCGTCATTACCGTCCATCCCCGCGGCGGCGCCGGGCGCGGCGACCAAATCGGCGCGCTGATTTTTCAGATTTCCGGCTGAGGGGTCTTAGCGTTGCGTGGATTTCCGCGGCACCAGTTCCGGAACAAATAATATCTTCGCGGCCCGCGGCGGCCGCTTCGACTCGATTTGCTCCAGCAGCAATTCCGCGGCGCGCGCGCCAATTTTGCGCGTTTGCTGATCGATCGTAGTCAACGGCACCGCCAGCGCATCCGAGTAGTGGACGTTCCCGGCCCCGACCACCGCCACGTCTTCCGGGACCCGGAGTTTCGCTTCCAGCAAGGATTTCATGGCGCCAATCGCCACCGGATCGTTGTAACAAAAGACGCCATCCGGACGCGGATTCCTGTTCAGCAACCGCTTCATGGCCTCGTAACCAGTGTGATCCTGAAAGCCAGCAGCCACTACGTAGCTGTGCGGCGCGTTCATCCGGTGTTTTTTCAACGCCTCCCGATAGCCATTCAAACGATCGGCCGCCAGTCCAATTTTGGGGCCCCGCAGGTGCGCAACGTGCCGGCAGCCCTGCTCGATCAAGTGCGTCGTCGCCAGGCGACCCACCGCTTCATTATCCACTCCGACAAAGCTGGCCTGTACGCCGTCAATCGGCCGGTCAATCAATACGAAGGGCAATTTTCGAACCCGCAGCTGATTGAATAATCCCATTTTCCCGGGCAGTTGGGATGACGCCAGAATCAAGCCATCCACCCGGCGCGACAACAGCGACTCGGCTTCCATCCGTTCCAATGCGGGATCTTCTTCGAAATAAGAAATGATCACGTGATAACCACGCGGCCGCACCGTTTCGGCAATTGCCTTGGCGATCTCCGCAAAAAACGGATGAGTAAAATCCGGCAGCAGCAAGCCGATGGTATAGGTGCGTCGCGTCACCAAACTCCGCGCCACCAAATTCGGCTGGTAATTCAATTCCTTGGCGCGCTTGAGCACCCGTTTCCTGGTGCGCACACTAATCCGCCCCTGATTGCGCAGGACTTTGGAGACCGTTACCACCGAAACCTTCAGATCTCTAGCGATGTCGGAAAGTGTGGTCACTTAGGCGGAGAGTAGCATAGAGCGCCCTGAAATCCGTGCGAGTTACCCGTATCCCGGGCCCCGCAGGGTAATCGTTAACTCTCCATGAATTAACGCTAACTTTAGCGTTGACACCACGTCCACTTTTGACAAGAATCCACGTATTCCACAGGGCCATTATTCGCTCGTGAGCTGCCGGCGATAAGCAATGCCGGGGTCGTGATTCAGTTCGGAGGACTTATGAAGAATTTATGCAGTTCGCCTAAGATAGAGGCTCGTAGCAGGGCACCACGTGCGCGCCATTCCGTAACTTACCACTCCGTCGTCGATCAATTGGTCTCTGAGATGGCGCAACTCGTGCGCGGCACCGAACCGCAAAAATTCTCGCCGTTCAAGCTGGTCATTATTGGGAATCGCGGCTCGGTCGCTTTCAGCGGTCAAATCGATCAAGAAGGCCGAATGCAATCTTCCGGCCCGCGCCGCGCCCTGCGTCGTTCGGATTTTCCCGCAAACGCGTTGATCACCGATGCGTCCCTGGCCGTTCGAACCTTCCGGATTGATTTTGCCCGCGTTGGAAATTCCGCGCGCTAGTTGGCCGATCCGGGTTTGCTTGAGTCTTGCAGTGGCGCGAGCCAAATATCTTGATCCACGTACGCCGTCAACGGCGTTCCTGCCGGTATCTCGACATTCTTCCCATGCTTGATCAAACCAATCGGACCAAATAAAACCGTCAGCGCCACAGCTGCTCCGGTCCGACTATCGCCCTCCCGGCCTTTCGTCCCGCGGATATGGACGCGGTTGCTGCCCACCACCAAGTATTGAATTTGCACCGCCAAATCTCCTGGCCGCCCCATCATTCCGGCTTTTTTCGCGGTGGTCACGGTGGCTAGCGCGTGCGCGCCCTTTTCCACCACCACCGAATCTCCGACTTTCAGGTCTTCATCCAGCACAAATTCCACGGGGTCACCTTCGTTGGCGGTCTTCGAGCTGATCGCGTTCACAAATTTCAGCGGTACTTCGTTCCCTTCCTTGAGCAAGCAACCGTCACCCGCGCTGCAAGTCGGTTTGGAGGGACCCGACCATGCCCCACCCGTCGGCGGCGTGGAACCGTGGACCGCATCCACCGCAGCCGACGGCTTCTGCGCTTGCGCCGAGAGCATCGCGTCGATCACCGAATTGTCCACGCCGGAATTCTTCAAATCGATCAGGGTCTGGGGAGTCGTATCGAACGCCGTGTTGCTGGATTGAATCGATTTCACAATCAGCCCCGCGTCGAGACCCTGTTTGGTCATATTGATGACGTCCGCGTTGGTCAGCGGCTTCTGGGTCTGGGCGATCGCTCCGAGCGCCGTGCACACCGTGAGGACAACCGCCATCGACAGATTTCGATATCTCATTCGTGGGCTCCCGTAAACCGATTGGCCGAGCTTAACTCATAGTGACGGTATCAGAAGGTACTTTTATTCAGGATGTTCGTGCGCTGCAAGCACATCTGGAAGCGACCAGGTCAATGCTATTCGGGTATCAGCTGGCTCATCAATTCTGGCGCGGTAATCTTCCAGTCGTCGGCGAGCACGTAGGCCTTGCGCAGGACCATTTCCGTACGGAAATCGAGATCCACGGGCAGATCGCGCAGTTGCAAATCCACTTCGTTCAGGACCTTTTGCGGAATTTTCAGTTGGCGGGTCGCGTTGTCGCTGACCCGCGCCACCATTCCACCAAGCAGCGCCACGCGGTATGTTCCCAGATGGCCGCGAACTTCCAGCCAGGACTTTACCCGCCTGCAGCGGTCGGCGATCGGCGTCAGCGGCAGCACTCGCGAGATCAAATCGATTCGCAGCGACACCACCGCGGTGAGCTCCCCAACATTCGATCGTTCCAGAATGATTCCCGTGCCGCGATCGCCTTGGTCGCTCCAGGTTTCGTCGTCGCCCACCGTGCACACGCTGGTAAACAAATCCACGTCGCGCATGATTTCCAAATACACCAGCGCGGGAACTTCGTCGATGGCGATTTCCCGGCGCTCCCGGTAAAAACGTACCTGATCCGAGCCCGCGAGCAATCGTCCATCGCGCGCGAAGCAGCCTGAGAGTCACTTGGACCTCACGCTCGCTCGCCGGATATTGACAGTTTTGCGCCTACTCGTCACACTTGACGCTTCGCGTTTCGCTCCACCTGCGGCACTCACCCTGAAGGGAGATTCATTTTGCGAATTGATGGACGAGCCATCGACCAACTGCGTCCGGTGAAGATCACTCCGGATTTTATTCCGCACGCGGAAGGCAGCGCGCTGATCGAATCCGGCCACACCCGCGTGATCGTCACCGCGACGGTCGAAGATGGTGTGCCGGGTTTCCTCAAGGGCTCGGGCAAAGGTTGGGTCACCGGCGAATACGGCATGTTGCCGCGTTCCACCGAAAGCCGCACTCCGCGCGAGTCCAGCCGCGGCAAACAGTCTGGCCGCACGCTCGAAATTCAGCGCCTGATCGGTCGCACCTTGCGCGCGGTGATGGATCTGAAAGCTCTCGGCGAGCGCACCGTTTGGCTCGATTGCGACGTGATTCAAGCCGACGGCGGCACGCGCACCGCGTCGATTACCGGCGCGTACGTCGCGCTGGCCCTTTCGCTGGAACGCATGGTCGCAGCTGGAATTTTGCGCAAGCTGCCGTTGCAGGATTATTTGGCCGCCACGAGCGTTGGATTGGTCGAGGATGAATTGCTGCTCGACCTGGCCTACGAAGAGGACTCCGCCGCGCAGGTCGATATGAATGTAGTCATGACTGGCAGCGGCCACTTTGTGGAAGTCCAGGCCAGCGCCGAAGGCCGTCCTTACACTGACGTCGAATTGAGCAACCTGCTGAAGCTCGCCGCCGGCGGAATTCGGCAACTGATTCGCATCCAGACCGAATTGTTGAACCTTAAATTCCTGCCCCGCGGCAAATGACGCGCCAAATCGCGTTCGCTGGCCAGCGTCCATGAGAATCTTCCTGGCATCCTCCAATCCCGGAAAATTACGCGAATACAGGGAACTCGCCGGCGACGCCACGCTCGAACTCGAACTTCTGCCCAATTTCGGCAATATTCCGGTCTTCGAAGAAACCGCTCCAAGCTTTGCCGAGAACTCCGCAGGCAAAGCTTTGTACTACAGCAAATTTGCCGACGAAATCGTGCTTGCTGACGATTCCGGCCTGGTGGTCCCGGTACTCGGCGGCGCTCCCGGAGTATTATCCGCGCGCTACGCCGGACCGAATGCGACCGACCAGGATCGAGTCCGAAAGCTGCTCCATGAGATGGCCGATAAAAGAGGGGAACAGCGGCGTGCCTACTTCGTCTGCGTTACAACTCTGGCCAAGCAGGGCCGTCCACTAGCGGTGGTCTCCGACCGCTGCGACGGCCTGATCGCCAGCGCACCGCGGGGCACTGGCGGCTTCGGCTATGATCCGGTCTTTTATTTTGAGTCCCTGGGTCAGACCTACGCCCAGATCTCCCCGGCCGAAAAGCATCGCTATAGCCATCGCGGCAAGGCCTTCCGTAAAATCCTGTATGTCCTTTCGCCTGCTTTCGCTGCTACTTTTGTTTAGCCCCAGCATCCAATGCCATTGAAACATTAGCTTGCCGCCGGGCGTCATACGAGGGTACAAGGGTTGTCTACTTTAACGTGGCCCTCCGAGGTGAATGCTGTGAACGCGGCCTCTCGCGCTGTCACTACATCCGAATCGCCGTTGCTAACTCGGCTGGCCGAAGCTCGCGCCCGCACCGATGCCCTATTTCAGGTGCTGCCGCCGAATTCCTTCTACGACCGGCCCATCGCCGAACGCCACCGCCTGATTTTTTATCTCGGGCATCTCGAGGCGTTCGATTTTAATCTTCTGGCTGGTCCGCTGGATCTGGCTTCCCACGACGAAGCCTTCAACAAATTATTTGCCTTCGGCATCGATCCGGTCGATGGCGGATTGCCCACGGATCAGCCCAAGGATTGGCCGACCATCGCGCGCGTCGAGAAATACAACCGCCTCACCCGAGAACATCTCGATGACGCTATCCGCAATTTGGGATTTGCCGGCGTGGATTTGCCCGCTTCAAACGAGCAGCTCTTGAATGTCGCCATCGAGCATCGCCTGATGCACGCCGAGACTCTGGCGTACTTGTTGCACAGTCTCCCCACGGACAAAAAGAATATCGCGGCACTCGCTGATGAAGACGACGGGCCCGGACCGGAGCCGCGCCAAGTAACCATCCCGTCGGGCATCGCCACGCTGGGCCAGCCCCGCGCCGAACGCGCTTTCGGGTGGGACAACGAATTTGGCGAGCAGAAAGTTTTGGTGCCGAGTTTCACCATCGACGTGTTCCCGGTGACCAACGGCGAATACCTCAGGTTCGTGCAGGCTCGCGGATACGAAGTGCCCAAATACTGGCGCCCAGAAGATTGGGAATGGCGGCGCAAGACCAATCTGCGTCATCCCCATTTCTGGATTCCTCGCGATGGCGGAGATCCCGCGTCGCCCGGGACGCGCTGGAATTATGGCAGCATGTCCGGCTCGGTTCCCTTGCCGGAATCCTGGCCCGTGTACGTGAGCCATGCCGAAGCCAACGCCTATTCGCGTTGGGCTCGCAAGAAACTCCCCACCGAAGAGCAATGGCATCGCGCCGCATACGGCACGCCTGAAGGTCGCGAACGAACGTATCCGTGGGGCGATTCCGCTCCAGCAGCCAAGCATGGAAATTTTCATCATCAGCGCTGGGACGCGGCCCCCGCCGACGCGCATCCCGATGGCGCCAGCGCTTTTGGCGTCGAAGATCTCCTGGGCAATGGCTGGGAGTGGACTTCGACGGTTTTCGGCCCGCTTCCCGGTTTCGAAGCTTTCTCTTTTTATCCCGGATACTCCGCGGATTTTTTTGACGGGAAGCACTACGTTATGAAAGGTGGCTCGCCGCGCACCGACGCGGTCATGATGCGCCGCTCGTTCCGGAATTGGTTTCAGCCTCACTATCCCTATGTCTACGGCAGCTTTCGCTGCGTCGAGGAATAACCCATGGCCAGTGCTCCACGAATCATCGCGGCGAATACTGCCCCGGAAATCATCACTGAATTTGCGTCCGATGTAGTGGTCGGCCTCAGCCAGCCCGGCCAAAAAGAATTGCCGTCGAAATATTTGTATGACGAAGTCGGCTCCGGGCTCTTCGACGTAATCTGCCTGCTGCCCGAATACGGGCTCAGCCGCGCCGGCATGCGTTTGCTGCAACGTCATTCGTCGGAAATTGTTGCGAGGCTGCAGTCGCCGGTGGTCGTCGCGGAACTGGGCAGCGGCAGTGGCGTGAAGACCCGCCTGCTGCTGGAAGCCTTGTCGCGCCAGCAGCGCGTCAACTATTACCCGATCGATATTTCCCTCAGCGCCCTGAATCGCTGCCAGCAGGAAATCGGCCAGATGGATCAGGTCAGTATTGTCGGATTCGAACGCGCCTACCTCGACGGTCTGCAGGAAGTCGCGGCGCGGCGCAAAGACGGCGAACGGCTGCTGGTTCTTTTCCTCGGCAGCACCATCGGCAATTTTGACCGCCCGGCCGGCGACCAGTTCTTGCGCGAAGTTCGCGCCGTGCTGCAAAAAGACGACGCGCTTTTGCTCGCCACGGATTTGGAAAAGCCGATTCCGCAGCTTTTGTCCGCTTACGATGACGCTGCTGGCGTGACCGCGGCGTTCGATATGAATCTCCTTGCGCGCATCAATCGCGAACTCGATGCCGATTTCGATTTGTCGCTGTTCAAACACGTGGCCCGCTACGACCAGTCCGAACGTCGAGTCGAAATGCATCTGCAATCAAAGGCCTGGCAGCGCATCACCATCCGCAAAGCCGGTTTCCGGTTCTACCTGCGCGAGGGCGAAACCATCTGGACCGAAAGCTCGCACAAATACAATCCGCAAGAAGTCGTTCAGATGGGGGAGCGCACCGGCTATCGCTGCGACGGCCAGTGGTTCGACACCGAATGGCCCTTCGCCCAGAATCTTTTCTTCGCCGTGTAGTCAGCGGCGTTCGATCATTTCGACGGTTCCCCGGGGAATTCATGGCCAAGGCCATTTGGAACAATAAAGTCATCGCCGAGAGCAACGACACGGTCGTGATCGAAGGAAATCACTATTTCCCGCGCGGCTCGGTGAAACAAGAATACCTGCGCCCGAGCGACACCCACACCACCTGCCCCTGGAAGGGTAAAGCGAGCTACAACACCCTTGAAGTGGACGGCCAGCAGAACCCCGACGCGGCCTGGTTTTATCCCGACCCCAAATCTGCGGCGCAGGAAATCAAGGACCGCTTAGCTTTCTGGAAAGGCGTTCGCGTCGAAAGCTAAACCCCGGAGTCGATCGTCTTTCCGTTTTCTTTTCTTCGAATATCGCGCTCTCCGGTTTTGCTCGTCTAGAGCGCCTTTGTTCCCTGTGCTATATTCTTTAAATTCATGAGCAAATCGAAAAAGAAAACACCGCAGAAGCATCCGAAAACGGCCGGAAAAGCCGTAAAAACCGCGAAGTCGGCGACCGCGCGCAAGTTTCGGCCCACTCCCGGTCTCGAAGCCGGCAAAGGGCCCAATCCAAAACGCGTTCGCATCATTCTGGAAAAGCTCCAGGAAGCCTATCCTGGCGCGACCTGCGAATTAACTCACGCCAATGCCTTCCAGTTGCTCATTTCGACCATTCTCTCGGCGCAGTGCACCGACGTCCGCGTCAACGAAGTTACTAAAACGCTTTATAAGAAATATCCGGACGCCAAGGCATTCGCCTACGCCAATCCATCCGAACTCGAGCAGGACATCCGACCCACCGGTTTTTTTCGCAACAAGACCAAATCGATCATGGGCGCGAGCAAAAAAATCATCGAAGATTTTCACGGCGAAGTCCCCAGAACCATGGATGAACTTTTGACCCTCCCAGGTGTCGCCCGCAAAACTGGCAACGTGGTCCTGGGCTGCGCGTTTGGAATTCCCTC
This sequence comes from Acidobacteriota bacterium, assembly GCA_003156635.1. Taxonomy (GTDB): domain Bacteria; phylum Acidobacteriota; class Terriglobia; order Acidiferrales; family UBA7541; genus Palsa-295. Next base: position 531 of record PMHK01000078.1, on the reverse strand, counting down.
CGGTGTAGTCGTCGACACTCACGTCATCCGAATTTCCAACCGCCTGGATCTAACCAAAAACCAAGATCCCAAAAAGATCGAGCAAGATTTGATGAAAATCATCCCTGAAGAGAAGTGGATTCAGTTTTCGCATCAAATCATCTGGCATGGACGCCGCGTCTGCGTGGCGCGCAATCCGCGCTGCGCCGAATGCAATCTCCAGCGCGTCTGTTATGCCCAAGACAAAACCATCTGAGTAAGGGACAATCGAGCCTGGATGGAAACCTCGAGCGAATCCGCCCAACGCAACAAGCCACGCTTCTCCGGACTCCTCGGAATTCTACTGGGGGTCCTGCTGACCATCGGCGTGATCGGCGGAGCGGTCTGGCTATCGACCGGCGTCGGTTTGCTGCACCTCCTGGGCCTGTTCCGCAGCGGGCAAACTTCGATCAACGTCAGTCAGCCCACCGTCGTCCGCCAGATTCAACAGCTTCAGCGCCTCGAAACCGTGACCTACACCATGGACAAAATCATTTCCGGCGAACGCGACAA
>PMHK01000153.1 GCA_003156635.1 Acidobacteriota bacterium | reverse complement strand
TCCACCACAGAGTATACAATGAGCCACGGGTGTTGATTTATTCGGTCCCGGCGATATCCAAGCGACCTGGAAGTTCATCATTGGGCCCCTCGACGTCTTCGCGGATGGCCCGACACAGATCCGGCAGACGGTCAACGTCTCGGTGTGGGAAAACCTTGCGTATCTTGGTACGGGGAACCAATCGGCCCAGAAGCTTAAATTCTTCGGCCCGCATGGCGCGATCGAGCACGTTGGTCGCGAAGGTATTGGCGACGAGCGCTAGAAGCGCGCTTTGATCCGCGAGCGGCTCAATGACCGGCGCTGGATCGGACCGTCTCTCTTCCAGAATATAAATAGCCTTCAGCGGCAGTGTCCTGGCCTCGAAATTGAGTCCCTGCCTTTCGAGCGACAAACAACGTTTATCGTAGGCTGGGCTAAATCGCGGAAGTGCCTCAGGAGATCCGTAAATGGATGCCACCGATTCCGGCCATAAGCAGAGATAAGGATAGGCAGGATGGACGTAGAAAACGTTGTCAGTTTCCGCCAGGGCAACTACATCGTCGGAGATAATCGCGCATCCTTGCCGGGCGAGCGCCGCGGCGGTCGTTGATTTTCCCGCTCCTTCGGAACCAATGAAGGCGACAGCGTAATTCCCAAAACTCACTGCGCTCGCGTGGAGGCAGGTGACGCCCCGAAGCCGTAACAGCAAACCCAACACGGGCCCGAGCAGATATGTGGACGTATCTTCAAGGGTCAGGTTGTCCGGCCAAGTTGCCCAGATGTGCTTTCCCTGGATATCAAGCCAAAACTTTGTCCCGTCGAAATACTCAAGCCTCAAAAAACGGCCACTCGAGGTTTTCCAGATCTTCAACGCCGAAGTTCCAATCTGGTCTTGATCTTCCGTCACGTACCACAACTCTTCGGCCAGGTTCGGAAGCTGTTCCAAGTCGTCGGGAAACATGGCCAGGTGAATTCCAATGGCGGGAGTATGGTGGGGCAAGCCTTTCTGGCTCAAGGGACTGCCGNNGGACTGCCGGGAGTAATTTGAACGAGCGAGATTTCAGGCAGAGGAAGATTGGTGTAGATGTTCAGGCCGAACAGAGAATAGGCAAAATTGGAGGCGGTCAATATTTCGACATCCGCATAACGCGACCGGACGCTGTGCACCGCGATGCAGCCTTCAGATTTTGTACGTTGCCAATCCGATGAATCAGGGACAAGGGACTGATGCTCAACATCAAAAATTACATATGCGTTTTATATCTGGGGAACCTGCCGCCATCGCTGCTTTTACGCAATCCCACCTTCTGGGTCAATTGCTGCACAGTTCCGTNNTAAGCATTGCGAACCTCCGCACGCAAGTTATACCGGACCTTGCGCACTGACTGCAACCAAAAGTTAAGACACAGGGGCCGAATATTGGAGTGGAGCTGCTCCGCATCCGTTTCGTTTTGAAACGGTTGCATTAATCCGCGATCGGTATATGAATCCATATCGGCTGACCAGTTTAACTCATCCAGCCATTTCGTACCGGAATGTTGAAGGTGTTTCGACAGCGTATTTCCCGGGAGCGGGGTTTTATTCCGGGTCCGAACAGATTCCGGCAGCCGGCCTGCGGTAGCTTCGCGCAAAATACTTTTGTCGAAAAAATACGGGAAAGGGGGCAGCGCCAGCAAGAAATTCACGATCCGCAGGTCGAGGAACGGATACCTGACCTCGACGGGGCTGTGCGTTACGCCCGGATTTTCGTGTTCGAACATTGAGGCCCAATGCGGCAACGAGAGCGAGGCGTGGGCTTTGGGCAGGATCGGATGCGGCTGGTAATCCGGCAATTCGCTCCATTGCTTTGCGCGATCATTTAAGTTCAACCTGCGCGCAAAATCGGGGGCCAGCCACTTGGGGAAAACTGGCGCGGTGTGNNCCCAGCGGCGCGACGGCGCAAGCCGGGCCAGGGCGATGGGCGAACTGCCCAGTATCGCGGCGCCTGCTTGGCCAAATTGAGCCACTCGCGACGCTTGACCATGTCCTTACAATGCGGCCACATCTGGAAGTGCATCAGATTGTCGCTGCCTTCACCCGAAAGCGCGACCCGGCACTCGGCGCCGATGGTTGCAAACTGCGTAAAAAGACCGGCGAAGAAAGGATCATCCACCGGCTCCGGCCAATGCATTTCGGGGCCGTCCGAGCTCGCGAACGCTTTCAGTTCATCAACCGCGATGAGCTGTATCGGAATTTTCAGAAAATCGGCAACCTGCCGCGCATAGTACCCTTCTTCATCCGGTATCAACGATTTGTAGATTACCGTGTAGGCGCGCAAGTCGGACGCTGCCGCGCCGGTGCGGGAGAGCTCTCGCGCCGTGGTGGCGACCGTCGCGGAATCGAGTCCGCCGCTTAGTAAGATTCCCACCGGAGCGGTCCGCAGGCGGTCCGCGACAGCTTGCTGCAGCAAAATCTGAAAATGCTCGACAAAGTCCTCCGCGTGGCTGTAACGAATACGGCCTTCGGTCGGAGCAGTCCAGTAGCGTTTGATGCGGAGGCCATCGGCTGAAACGGTCATCGCATGGGCGGCTGGAAGCCGGCGAATGTCTCGAAAGGTGGTGGTGGCCTCATCGCAGTTCAATCCAAAGAGCAGGAAGTCGCCAACCGCTGCGTCGTTCAAGTCGGCCGAAATATCGGGATGTTGCCGCAGGCAATTCAGGACATTACTGAAAAGGAAGAGTTCGCCAAGTTCGGCGTAGTAAAAGGGCTTGATGCCGAAATGGTCGCGCGCGCAAAAAAGTTTTCTTTCGCGCGCGTCCCAGATCGCAAACGAAAAATCGCCGCGCAGACGCCGTACGCAATCTTCTCCCCAGATCGAGTACGCACGCAGAATAAGATCGGAGTCGCTGGCTGAGCGGCGCGCCTGCGCGGAATCGAACTCATCCGCTCGCGCCATTTCCGCGATCAGCTCGTCCCGGCAGTCGATGCGGGCATCGGCGGTAATCCAATATTGGCCGGCGAGACTCGCGGGTTGCTGCTCGTTTTGCGATTCACGGGAAGTGCGCAGCAGGGTGTGGCCGAACCCGGCGGAAGTGCCGATCCAGGTGTCGCGCGCATCCGGCCCGCAATACGAAATGGAATGGGTGAGCGCCTGCAGTAACGCACGATCGATGCGCGCTCCGCCACGTTCGAACATGCCGACGATCCCGCTCATTCCGCTTGGGTCTCCAGCGAGGTTATCGCACCGTCGAACGGAACGAACTGGCGATTCGAGCTGGTTTCGTCGTTCAACGGAACCCGGTCGAGTTCAACCCAGGCATGGGCTTCGAAACGTCCCGCTTCTTTCCGCGCGCCGATTTTCAGTTCGGCGGCGAAACCGTGGCGACGCAAAAGCGCCCACAACACCAGGGATTGCTCCAGGCANNATTTTCAATTCGCTTAGAAGCAAATTCCTGGCAGCGCCTGAACCCGAATAGGCGCAAACCAATCCATGCCGCGGCTAATCCCAGCGCAGCCGACCAGGCCACCGCGCGCTCAGCGCGGTTCAGCGCCCAAAACGTTCGCCAACTTTGAATAGTCGCTTTCACTGGGTCGTTCTAACCCCTTGCTGCCGAAGAAGTCGCGGCGCGCCTTGGTACGCTAGCCCGCGGCCCGGTCGCGTACTTCGATCAAGCCTTCACTCCGCATTTCTTCCAGCAGCGCAAACAAATCTTTTTCGCAGCGTACTTCGTCCACTTCGTATTCGTTCAGGATGGCATCGCGAATCTGGCCAACCGTCTTCGCTTCTTTCAGCAGATTCCATACGGTCGCGCCCACCGGATTCACGCCGTAGTAGACGCTGTTCTTCATGTTTAAGATGGCCGATTCATCGCCCAACGGACACGAGACCTGTTGGGAAGTCACCATTACCGTCGTTTGTAAGGAAAGAGGTGCGTCCACTTTGGCCGCTCCTTGGTACGTCAGGGCTGGTTGGCTGAGGCGACAATCGAAAACCTAAAACCGGCGTTTACGCCGAACGCCGTCTCTCACTGCCTCATATTCTACCGAGACTTAATCAGAAAGCAACGACGGAACTGGATTGCCCCGGTGAGTTCGGATATAACCACACAGATGCCCGGTGACGATATCGCCGTATCTTCGCTCGAGAAATTTTTCCCTCCTGCACGCTCTGGCTGGCGGAGTTTGCTGCAACCGATTTCGAAACCGACTGAACGCGCGCTCGCGGGTGTTTCGTTTGGGGTTAAGTCTGGAGAGGCGGTAGCAATTGTGGGGCCGAACGGCGCCGGTAAATCTACGCTGCTGCGCATCCTAGCCACCCTGATCGTTCCCACCCGCGGTCACGCGTCGATCGCCAACAACGATGTCGAACGCTCCCCGGCCGCGGCTCGCCGCCAGATCGGGTACCACACTGGAGGCGACGAAGGTTTCTACGGCCGGCTGAGCGCTCGCGAAAATCTGGGCTTCTTCGCGGCCATGAACAATCTTTCCGTAGCGGACATCCGAACGCGCATCGCGGCGACCGCTGAACGAATGGGAATTACCGCCGACCTCGACCGCCAAGTCCGAACTTTCTCCACCGGTATGACCCATCGCCTGGGGCTGGCCCGGGCTTTGCTTCATCAACCCGCGGTGCTGCTGCTCGACGAACCCACGCGCAGCCTGGACCCACTGGCGGCGGCGGACTTTCGCCGGCTGATCAAAGACGACCTGGTGCGCCGTCTCGGTACAACTCTTCTTTTCGCCTCGCACACGCTCAGCGAAGTGCAGGAGGTCGCCGATCGCGTGCTGGTTTTGGAGGAGGGCCGGGTGATCGCGTTCGACACACCTCGCGGTCTGGCCCTGAAAGCCGGCTCGCCAAATTTTGCCGAGGCGGTTACCAAGCTGTTACGCCAACCGGTGCACAGCGGTGTGGCGTCGTGAGTTTCGTTCGCACCTTGCGCAAGGTCGTGGCTTTTTTCCGCCGCGATTTCGCCATCGCACGCGGATATCGCGGAGCATTCCTGATCGAGATTCTTGAAGCATTTTTTGGAGTGGCAACTTTTTATTATCTCTCCCGCTTCGTGCAAAGCCCCGAGCTCTCCAGCGCGCTGCCGGCGGGAAGCAGCTACTTCGCCTTCGCGCTGGTGGGTTTCGCGTTTTTCGACTATTTGAGCGTGTCGCTGACCGCGTTTGACGCCAGCATCGAAGAAGCGCGGCAAAACCGTACGCTCGAGGCGCTGCTGGTCACCCAAACGCCGCTTCCGGTGATTCTCGCGGGTTCCGCGGTGTACCCGTTTGCCGCACTGGCCATGCGCACCTGCGTGTATTTAGGGTGGGGAATTTTGTTTTTTGACTTCTCGCCGCGTTCGGCAAATTGGCCGGGCGCCATCGTGGTTCTGCTGGCTTCGATTCTGGCGTTCGCGGGACTGGGAATTATCTCGGCCAGCTATTCGCTTCTCTTCCGACGCGGAAATCCAGCGAAGTGGTTGTTCCTGGGAGTTTCCGGCCTGGTCGGCGGCATGATGTACCCGGTTTCGGTTTTGCCGGAGCCGTTGCGGATACTGGCGCGCCTGATTCCGATCACCTACGCGCTGGAAGGAATGCGCGCCGCGCTGCTGGGCCGGGCGAGCTGGGCGGAGCTGGGGCCTTCGATCGCCGCGCTTTTGATTTTTGCGGCGATTCTTATTCCGTTGTCTTTTGCCATATTTGCCTGGGCCTTGCGCCGCACCAAAATCACTGGGACGCTCACGCATATATGATTCAGGAATATTCGACGCCTCAAACTTTGCAGGCTTTTCACGGCACGTGGCTGATGCCGCCGCTTGCCGCATCGGCCGCACTACAGTACAGTTTTTAGGTCTTCGAAAGGTCTTCGAAAGGTTTTCGAAAGGTCCGCGAAAGGCCACTCATGAAAGTTCCACTCCTTGATCTGAAAGCTGAATATGCCGGTCTGCGCGACGAGATTCTGCCGGCGCTGGATCGCGTGTGCCAGAGTTCCGCGTTTGTCGAAGGCCCCGAAGTGCAGGCGTTCGAACGCGAGTTCGCTGATTTTTGCGGCACGGCTTATTGCGTCGCGCTAAGCAGCGGAACCGCGGCGTTGCATTTGGGTTTGCTGGGCATCGGGGTACAAGCCGGCGACGAAGTGATCACTACGCCCAACACTTTTCTTGCTACCGCCGAGGCCATTACCTACTGCGGCGCACGCCCGGTCTTCGTCGACATCGACCCCGCGACGGCCAATCTCGATCCGAAGTTGCTGGAACGGGCGATTACACCCTGCACCCGGGCGATCGTCCCGGTTCATCTCTACGGCCGGCCGGCCGATATGAATCCAATCCGCGAAATTGCCGCGCACCACAACCTGCGCGTCCTGGAAGATGCGGCCCAGGCACACGCGGCCCGGTACCGGCAGCAGCGGGTCGGCTCACTGGGCCAGGCGGCCGCGTTCAGTTTTTATCCATCAAAAAATCTGGGCGCATACGGAGAAGGTGGCGCGCTCACCACGAACGATGAAGGCATCGCGAAATTCGCGCGCGCCGCGCGTTCGCACGGCCAAACCGCGCGTTACGCTCACGAATTTGTCGGATTCAACTATCGCATGCAGGGTTTTCAGGGCGCGGTGCTGCGCATTAAACTGCGGCGGCTGCACGCGTGGACCCAGCGCCGGCGCGAAATTGCCCGCGAATACCGCCGGTTACTCGAACCCGCGAAGCTTACGATGCCGATCGACGATCCGCACGACGAATGCGTCTACCATCAGTTCGTCATCTACGTGAAAAATCGTCCGGCCGTTATCGCGCAGCTGGCCGAACGCGAAATCGAGACTTCGGTGCACTATCCGACGCCGGTACACCTGCAACCGGCTTACTCGTCCCTGGGCTATCCCGCCGGCACTTTTCCGCATGCGGAACGGGCCTGCGAACGCGTGCTCAGCATTCCGTTGTTTCCGGAAATGTCGGCGGAACAAGTTCAGTATGTGGGGAACGCCGTTCTCGAAGTGGTCGGAACGAAATAAACGAATTTGTCGCAGGAGTGGTCGTTCCGAATTGAGCTTCGCTGAATTCGAGAAATTTCAGCGCGTGAACACCGCGCCGTGTGGCGCGCCCGTACCCTTCCAACCTTGCGGCCATTCGCGATCTCCGAAGTTGAATCCGGGTTTTCCATCCGTATCGCGAAACGCGTCATCCACGGTGATCACGCCGGTCGCCTGATCGAGCTTTAATAAGAAAAGCCGGTGATCGACCGGCGAGCCACTGGAAGTCACCACCAGGCGTTGCGTTTTTGAGCCCCACGCTGTCCAGTGCGGGCTGTAGGTATCGGTCAATTTCAGCCGCGAAACTTCCACAGGCTTGGCCGCGTTCGCGATGTCCAGCACGACCAGACCATGCAGGTCCGGAACGCTTTGGATCAGGTAATGTCCCACGATGGTGGGAACCCCACACCAGTTACCCGGGAACGAATACACGAGGTGCGACGTCGGCTGGTCGGTGTTGATGCCGGTAATGCGTTCGATTCCGCATCCGAGCGTTTGGACGAAGATCGATCCATCCGGACCAAGGCGCGGCTCTTCCGGGCTGATTTGCGCGTAGCGATTTTCACCGACGTCGAAATATTCGGTCTTGAGCAACTTGAGATCGGAAAGCCGCCACACCTGATAGGTGACGCCGCTGAAGATTTCGTTCAAGTGCATGGAAGAGTTGGTGGAAACAATGCGGTCCAGTTCGGGAAGGACCACCAGGCTGTACGGCATCAGTAAAGCGTCGGCGAATGCGGGATCCGCGCTGCTGGCGGAGCGAATGACTTTGCCTTCGTCATTAATTTCCACTAGACCCCCGGTGGCGCCCATCACCATGTCGCTGCCGGCATGATGCGCATGCTGGAAAGTCGCCAAGACATTTCCATCTGGCAGGCGCAGATACGAGTGCGGATGCATGTAGCCGCCCATATCGGTAAACGAGTTGGCAATCTTGGGATGCAGCGGATCGCGCACGTCAAAGATGAAGGTGCGGCCGGCGCCATGATCGTTGGCAAAGAGCATCCCGCTGGCGGGCATGGTGTATTCGGTGTGATGGACTTGAATCGTTTTCTGATCCGTAGCGAGGGTGGTCACTAATTTCCCGTAGGACGCCGACGAGGGGTCGGCGTCGATGACGGCCAAAAAATCGTTGCCCTTTTGATCCGCGTCGCCGGCCCAGGCAAACAGGTAATCTTCTGTGGCCGTGGTTTTTGGATCCTGCGATTTCAGTGGACCGCTGACGACACAAAATATCAGGGCGGCCGCGCACAGCAGACGAGTCATAAGACTCCGAGTCAAGTGTGGGCTTGGATCTTTACGCGCGCGAGCATACCAAATATCTCGTAGCGCCGGGGACGATACGCATCGACGAGAGGGGAGCAAGCAATAACTGGCGGGGCGGATGGTCTTAAATCACGTTGTTGTGTGGACCGGAACTCTCGCCGCTGTCGCGATTGGGGATTTGTCCGAATCCCGCCGAGCTTCCCACACCGGACGCGCCCACACTTCGATCACGCAGCATCTCGGAAAGCCCTTCGAAGACCTTGGCAAAGGAATCGCGCAAGGCCTGATCGGCGTTTCTTAACAATGACTCGATTCCGTTTTGCCCGTGTTCGTTCAGACGGCGCATGGACGAACTAACCCACGCATCGCCGCCGGTTTGTAACTTGTCCTGATATTTTTCGGTGGCCTCGCCGGACAGTCGCTCCAAGTGTTCGATCCACTGCTGCTTGTGGGCATCGCGTTCGGTGCGATAGTTTTCGAGGGTCGAGGCGAATTCCGATTGCAGCGCACCGCGACCTTCGGCAGCGGCTGTTTCCAGTTGCTCGGCCATGCGTGCGCGGAAGCTTTCGACTGAGGTCAACGCGTTCGCGTCCAGTGTATGCAGCAGTTGCTGCGTCGAGTGGTCAAATTCCTCCGCGCGTTGACGCTGGATTTCGCTGGTGGCCGCCCCAAATTCCACGGTCTGGCGGTCGCGCTCCGCATGGAGCACCTGGCCAAACGAAGCCGCCGCCGCTTCCGCGGCACGCTCCAGTTCGGTGCGCGTTCTTCCCGTCACCTCACGCGCGACTCCTTCCACTTGTTCACAAATCTGGGCGAGATGAGTCGAGGTTTGAACGGCCAGCTGAGTTTCAAAATTGTGCGTCGCGGCCGTCGCTTTTTCGCCGAGGCCGGCGCTCGCGGTGACCAGGGCCTGTTCCACCAGTACCTGCAATCGCGCTCGCGCCTCCTGCTGAAACCATTCCGAAGTCTTGCCCAGGGACTCCGCGGCCGAATGAGCGGCCCGTACGCCGCTGGCATCGAGCTCTTCGCTCCATTTGGCGAGCGCGTCACGCCGAGCCGTCTCGAAATCAGCATGGAGACTGGCGGTGGTGGCCGCGATTCGATTGTCCACTTCACGCTGATTGTTTTCGGCCAACTGGCGCAAACGCTCGCGATGGACGCGCAGGCCTTCTTCGGTTTGGATTTCGCGGCTTTCGAGGTCGCGCAGCAAAGCCGGGACGCGCTCAAGATGCGGCGCCAGGCGGCTCTCGGTCTCGGCGACGGTTCGCTCCAGGAACTGATGCCCAATCGAATCCAGCGACGAACCTACTTTCTGCGACAGATTTGCGGAAATGCCATCGGCGCGGCGGTTCATCTCCGCGGTGTTCGTATCCAGGATGGCTTCGAGCCGGCGGTGTAATTGATTTAGCGTGTCGTGGCTGGCGGCTTCGAGCTGCCCAGAAATTTCTTTGGTGCGGCTGGCGACCTGCTCCACTTGGGTGAGCGATTCGCGGGCGCGTTGCACTTCCTGGCCCAGCGACGCTTGAATTCCGGCGATGGTGTCGCGCGCTTCTTCGGCGGCCTGGGCGAAAGGTTCGCGCAGTTCACCCAAACGTTCGGTCATTTTCTTTTCCGCGCCCTGCAGGATTTCCTGCGAATGAGCGGAAATTTGCCCGATCATGTGCTGAAGGTTGCTATCCAGCGAAGANNTCCTCTCGAGACTGACCCGCGGTAAGCCTTGCCGCGCGCGCGGCCTCTGCCGCCTCCACCTGCGAAAGGGATTGGCTGATCAAACTGCTTTTTTCCTGCGCGACCTGACTGGCGGAACGAAGAGTTTCGGTCTGATGGTTCAGTTCGCTGACGAGTTCGTGGGCCCGGTGCAGCGCTGCATCCATCTC
>PMHK01000252.1 GCA_003156635.1 Acidobacteriota bacterium | reverse complement strand
TGGGAATGCGGTTCAGCAATTGAATGACGTTACCGGATTCGAGCAGCCCCTGGCTGAAAGAATAGAGTTTTTCGATTTCGCGGCGGCGGGCGGAAGCATCTTCGGCTTTCTGGCGAGCGCGCGAAGATAAGTGACTGGCCAGGACGGAGACGACCAGAAAGGCGAAGAGCGCGACCCAGTTTTGCGGATCGGCCACGGTAAAACGGCCCACCGGCGGCAGGAAATTGTAATTGAACGCCAACATGGCGACGATGGACATAAAAACGGCGACTGCAATGCCCCAGACCGTAGAAACCGCTAGAATGGCTAGTAGTAAAGTGAGCGCAACCGTGGTGGGATTTACCGGCAGGATGTATCGATAAAAAAGGCTGATGCCCATCACGACGACGAACGCGCTGAGAAAGCGGACGAACCGCATCAGGATGGAAGTGCGCACGTAGATATTCTACCGTAGCTTGCTCCGGGCCCTGAAAAAGAGAATGAATCGAACATGAAAACTCCAGAAGAATGGCTGGCTGAATCAAATCCCGCCGAGAGGACCAAGGGCTCGCTGAAGCTATTTCTGGGCTATGCGCCGGGAGTGGGCAAAACCTTCAGCATGCTGAGCGAAGCGATCCGGCGGCACAGCCGCGGCCAGGATGTGGTGATCGGCATTGTGGAGACGCACGGGCGCAAAGGAATCGCCGAGCTGGCGTCGCAGATGGAAACGATTCCGCGGCGGATGATGGATTACAAAGGGACGCTATTCGCGGAAATGGATCTGGACGCGATTTTGGAACGGAAGCCGCTGGTCGTGCTGGTCGACGAACTGGCCCATACCAATATTCCCGGTTGCAAAAACCGCAAGCGGTATGAGGACGTGCTGGAAATCCTGGAAAACAAAATCGACGTGATTTCGACGGTAAATATCCAGCACATTGAAAGCATCGCGCCGACCGTGCGAGCCATCACCGGCGTCCCGGTGCGCGAGACGGTGCCGGATTGGGTGCTGCAGGTGTCGGACGAAACGGTGATGGTCGACCTGACTCCCGAGGCGCTGCAAAATCGCATGCGCCGCGGCGACGTCTATGGCACGGAAAAAATCGAGCAGGCGCTGAAGAATTTCTTCCGGCGGGGCAATTTGATCGCTCTGCGCGAGTTGGCATTGCGCCAGGTTGCGGAGCAGGTGGATCGCAGCCTGGAATCGTACATGGAGGAAAAAGACATTCAGGAGAGTTGGGGCGTGCGCGAGCGGATTGCGGTATGTATCAGCGCGAACCCCAAGGCGCAGTATTTAGTGGCGCGGGCGGCGCGCATGGCGCGACGGATGGATGCGGAACTGTTCGCGGTGCATGTAGACCTGGAGGGCGAGGCGGACGAAGACGACGAAAAGGCCCTGCAGTCCAATCTGCAGTTCGCGGAAAACCTGGGCGCGAAACCGGTGCGGCTGAAAGGAGAGAGCATCGCGGCGGCGACCGCGCAGTTTGTGCGGGAGAAGCACATCACCCAGGTCATTTTTGGAAGATCGCCGACGGAAGGATGGAAAAAACTTCTATACATGAACGGAATCAACCGATTTTTAAGCGAAGCGCCCGCCGTGGATGTGCATATCGTCACCCAAGAGGCGGAATAGGTTCGAGGTTCGACCGTTCAGCGCACGGCGCCTGCCGGTACCGGTGGGCGGGGGCCTTTTGCGAGATCATAGGAACCACCTGCCGGTTCGCGACATCCGCCGGGAAATTGCGCAGGCGTTCCAGCAGTCCGGTGGTCACTTCCTGGCCGCGCGCGACCAGGAGCACGCCTGACCCCGATTTCAAATCCTCACCAAGCGAATCCCAGAACGCGCCTTGCAGTTGCAGCGCGGGAGGACTGGCGAGCAGCCGCCATTCCTCGAGATCTCGACTCTCTCGAGTCCGGAGAAAATCGCGCCGATCATCCCCTGGCCCAGGTGTGCGCTCCCTTGGCTAGAATGCCCCCGGAAAATCTTCCTCGCATACTCTGCGTTGCGATCCAAACCGTAGATACCTTCGGAAGTGGAATCGAGAATGATCAAACGCTCGGTTCCGAGGCTCTCGCGTTCCGCTTCCGCCGTTTTTCTGGCCATAAACTGCCCTAACTGCCCGCCGACGCTGATTAGCAATTTGGCGAAGTCTTCGTCGCCGCCCTGGGTTCCGGGGCCAAAGAGCGCGAGTACGCCGAGTGCTCCAGCCCCAACGCTGAGCGGAATGGCGACGGCGGCGTGCGGCTCGGTAGTGCTCGCCGGCGCACATGACCGTAAGACCTGGCCAACGAGATCTTCGCCGGCGACCGGGGCCTGGGAGAGTTCGGCGGGCGGCTTTCGCGGCGAAGATCGAGGCCAGGAGGTCAGCAGGGCGACCTGGCTTGGTGATGCATCACCCTGCCAGATTTCGCCGCGGTCGAATCTTGCGAACTCGCAAAGAGCGCTGAGGATGCCATCGGCAGCGCCGCGCAGGTCGGTGGATTCGGCGAGAACCCGCGAAACCGAAAATTGTAAGGCGGTCTTCTGATGAGCCAAATGCCGCTGGATGGAATACAGGATAACGCGCTCGAAGGCCGCGGAATTCATGCGGCTGCCCACGGTGTAATCCTCGGCGCCTGCGCGGACGGCTTCCAGAGCTTGCACTTCGTCGTACAAGCTGCTGACCACGATGACCGGGGCTTCTTTGGCCGCCAGGATGAGATTGCGGAGACTATCGATGTCCCGGTAATCCGGAACCGCGAGGTTGACGAGCAAGACATCGAACGAACTGCGCAGTAGTGACCCCGCGGCCTGGGCCAAAGTGGCGACAGTCGTGATCACGAAAGTCGCGGTCCGGACATCGGCGAGCTTCTGGCGGACGTCGGCTTCGCCCGTCGGGTCGGCGATGATGAAAAGAATCTTAAAAATCTTGATGCTCATAAGATTGACGAGCTCCGGAGAGCATTTGGGGATAGAACCGTCCACCTAGTTCAAGAATCGTCCATTGGTGAGAAAAGGTTTAGTCGAGGAGCCGAGTTGAAACCCAGAGCTTTGGAGCGCAAAAGGCAGGTTCAGCGATGGAGGTTAAGACTCGTCGGAAGGGATATCAAAATTGACTAATTCGCTCTGAAACCCTCTGGTCCTGACCGCGCCGTAAGCGATGCCGACGGCCATCCAGACCGCGCCCAGTTTCAAGGCCGGGCCGCTGAGTTGGCTCCAAATGAAGGCGCAAATCAGGAAACCGAGAAGGGGGGAAATGAGATTGAGTATATTTTTTTCCTCGGCGCGGAGGTAATAGCGGACGAGCGCGGCAATGTTGACGCCCATAAAAGCGAGCAGGGCTCCGAAATTCAAAAGATCCGCGCCCTGATCGTAGGTAATAAGGAACGAGCCAATGAGCGCGATCACTCCTACAAAAATGACGTTGTTGCGTGGGACCCGGCTTTGGGGATCGATCGCGCCAAAGAATTTTTTCGGAATCCCATTGCTGCGGCCCATGCCGTAAAGCAAGCGCGCCGCGCCCAGTTGCGAACCCATGCCGGAACCGATGTTGGCAATTAGGATCGTAAAGTTGATCAACTGAAACAGAAAATATCCGCCGGCAGTTTGGGCGACCAGCGGGAAGGCGGAAGTGATTTTGTCCGCCGGGAAGGGCTGGTCGCGCCAGACCAGTTGCGCGGCGTAAACCTCGAGCGAAGCCAGGACGCCGGTGATCAGGCAAACCAGCACAGTGGCGAGCATGATGTTGCGGCGCGGATTTTCGACTTCCTCGGAAAAGGTGGAGATGGCGTCAAAACCGATGTAGGTGAGCACCGCCACGGAAGTTCCGTGAAAGACGCTTTTGAAACTGAACGTGGCAGGATTGTAGAAGGGATGAGTGAAGAATCCCTGGCCGAATTCGTGAAGATTCCAGAGAAAGCGAACGACGAAGACGAAAAAAATGACGACGACAATGCTCATTCCCGCAGCCATCACGTCGTTGATGCGCGCGGAGGTCTGAATACCGCGGCTATTGAGCAGCGTGAACGCTCCGGCATAAAAAAAGACGAGCACCCAGTAGGGCAGGAACGGAAGAATATTCTGAGTGAGCTGGCTGCAAATGATGGTGCAGATCAGCGGATTCAGAATGTAATCCATCACGATGGCCCAGCCGGTGACGTAGCCCAGCGCCGGATTCAATTCCTGGCCGACGTAGGTATAGGCGGAGCCGGCCGAGGGATAAGCGCGGGCCATTTTTCCGTAGCTGACCGCGGTGAAAAGCATGGCGACCATGGCGATCAGAATGGTGGTAACCACGTGACCGCGCGCGTCGTTGCTGATGACGCCGTAAATGCCCATCGGCGCGATGGGCTGAATGATCACGATGCCGATGATGATCAGGTCCCAAAGGCCGAGGACGCGACGCAGTTTTGCCGGGGCGCCGCTGGCTGGCGTGGTGGAGGTGGTCATTCGGTGACGACGGCCTTGACCAGGTTGCGCGGAGCGTCCACATTGCAGCCGTTCAGAATCGCGAAGTGATAGGCGAAGAGTTGGAGCGGCACGACTTCCAGAATCGGCAAAAGCAATTCTGGCGCGGGCGGCACGAAGATCACGTGGTTCGCGATTTTGGCGATTTCGCGATCGCCTGCGGTGGCGATGGCGATGGTTTTGCCGCCGGTGGCTTTGATGTGCTCGATGACGGCTAGAGTCTTGTGATAACGCAACATGGAATCCGGGTCGGAGGCGTCGCGCGTGGCGATGACGATGATGGGAAGTTGGTCGTCGATCAGCGCATTGGGGCCGTGGCGCAATTCGCCGGCGGGCATGCCTTCGGCCTGCACGTAGGAAATTTCTTTGAGCTTCAGCGCGGCTTCACGCGCAATCGAGTAGTGCACGCCACGCCCCAAAAACAGGAAGGCACGCGCGTGCTGAAATTCACGGGCGCAGGCCAGGGCCAGGGTGTTCCATTGCGGCAACGCTTTTTCGATTTCGGCGGGAATCGCGTCGAGCTCGATGAGATGCGCGCGCGTCGTTTCGGAGGTGAGGCGGCCACGTTTGCGCGCCAGAAATAAAGACAGGAGATACAGAATCGTGAGTTGGGAGGTAAAACTTTTGGTCGCTGGAACAGCTTTTTCTAATCCGGCACAGGTATTCAGTTTGGCGCTGGCTTCGCGGGAAATGGTGGAATCGGCGACATTCGAAATGGCGACGGTTTTTGCGCCGCGGTTGAGGGCTTCGCGTTGCGCGGCGGTGGTGTCCGCGGTTTCGCCCGACTGGGTGATGACTACCACGATGGGATCCGCGCCGGCGTGGGTCGAGCGGTAGCAATATTCGCTGGCGTATTCGACGTCGACCGCGATGCCGGCCAGGTCTTCCATCATGATTTCGCCGGCCAGACCGGCGTGACGGCTGGAGCCGCTGGCGGCGATGATTATTTTCTTGAAAGCGAAGAGCGCGTTTTCGATGGGCTGGAGCGCTTGGCCGAAAATAATATCGCCATCGACGTTCTGCCGGATGGTTTCGCGAATGGCTCGCGGCTGCTCGTAGACTTCGCTGAGCATGGCGTTAGGAAACGAACCGGCGGCAGTCGTCAACGGCTTGGAAACATCGTTCGGCATCAGTGTCCCGCGGGGCCGGCTGGCGCAGGCAGGCCCCTTCCCTCTTTTAGATGAATTGTGGCGGAGTCCACGTTCCAGCCCGCCACGGTGAGATCCACGCCGCCGAAGACGGCGGTGCCGGGAAAATATTGGGCGGTCAGTTCGCGCGTCTCGCCAGGCATGAGCTCAATATAATTGTCTTCCCACAAAACCGGAAGGATTTCGTCGGCCTGGCCCGATTTGTGGATGCCGAGGCGCAGTTGAAAAGCCAGATGATCGCTGGGGTTTTTAATCTGAATATGCGCGATGGCGCCATCCGGGCCGGGCTGAATGCTGCCGACGGTTTCAATCGCCGCTTTGGGTAGCGATTGCAGCGAGGTTAAATCCTCGTAGGAAGAGACGGGCGTAAAGCGGTAAGTGGTTTTGGTCCATTCGTAAGTGTTTTTCTTGGCGGAGAGCCAGTAAAAATTCGAACTGACAACTTTGCCGTCGCTCGATTGCAGCTGCAGCTGGACAAAGTAGGCCGGCGCAGCAGGAGTGAAAGCTTCGGCGGGCAGAGTGAGAACGTTCTTCACCGCGTCCGGGTCCACATCGGTTTGAACTTGCTTTGAAAATCGCTCGTGCAGATCGGGATCGTAAACTTTGGCGGTAACGGTGAGACCGGAAAATTTCTGGTACAGGCTGTTGATGACGTTGATGGTGTTGTC
Source organism: Acidobacteriota bacterium (assembly GCA_003156635.1). Taxonomy (GTDB): domain Bacteria; phylum Acidobacteriota; class Terriglobia; order Acidiferrales; family UBA7541; genus Palsa-295. The sequence continues at coordinate 2,500 of PMHK01000252.1, read as the reverse complement.
GTCATAGGAATACTGGACGTGCAGCGGCTCGCAGGCTTTCTTGGTGCCGAAATATCCGCCGGCGGGCTGCAGGTAAAAGTCGAAAAGATGCCAGATGGTGGAAGGCCAGGCGTTGTTCAGCATCCACTGAATCACGCCGGTGGAGGTGGTGTATTTGTTGCGCGAGTAGGCTTCGAACATCGCGCGTTCGCCGTCGTAGGCCATGGCCTGCGATTTCAATTCGTAATCATCGAGATTCTTCGGCGCGCCGTAGATGGCATCCATCGCGGAATCAAAATGGCTGAGGTCTTTGAAGCCTTCGGAGCCCGCGTGGAAATTCCAGAAGGCATTCTGCGGCCAGAGTTGATCGGCCGGCAGAAATCTTCGCAAGCAGCTCTCGATTGGCACCGCGGGACCCGGGCCGGTTTCGGTGTTGAAGCCGAACGCGCCACCGTAGCGGCTGGTATCGACCGACCAATAGCTGGGCGGAACGTAATCATAGGGGCCAGTCATTTTCACGCCGGATTTTCCGGTGACGGCGGTCGGAGCCTGCGAAGCGGATGAAATAAAGGGATTCGGCCAGTCGTTGTCCTGCAGGACTTTGATGTAGGCGGTTTCCACGTTGGCCGGAGGCGGCATGTCGCTGCCATTGAGCCAGACCAACATGCTGGGGTGGCTGCGCATGCGCAGGATTTGCGAGCGCAGCGACGCGGTGGCGATTCCCAGGTCGCCCGGTTTCCACTGTTTCCACAGTTCCCAATGATCGCAGCAGCACCACCCGGCCATGATCAGCACGCCCTGCTGGTCGGCCAGATTGTAAAAATCGTCGGTTTCGAGTTTGCCTTCCAGGCGGATGGTATTGAGATTCAGGTCGCGGACGTAGCTGAATTCGGTGCGCAGGCGGTCGAGATCCTGGCGCAGGAGCATGTCCGGCGACCAGCCGCCGCCGCGAATCAGGATTTTCTGGCCGTTGATGTAAAACTGGCGCGCGCTTTGCGCATTCAGTTCCGCAGTAATTTCGCGAATACCAAAGGTGAGCGTCTGGTTGTCCGATTGCTCGTTGCCGACAGCGAAGCGCAGCGCGAGCGTCTGCAAATTTTGCTCGCCCATGCGATAGGGCCACCAGACTTTCGGATTCTTGACCTGCAACTGCGGATATTCCTCGGGCGTGAAACGCACGGTGCGGACTTCGTGCGGCTTGAGGATGTAAGTCTGATTGAATTTAATGTCGCCGATGCGTCCGTACAGAACTCCAGTGATTTGAGAGTCCGCGGCATTATGTAATTCACTTTCGACGGTAAGGTTGGCCTGGTCGAGCGATGCCGACGGGAAATGAGTGATGACCTGCGGGTAGCGAATGGCGACGGAGCCGCTGTCCTGCAAGTACACTTCACGCCACAAGCCCATTTCCTTATCCGGAGGGGCGGGATTCCAATCGACCCAGTTGATGCCGAGATCCTTATCGGTTTGCGCGATCGCTTCTACCGCCAGAGCGTTCTGCTGGCCGCGAATCACGTAGGGCGAGATGTCGTATTCGTAAGTCTGGTAGGCTCCGGCAACATCTTGGGAATTGGCGAGCTGATGGCCGTTCACCCAGATGTTCGCGCGATTGTTGATGCCGCCGAAATAAAGCCAGACGTGGCGGCCGTCGAAATTGGGCGCGAGCGTGAATTCGGTGCGATACCACCAGGAGCAATGGAAGGGGCTGTCTTTCGACATCGGAAGCAACGAGAAATTCTTGCCGATCGGATACGTAGTGCCGGGAATGTCGCGGAGATTTTTGCCGTAGTAAGGATCGGGATAGGTTTGGTCGGCGACCAGCGCGGCGACCACGGTGGACGGCACATCCGTCGAATGCCAACCTTCGGTTTTGAATCCGACCGTGGAGATTTGCTCCGCAGTAGCGGTAAATTTACAGGAAGACTGCAAGGCCCACCCGGAATGGAGCGGGACTTTCCGGCTTTCCTGCGGAGCGTCGGCGCGAATGGTGAGAGGCCCTACGACAAGAGCCAGCAGCACCGAAGCCAAGGCGGCGGAGCGGAACAAGACGCGGCAGGAATAGCCCGGCAAGCTTGGCGTGTTCACGATGACTCCTCCTGGCATAACGCCGACCTCGCTCGAGAAGCGCAGGCGCGAGCCGGTGCGCCAGTCGATTTTATTAAACTTTATTAAACATCAGTATTATTGACGTCCGGTGCTTCCTGTCAAGCGCAAACATCGCCGGTGACGGCGGTTCAAACCGCGCGCGTGGATTCGCGGACGACCAGTTCCGGCGCGAGCAGGCGGTGGACGGCCGGCGATTCGCGCTCTTCGATCGTAGCGTTGATGCTTTCCATGACGATGCCCACGGCGGCGGTGCCCAGCGCTTCCATGGGCTGGCGCACGGTGGTCAGCGAAGGAACCGAGAGCCCGGCGGGAATAATGTCGTCGAAACCGATCACCGAGCAATCTTCCGGAACTTTCAAGCCGGCGCGAGCCAAGGCGCGAATGGCGCCAAAGGCGGTCATATCGTCGAAGGCCA
>PMHK01000200.1 GCA_003156635.1 Acidobacteriota bacterium | reverse complement strand
CTGCTGGGGACGCAGTGGTACCTGCTGTTCAATGTGATCGCCGGCGCCACAGCAATTCCCACGGACCTGAAAGAAGTTTGCAACGTCTACAGCTTCGAGCGGCGCGATCGCTGGCGGCAATTATTTCTGCCGGGAATATTTCCGTTCCTGATTACCGGATTCGTGACCGCCTCAGGCGGGGCGTGGAACGCGAGTATTATCGCCGAATATTTTCATTTCCGTGGCCACACCTACATGACCACCGGACTCGGCGCGGTAATCAGCAATGCCACCGACACCGGAAACTTTCGAGTGCTGCTGGCCGCCACAATCGTGATGGCCGCCATGGTGGTCACGATCAATCGCCTTCTGTGGCGCCGGATGTACAATTTGGCCGCGACCCGCTTCAAGCTCGAGAATTAGCCGCTCTTGGTTGCCCAATGCAGCGCGATGCCACCCAAGATAAATCCCCGGGTATCCACCTTCGCGTAGCCCGTGCGTTCCAGCAGCGACGATAAATCCTGGATGGAAACAAAACTCCGCAAGGAATCCGCAATGTAACTATACGTGCGCGGACGGCCGTGCAGCATCATGCCCCACACCGCGCCTTGCGCGTAGAGATACGCGAGATACATCTCGCGGAAAACGGGATTGGGCGGCAGAAAAAAATCGAGACTGACCATCAAGCCGCCCGGGCGGGTGACGCGCGAAATTTCCGCTACCGCCGTTTTCAGATTCGGAAAATTGCGCAGCCCGTATCCGATAAAAACGCAGTCAAAGGTGGCGTCGGGAAAAGGCAAGGCGCAAGCATCGCCGCAGACCGCCTCATCCAGGCCCTGCGCGCGGGCCAGACGTAGCATCGGCTCGGTGATGTCCATGGCGATGGAGCGAGCCTTGGGCCGCCGCTCGCGAACCAGCTTCGAAAAATCGCCGGTGCCGGCCGCCAGATCGAGAACCAAAGAGTTTTCCGGCAGCGTCGCTTGCGCAACTCCCAAGCGCTTCCAGCGGCGGTCCATTCCGTAGGAAATAATGCGAGTGACGAAATCATAGCGCGGCGCGATGGAACCAAACATCGCCCGCATCAAACGCGAGTCTTGTCTCTCAGCAGGAACCGGCATGTGGAAGAAGTTTACCTTGTTTTTTTGCGTCGTGCGGCAGCGCATTCGCTGATATTTCGAGCGCGTTTCGGAGTGCCGCGCGGGTTGAGCTGCTTTCTCAGAAGGCACTAGAAGGAAGATTTCTTGCTCTGGCGGTCGCGGCGGCCAAATCGTAGCGCGTGGCGGCAACGGCCTCCCGTCCCATCTTGGTTTCGAGCTCACGCATCATGCTCTGCACCGTAACCAGGCTTGCACCTCCGAACGGTGCGAGCAGATTCTGTGCCTGCAAGAAACAGGCGTAGATCAAAGATTCGGGAATTCCGTGGCGGCGAAGAAATTGCCCATAGTTGAACCAATCCAGGCCTTCGGTCTGCGGATCGCCGGACTCGGCGTCGAGCGCGAGCGCCCGCTGGTACGATAGCGCCGCAGCCGGAATGTCTGGAACCTTTTCCTGTAAATCCGCCAAGTGAGCCTGCGCCAGGCTTTCGATTTTTGGATTCGATGATTGCTGCGCAAGCGCGATGGCAAACTCATACTGCGTTTTCGCGGCCGGGTTGTGGTTCAGCTGCGCTTCATCATCGGCCAGATGAACCGTTGCCAGCAGCAATTGCTCGCGCGGCACCGTGACATCGCCGGGATGCGCAGTTTCAAAGGTAATGAACGCGTTCCAGTGGCGCGCGGCGGCCGCGAATTCTCCTCTTTCGTCGTACGCGCCAGCCAGGTAAAGGTGCGCGCTTGCCTGCTGCGGGTTTACTTCGGTCGCTTTTTCCCAGGAATCGATGGCTTCGCCGGGATGGCCGAGCCGCGCGGCGAGCAAACCATAGTTGACCAGCGCATCGGAATCGCCCGGAAAGAGCGTGAGCATTTTCTGGTAGTGCGCATACGCGTCGGCGTAGCGTCCGTCTTCAATCAAAGCGCGGGCGCAGGCTTGTTGCAGGCCGACATTCGTAGGATTGATTTCCACGGCCCGTTCCAGCGCCGCGGCGGCTTGATCCTTATGGCCGGCAAAACTGGCAGCCGTGGCAATGCGTGCTTGAACCGAGCTGTCGTAGGGGTTGAGGCTGGCCGCGCGCAAAAGTTCCGGAAGATTTCCCTCGCTGGTTCGCAGCGCAAAGTGAAATTGATCGAATCCGCCCCACAGGAAAAGCAATCCCACACAAAACACCTGGAACGCCGGCCGAGTAAACATGCGCGGCAAAAACGGACGCGGCGGCGTAGGGGCATTGATGGCCTGCGGGTCTATTCGCGACGCCGATTGCGCTGCCGCGCCAGCGTTCCCCACCAAAAGCGACGAGACCCGCGAATCCCGCAGCTTCCACAGCTTAGCGTCCAGAATGAAATGGTGAATGTTTACCAGCGAGACAAAAATCAGAAAGCTGGTGGTGAAATCGTAATGGAAGAGAAAACTGACCAGCCAGGGCCCGGGAATGAACAGAGCGATGCCGCCGGCGAGCAAGGTGACGAAATACGTCGTGACGTGCCAATTCGCCTTTCCAGCGGCGAGCGCTTCGCGGCGCTGAAAATAACTGGTGATCCAGATGTATTGGGCGGAATGCAGAACCGCGAGAATTCCGCTGCTGTACCGCGTTTGCGGAACCTGTGACGCCGAGTTCAGTTCGAGCAGGGTGGGCAGCACAAACCAGAGAAACTGCGTAAAGGCCAGCGTCAGCGGCGCAATCGTGGCGCCCGGTCCATGTTCGCGAACCATTCGCCGAAATCCCAGGAAAGTAAATACGGCGAAGGCCACCCCAAGTCCCAGCCGAAGAGGCAGCGTGAATCGCGCGGGCAGGCCTGGACTCAGAATCAGCGGATCGTTTGAACTGCCGGTCACAAAACTGCCCAGCAGCATGCCGTACGACGCGACGAATGCCGCATGCAGCCATTGGCGCTCGGTGGGCGTGACGACCGCCCCACTGCGCTTCGCGAACATCATCAGCAAGCCGTAGTTCTGGCCGGAGTAATGCCACGGACTCCAAAAAATGTAGAGGGTAAAGATCCACGGAAAAAGACGCGGAGAAGCATGCATCAAAACGCCCGTGGCGAGAATCAGAAGGGTGACGTGCAGCGTGACGAATTTGTATTTGTCGAAGTTTTCGCGCGTGTGGTACGCGCGGTAAATCGTGGCCATGAAGTGCGGGTAATTAAAGACTACCGCGAGAAAATAAAAGGTAATAGCCCAGGCGTGCGAGTGGGTGGCGGGCATGAACAGCGCCACCGCCAGCAAGGGCGCCGACCAGGCTCCGCAACCTACGGTGAGGTCGAGCCACGGCCGATATATCCACGGTCGCGCGGCGACCGTGGACGGTGTGGCAGCAGAGATGGGTTCGACGATCGTGCTCAAACGAAGCGCCTCGGATGCCTCGCCAGAATTCGCGGCCTGCGCTAAATTCTACGTCGGTTGCAAATGGCCGCAGACTCGGCGTCGCGGGCCCATGTTGAAAGCGTAACTTCCGTGTGCTATGCAACAGAGGGGCGCTTGGGGTTTTAATGACAGGTTTGCCGATATGCGGAGCAAGAAAGTTGTGGCCTAATAGTCGCTCGCGAATCTAAGCAGTCGCCGTTGAAAGGAGAAATTCGATGCAACTGGGAATGATCGGATTGGGACGCATGGGCGCGAATATGGTGCGCCGGCTAATGAAAGGCGGACACGAGTGCGTGGCGTTCGACATGACGCCGGCCAGCGTGCAGGCGCTGGCCAAAGAAGGCGCGACCGGAGCCGGGTCGCTCGACGATTTCGTTTCCAAACTCAAGCAGCCGCGCGCGATCTGGTTGATGGTTCCGGCGGCGGTGGTGGATAGCACGCTCGCCCAGCTGGCGCCGAAACTGGCCAAAGACGACATCGTGATCGACGGCGGGAATTCCTATTACATCGACGATATTCGCCGGGCGGAAGAATTGAAAAAGAAAGGCCTGCATTACGTNNGACGTCGGCACCAGCGGCGGCGTCTGGGGACTCGAGCGCGGCTATTGCATGATGATCGGTGGAGAAAATCAGTCAGTGCAGCGGCTCGATCCCATCTTCAAAACGCTCGCCCCGGGAATCGGCGACATCCCGCGAACTCCGGGCCGCGAAAAAGCCCAAGGCACCGCCGAGCAGGGTTATCTGCATTGCGGACCTTCTGGCGCGGGCCATTTCGTCAAAATGGTGCATAACGGAATCGAATATGGCGTCATGGCGGCCTACGCCGAAGGGCTGAATATTTTGAATCACGCCAACGTCGGCAAGACCAAGCGCACCGAGGATGCCGAAACCACTCCGCTGCGCAACCCCGAACATTATATGTACGACCTGAATCTGCCGGATGTGGCCGAAGTGTGGCGCCGTGGCAGCGTGATCGCCTCATGGTTGCTCGATCTGACCGCAATCGCGCTGTTGAAATCGCCGCAACTCACCGATTTTGGCGGCCGGGTCTCGGATTCAGGCGAGGGTCGCTGGACGATCCTGGCCGCGATCGACGAAGGTACGCCTGCACCGGTGCTCACCTCGGCGCTATACGAACGATTCACTTCCCGCGGCGAAGCGGATTTCGCGAACAAGCTTTTGTCCGCGATGCGTTTTGAATTTGGCGGGCACGAAGAGAAAAAGGCCTAATTTTCAGTTCGACGGAGAAGATTGCCATGCCCGACGCTCCATCAGCGAATCACACTGCCCCGCCGCCCGGCTCCGCGGAAAAAATCCCGTCGGACGCGCTGGTCTTTTTCGGCGCGACCGGCGACTTGGCCCACAAGCAGATTTTCCCTTCGCTGCAGGCGATGATCAAGCGCGGGAACCTCAATGTTCCGGTGATCGGCGTGGCCAAGGCCGGTTGGACTGTCGAGCAATTGCGCGAACGGGCCCGCGACGGCATTGCGAAGTTCGGCGGTGGTGTGGATGAAGCGGCGTTTGCGAAACTCGTCTCGTTGCTGAAGTATATCGACGGCGATTACGAAGATCCGAAAACGTTTGAGCAGCTTCGCGTCATGCTCGGCAACGCCGCGCGTCCTACGCACTATCTGGCGATTCCGCCCGTACTTTTCGGAACCGTGGTGGAAGCGCTGGGGAAATCAAAATGCGCGGTGAACGCGCGGGTGGTAATTGAAAAGCCATTTGGCCACGATTTAGCATCGGCCCAAAAGCTGAACGCGATTTTGCACACGGTTTTTCCGGAAGAGAGTATTTACCGGATCGACCACTACCTCGGGAAAGAGGCAGTGGAGAATCTTTTGATGTTCCGCTTTGCCAACGCCTTCCTGGAGCCGATCTGGAATCGCAACTATGTGCATAGCGTGCAGATCACCATGGCGGAATCGTTNNGGCTTTCTGGCGATGGAACCGCCGACCAGCATGTACCCGGAATCCTTGCACGATGAACAAGTGAAAGTATTCCGCATGATCCCGCCGATCAAGCCGGCGCGGCTGGTTCGCGGCCAGTTCGTCGGATATCAGAAGGAGCCGGGAGTGGCTCCGAATTCGACCGTGGAAACTTTTGCAGCGCTGCGTTTGGAAATCGATTCCTGGCGCTGGGCCGGAGTGCCCTTCTTGATTCGCGCTGGAAAATGCCTACCGGTGACGGCCACCGAAGTTTTGGTGAAGCTGCGCCAGCCGCCGCTGACCCATCTTCCTCCTGGTTCGAATTATTTCCGGTTCCGTCTGGGTCCTGATTTGTCGTTGAGCCTCGGCGCGCGGGTGAAGAAGCCCGGACCGGAATTGGTGACCATGGAGACGGAACTCTCCGCGGTGGCCGAATCCGGAGCAAACGAGATGCAGGCGTACGAGCGGCTCCTGACCGACGCGATGAAGGGCGATGCCCTGCTCTTCGTCCGGCAAAATGCGGTCGAAGCAGCGTGGGCCATCGTCGATCCCATCCTCAACGACGTTTGTCCCGTGCACCCTTACCAACCAGGAAGCTGGGGGCCCCCGGAAGCCGATGAACTCGCCGCAAATCTGGGCGGGTGGCACAACCCCGTCGCAAAAGCGAGTAAGACTTCAAGCGCACCGGCCTAAATCAACCGGCCGATCGCCATTCGCGTCGCAGGGGAATGTTGTGGACGCCCGGGCTATGCTGTCCGGTCGCGGTGTGCTTCCCTTCCGTTGTAGTATTCTCTCCGAAACTTTCGTCGTGGCAGGTCGTTCGTGTTTTTGCACAGGCGTCGTAGTCCGATTCCGTGAGGAGCTGGTTCGATGGAACCGTCGTTAAGTGACATTCTGGATTCTTACGACGCGGCCGCGCCGCTGGCGCAGGCCTATACCATTCCGGCTGCGTGGTACACCGATCCACGCGTCGCGCACCTCGAACTGCAAAGTGTGTTCGCGAGGAACTGGCAAGCCGTTGGGCGGCTCGCCCAGCTCGAAAAGCCGGGCGATTACATCACCGCTTCGGTCGCGAACGAACCGATCGTCGTGGTGCGCGGCCGGGATGGGAAGTTGCGCGCGTTCTACAACGTCTGCCGCCACCACGCGATGACGGTCATGAACGAGCCTTGCGGCCACGCCGAACACATGCGCTGCCCCTATCACGGCTGGACCTACAACCTCGAAGGCGAACTGCGCGGAATGACCGAATTTGAAGGCGTAAAAAATTTCGAACGGGCGGACAACGGGCTAGTCCCGGTTCGTGTGGAGCCTTGGGAGAATTTTGTTTTTGTAAACCTCGATCCGAACGCCACGTCGCTGCATGACTTTCTAGGCTCGCTGGTGAAATTGGTTAAGCCGTTAGGGTTTGGCCAGCTTAAATTTGTGGAGCGGCGCAGCTACATCCAAAACTGCAACTGGAAAGTGTATGTCGATAATTTTCTCGACGGCGGCTATCACGTACCGCACATGCACAAGGGCCTGAACAGCGTCCTGGATTACACCAACTACACGATTGAAAATGTGGATCGCTGCTGCGTGCAGTCGAGCCCAGTTTCCGTCGACGCCAAATCGGAAGCCAGTGCGGCGGCCACGCGCAAAGGCGACCGCGCCTACTATTTCTGGCAGTACCCGAATTTCATGCTGAATTGGTACGAAGGCTATTTGGACACCAATCTGGTCTTGCCCTTGGGCGTGGATCGCTGCGAAGTGATTTTTGATTTTTACTTTGGCGATACTTCCGAAGCAAACCTGCCCTATGTGCGCGAGAGCATGGGCGTCAGCGAATTGGTGCAGCAGGAAGATATCGTGATTTGCGAGGGCGTGCAGCGCGGTCTCAGCTCGCGCGCGTACCAGGCTGGCCGGCTTTCGGTGCGCCGCGAAGCGGGAGAACACTTGTTTCATCGCCTGCTCGCGGCAGATTTAAAAGATTCACGCGCGGCCATCGCGCGCTAGCTTCAAAATCCGTTTCATTCCCTGCTGGTGTTCTTCATCCTAACGCTTGGCGACGGTTTCCAGCAGGTTGGTCCAGTGGGAAAGGTGTTTCAAGGAAGGCAGGTGGGTGTGGTCGAGTTCGAGAGGAGTAATGGAAATTGCCCCGTCGCGCACCGCCGCCATGTCCGTATCAGGCTCAATGCCGTCCACGATTTGTTGCTCGTGCAGCCAGAAATATTTGCGGCCGCGTGGGTCGGTGCCCGGTTGTAGCAGGTTGCGAGTGATTTTCGAGGACTGCTTGGTGAAACGCACGGAACCTTGCCAAATCTGCGGCACGTTGACGTTCAGCAGAATCCCCGGCGGTAATTTTTCAGTGAGTACCACCGGAATCAACACCCGCGCGAATTCAGCGGCCGGCTTGAAATCGATATCTTTGGATGAACGGTAAGAAACGGAAATCGCGATGGACGGAACGCGGTTGATCGCGCCTTCCATCGCCGCGCCCACCGTTCCCGAATAATAAATATTTTCGCCCATGTTGGCGCCGCGGTTGATTCCGGAAATCACGAGGTCCGGCTTTTCGCTGAGAATCGCGTTAAACGCGATGATTACCGCGTCGGCCGGCGTGCCTTCGATCGCATATTCGTTCGGCGCGACTTGATCCATGTAGATCGGCTGGCGCAGGGTCAGCGCCTGGGCGCTGGCGCTGCGTTCGTGCAGCGGCGCGACGACGGTCAACTTGGCGTCTTTTTTCAACGCATCGACCAGCGCGCGCAGACCCGGCGCGTTGATCCCGTCGTCATTGGTAATCAGAATATGCGGCAAAGAACTCAAGGATAGACGCTGCGCCTTTCGAAACGCGTTTCAAGGATCCAGAGAGAAGATGGTCGGGACGACTGGATTTGAACCAGCGACCTCACGCACCCCAAGCGTGCGCGCTACCAGGCTGCGCTACGTCCCGACCGTTGGCGACGGGAATTAGCGTATCACTCGCGTTCGAGAAGGGTCAAGACAGCAAGGAGTTCTTGGTGAAGATCGAGTAAAAATTTGCGGTGTTGTGCCGATGTGGAACTCTTCCGCGGTGCTGCTACCGCCCGCGGACCGTGCGCTATCGCGTTCGCGCCCAGATTTTCCCCTTCGCTATGCTGGCCGCTTGGTTGAGATGCGCCTTCGGCGTCGGGGTGACCTGCGAGGAACCGGCGCGCTCCGGCGATAGTGAAGCCCTCATCGTAGAGCAGGCGCTTGATCTCGAAGACCGTTTCGATGTCTTCGCGGCGATAGAGCCGGTGACCGCTTGGGCTTTTTACCGGCTGCAGCGTCGGAAATTCGGTTTCCCAGTAGCGCAAAACAAAGGTCTTGGTCGCGGTAAGGCGGCTGACTTCGCCGATGCGGAAAAGAGTCTCGTCCGGCGTGAGTGAAAGATCCTGCGGTTCCGGTGCTGGTGCTGCGCTAGCCATGTCTCTTCGTATCGTAGGCCGATTTCGCCGAGTGTCAACCCCTGACCTAGCGGCGCGGCTTGTGGAAATTCTTTTTTTCGGTGTGGTCGGGGCGTTCGCGCTGGCGGGTGCCGCGCTTTTTCAGGCGTTGGGTGAAGCGGATGGGTGTGCCGATGAAATCGAATTCCTCGCGCAGCTGATTCTCCAGGAAACGCTGATAGCTGAAATGCAGCGGTTTAAGCTGGTTGGTGAAGAGCACGAAGGTCGGCGGCGCCGTGGTGGCCTGAGTGATATAGAAAATCTTCACTTCGCGGCTGGCGGGCGAGGTGCCACGGGTCAAATCGACTTTCGCGAGCCAACGATTCAGCTCGCCAGTGGAAATGCGCCGACGGCGCGCTTCGACCACCCGATCGATGACTTTGTACAGGCGGTCGACGTTCTCGCCAGTTTTCGCCGAAAGAAAAACAATAGGCGCGTAGGAAAGAAATTTCAGGCGGGCCCGGACCAGCGGTTCGTA
>PMHK01000051.1 GCA_003156635.1 Acidobacteriota bacterium | reverse complement strand
TTCTGGCCGACTTGCAGGGGCCAAAAATCCGCACGGGCAAGCTGGAATTGGGCAAGCCGGTACGGCTGTTTTTCGGCAAACGTTTCACGATCACGACCAAGACGATGGTGGGCAACGAATTGGGGGTGAGCACGACGTTCGCGGCGCTGCCGGCGTCGGTGCGCAAGGGCGACCGCATTTTGCTGAGCGACGGTGATATCGCGTTGCGAGTGCTTTCCACTTCGTCGAATGAAGTGATTACGCAGATCGAGAACGGCGGAGACCTGGGCGAAAACAAGGGCATCAATTTGCCGGGGGCGAAGCTGAAGATTCCTTCGTTGACGCCGAAGGATCGGCAGGACCTGGTTTATGCGCTGGCGATCGGCGCAAATTATGTGGCGTTGAGTTTTGTGCGCAGTGCGGCGGATGTGCGAGCGGCCAAGGCCGCGATTGCGCGGCAAGGTAAAAATACACCGGTGATCGCCAAGCTGGAAAAACCGGAGGCGATCGACAATTTGGACGAGATTCTGGCGATCGCGGATGGGGTGATGGTGGCGCGCGGGGATTTGGGCGTGGAGATGAACCCGGAAAAAGTTCCAGTGGTGCAGAAGCAGATTATTTTGAAGGCCCGGGATGCGTTGGTGCCGGTGATCACGGCGACGCAGATGCTGGATTCGATGCAGAAGAATCCGCGGCCGACGCGCGCGGAGGCGTCGGACGTGGCGAACGCGGTGTTTGACGGGACGGACGCGCTGATGCTATCGGGCGAGACGGCGTCGGGGCTGTATCCGCTGGAATCGGTGGAGATGATGGGCAGGATTATTGTGGAGGCCGAAGCGAGCGTCACCGCGCTGCCGCGGCCGGTGCATTCGGGCGATTTGAAAATCAACGAGGCCATTGCGGAAGCGATCTGCCACGCGGCGGAAGAATTGCAGCTGAAGGCTATAGCGGTTTTTACCGAGTCGGGATCGTCGGCGGCGCTGGTTTCGAAATACCGGCCGCGCACGCCGATTATCGGATTCTCGCCCGTGCGGGAAACGCGGCGGAGGATGGCGCTCCTTTGGAATGTGGTGCCGCGCAGCATCGACCGCGAATACGATATTGATACGCTGGCGACGTCGGCGGAAAAACGGCTGCTGGAAGAAAAATTGGTGAAGAAGGGCGACATCGTGGGGATTATTGCGGGGACGCCTTTGGCGACGCAGGGGACGACGAATTTGATGCGGTTGCTGCGGATTGGCGGGTAGGGCGCGGACGGCGGAAGCGCGCTGCTTGTGGTTTACGAAGGCTGGCGCAGAAGGCGCGCAAGAGGAACGTCCACGCACGGCATTTTTACGGCGGGGCTGAAGCCCCGCCCTTCCTTTTATACCTGGCACGTGGCTTCAGGATTTCGATTCCCTCAGCGGCTAAAGCCGCGGACGTTGTTCCGGGCTCGTGGCACGTCTGAAGCCGTGCCCCTAACGAAAGGCGACTTCAACGGCGGGTCGTGGCGCGGACTACGTGATTGATACCTGATCGTAAAAAGCAGATCCCTCGCTGCGCTTCGGGATGACAGGGCTGGGGTTGGGCGCCGTTGGGTGCAGACACAGCGAGACTGCACGGAGTGAGTAGCCGCGGGAGAATGCGCTGAGCGAGCTGATTCGGGACAGGCGGCGCGGCAGAATCGCGGGTTGGGGATTAATTTAGCCAGTCGCCGGGGCGGGAGGGGGGCTTGTCTTGCTGGTCGCGGACGTAGACTTCGAATTTTTTCTTGAGGCGGCGGCGCTGCCAGTCGGAATAGGAATTGCGCAGGTTGTAGCCGAAGGACCCGCGGCGTAGGTAGATGTAGCCGACCAGCATGCCGCCGAGATGGCAGACGTGGCTGACGTTGTCGCCGGTGGAGCCGATGGTGCCGAAAAATTCGATGGCGCCGAGGACGATGACCAGCATGCGCATGGAAACCGTGACGGGGAGCGGGAAAAGGTACACCTGGCGGTGGGGCATGACCACCGCTACGGCCAGCAGCACACCGTAGATCGCGCCGGAAGCGCCGATGGTTGGGACGATTAAGGAATCCGGTCCCGCGCCGTGGAACAGGACGATCAATTCCTTCACGATGACGTTGATGACGCCCGCGCCGATTCCGCAGAGGAAGAAGTAGGTGTAAAACTTTTTCGAACCCCAGGCGCGTTCGAGGTCGGCGCCGAACATCGCGAGATAAAGCAAATTGAAAAGAATATGCAGGATGGTGGCGTGCAGGAAAATGTAGGTGAAGAGCTGCCAGATCCAGCCGTGAAGGACCGCGTAGGGCGATAGACCGAACCACTTCAGCCACCAGAAAGCGCCTGCCTCGTGAAACATAAATTCAGATAATTTTTGGAGGGTGAAGACGGCGATGCAGGCAATACAAATGGCTTTGATGGCGGGAGGGAAATATCCGCTCAGGTCGTACCGGTATCCGGGACCACGCGAGAAGGTGCGCATCGCGAATAAGTCTAAAGATTCGCTGGCTGAGAGTCAAAGCCGGGCGGGGATAGGTTACAAGGCGGGGAAAAGTGATACACCCTTGGTGTCGTCGTCGCGGGGTTTATTTTCAAATATGCGCGGGAACATTCCGACAATCCGCGCGTGCGTAGCCAGTGGCGGGTCACGAGAACGTCAATGATTCCAACGGCGCGCGACCTGGCACAAAGTTCTCTGGGAGGCTGACACTCCTTTCGTCTATGTACGACTTGGGGGAACCTCTTGATTCGCTCGTTCTGAAAGTGGAGTAGGCCAAAACCAAAAGGAAAAAAAAAGCATGGCGATTGGCTGACTAGTGGCAACCGACCGAGAATTACGGTATTTTTAAGTTAGCTGGATTGCTAACACCGTGTCTGACGCCACATCCGACAGATTGAAAGTCTACGCCGATAGAGTTTCGACGGTGGCAAGGAACGTGTCGCCGCTGTTGCTGGCCTTATCGGTACAGAAGCCGAGTGGGTTGTTCTTGAATCATCCTGGCTCAAAAGAACCGGTGGAAAGGAATTCCACGCGAATAAATGCGAGGCTGAGTTTGCCCGCGACCCTGATCCAGACAAGCATCGGGCCAACTTGCGACTGTATGCCGACCTTGCAAACATTGTGGCGGATTCCAGAATCCGCGGCTACGGATCATCCTTCGACATCGCAAGCTATCTCGAAAACTTTCCTGGTGCGAATCCTGAGTACGGTTTTTATCACGGCTTCACTGGCCTACTTAAACGATTCGCGAGTTAAGCTCTCATCGACAGAAAGCAAGTAGAATTCACGTTCGACAATAGGCAGGGCAAGGAATACAACATGAACCTTCTGTACGAAGGTTTCATTGGCAGTTCAGGATGGAAAGGAAAAGGCATATTTTTCAGTAACAAGGTTTCTTTCGATACGCGGCGGAATCCCCGCATCCAAGCGGCCGATCTCGTTGTAAGAGAAGCGATGAAATTCCTGGACAATTACATTGGTCCTGTTCGGCGCGCGCATCGGGAATCGCTGAAAGCGCTTGCGAATCATCGAATCCAGTTTGAAGCCTACGAAGGACCGTACTTCAAGGACTTTCGGGAGAAGATGCCAGAGTTGGAGGAGCGAATGCGGATGAAGGCCGCCGACTATCAGGCGTGGCTACTGAAATCTAAACAGCCGCACAACGAATCAAGTCTCTTCCGCTATATTAAATATCTTGATGAACACGATCCCTTGACTGACGGACACGACGAGAGATGAGGTGGCTCTTACTCGCTGCGCTGTTGGTCGTCCCGCAGGCGCCTCCTTCGACTGTAAGGCCAACACCTGATAAAACCGCTCCGACACAGCAAGGCACCGAAGTCTCAAACAATTCCAGCATTCCGCCAGACACGCCCTCACAGCCTGCCTCGGAAACCAATACAACAACGCCAGATAAAAACCCCGGCGCTTCCACGAGGTCCGATGTTTCGTTGACGCCCGTTGAAATCAGCAAGTTTCCTCCAGTGTCCGTCGCGAAGGGATGGACCCACGGCACGCGGATCGCGTCTCCATGGCTGCCTTGTTTCACTTGTGTCACCCCA
>PMHK01000192.1:942-4407 GCA_003156635.1 Acidobacteriota bacterium | reverse complement strand
CAGACCAATTTTCCGCAGTCGGAGAGTTATCCGGCGGACTGGCTGACCGTGCACGCTGGGGAACTGGATCAGCTGGAAAAAATCAGCGTCGATGCCGCAAAGCAGGAGCCTGGAATCATCATCTGGCCAGAGGTTCCCGCGCCTTTCAGCCTGCAGGAACCCCTATTCGCCGCGCGCGCGTCGCAGATCGCTCGCGATGCCAACAATTATTTTCTGGTGGGCGTCCTTGACTGGAAACGAGCGGGAGGGAAATTCCTCGCCTTCAACACCGCTGTGCTACTTGATCCCACGGGCCAGCGCATATATTCCTACGACAAAATCCATTTGCTCCCATTTGGGGAATACGTTCCGCTGCGCGGCTGGCTCACTTTCGCCAAACGCCTCACCGCGGATATTTCGGATTTCACTCCAGGTTCTAGCTACAGCATCGCGGAGATGCCGCAGGGAAAGTTTGGCGCGTTCATTTGCTACGAGGCGATTTTTCCGTCGGAGGTGCGGCGGTTTACCGCCAGCGGAGCGCAGCTATTGATTACGATTTCTAATGATGGATGGTTCGGGCGATCGTCCGCGCCGGAGCAGCATATGTTCATGGCCCGGGTGCGGGCGGTGGAGAACCGGCGCTGGCTGCTGCGCGATACGAACAATGGTTACACCGAATCGATCGATCCTTATGGCAGAACGGCGGCGCAACTGGCTATCGATATGCGCGGGCAGCTAACTGCGCCTTACGATTTTCGCAGCGATTTGACGCCGTATGCGAGGTTTGGCGATTGGTTTTCGTGGTTGTGCATCGTGGTGACGGTGGCCCTGCTTGGTTTTGCCTTGGTTAGACGTACCCGCTAAACCCGCCGATAAATTTTCGAACGAACCTAAACGTGAATGGATTCTTGGCGCTTCAGCGTGGGCAAGGCCTTGATCGATTTTCCGGCTTTTTCCTGGGCGCGGCGCAATTCGTACAGGCTTTGCAGGTTGAGCCAAAACTGCGCGCTGGTCCCGAAGAAATGGCCGAGGCGCAGCGCGGTGTCTCCGGTGACGCTGCGGGTACCGTTCAATATCTGGGTGACGCGATTGGTGGGGACGCGCAGCTTGCGCGCGAGTTCAGCCGCGCTCATGTCCAGTGTTTCCAGTTCTTCGGCGAGGTGCTCGCCTGGATGAATAGCTGTCACGGCCATAACTTCCTCCTAACGGTAATCGACAATCTCGACGTTTGAGGGTCCTGGCGCTCGGTCCGCCCACTCGAAACAAATACGCCACTGATCGTTAACCCGTACGCTGAACTGCCCCGCGCGCTCGCCCTGCAGGGACTCAAAGCGATTACCCGGCAATGCCGCCAAATCTCGCAGCGACGTGGCCGCTTGCAAACGGTCGAGTTTCATCCGCGCGGAGCGTTCGAATCCGGAGAACGCCTTGAGGCGTTTTCCGGCAGCGAAGGCGCGAGTCCTCGCATCGCGATAGCTGAGGATCACGGCATGATTCTACGATGGATTATGCGTTACGTCAAGCGTAACGAATGGCCTTACGGTTGAGCGCCGGCTTTGGATTTTGGTGGTTCGCAGTTACAATTCTGGGATGGCTGAGCATATCGAGGATCTGCAGCACCGCTTCACCGAACTGAAGAAACGGGTCGACGTCGTGCGGAGTTTTCTTTGACGTTGAACCGGCCCGCCAGCAGCTAGCCGCGCTCGAAGCAAAAACCAGCGACCCGAATTTTTGGCAGGATCAGGCCAAGGCGCAAGCGACTTTGCAGCAGCGCAAAGTGGTCGAAGACCGCCTGACGGCGGACGACAATCTGGGCCGGCGGGTCAGCGACATCGAGACGTATTTGGGAATGGCCCAGGAAGAAGCGGACGACCCGCAGCGCAATTCGCTGCTGGAGGATGCGGACAAGGAACTGATCGCGACCGACACGTATCTTTCGGAGCTGGAGACGAAAGTATTGATGTCCGGTGAAACGGACCAGCTGAACGCGATCATTACGGTAAAACCGGGCGCGGGCGGCACCGAATCGCAGGACTGGGCGGAGATGCTGCTGCGCANNCTGGTGCGCATTTCGCCGTTCGATCAGGCCGCGCGGCGGCACACGTCGTTCGCGTCGGCTTTCGTGATTCCGGAAATTGACGACCGCATCGAAATCAACATCAAGCCGGACGACCTGCGCATCGATACGTTTCGGGCGGGCGGCCACGGCGGGCAGAACGTCAACAAGGTGGAATCGGCGGT
Organism: Acidobacteriota bacterium; assembly: GCA_003156635.1. Lineage (GTDB taxonomy): Bacteria > Acidobacteriota > Terriglobia > Acidiferrales > UBA7541 > Palsa-295. The sequence goes on along the minus strand of PMHK01000192.1, from coordinate 2,187 downwards.
GCGCATCACGCATTTGCCCACCAACACCGTGGTGCAATGCCAGAACGAACGCAGCCAGCACAAGAATCGCGAAATCGCGATGAAGGTTCTGCGTTCGCAGCTTTACGAACTGGAACTGGAGAAGCGCCGGGAGGCCCTGAACAAACTGGACGCCTCGAAACCCGAGATCAGCTTCGGCAGCCAGATCCGTTCCTACACTATGCAGCCCTATCAGCTGATAAAGGATCACCGCACCAAGGTCGAGCGGGGCGACGTGCAGAAGGTTCTGGACGGCGATATTGACCCGTTTATCCGCGCCTACCTGCTGTACCGGCGGGACCAGACGAAGGCCAACTAGAGGGAAGTTTAGGGAACGGGCTTTCCCTTAACCTCTGCCGATCGAGCCCGAAACGGGGCGAAACGGCAGCCATTTCGGGGTCTTTTCGCACCGTTCAGCCGCGATTTAAGGCCTTTCGCTGCATAGAATTGACACCCCGTAAACCCGCGTGATAGCCTTTCTTTTTGGATTTGACCAACGAAGGCGCACTTAGGCCCCCTATTTGCCTTTCATCCCGCTGGAGGACACTGTCTTGGCGCATGCTGACGAACGCTTCTTATTTACCTCGGAGTCTGTCACCGAGGGCCATCCCGATAAAATAGCCGACCAAATTTCCGACGCCGTGCTGGACGCGGTCCTGACCGACGACCCCACGGGCCGGGTAGCCTGTGAAACTCTGGTGACCACCGGCTTAGTGGTCGTGGCCGGCGAAATTACCACGACGACTTATGTGGATTTCTCCGACCTCGCGCGCGAGGTGATCCGCGACGTGGGCTACACCCGCGCCAAATACGGATTCGATGCCGAAACCTGCGGCGTCATTTGCACCATTCACAAGCAATCGCCCGACATCGCCATGGGCGTGGACACCGGCGGCGCCGGCGACCAGGGCTTGATGTTTGGCTTTGCCTGCGACGAGACTCCCGAGCTGATGCCTATGCCGATCCAGCTTGCGCANNACAAGCTGGCTGAAGTTCGCAAGAAGGGCGTCGTGGATTTCTTCCGTCCCGATGGAAAATCGCAAGTCACCGTGGAATATGTGGATGGCCGCCCAGCGCGCGTGGACAGCGTGGTCATCTCCACCCAGCATAGCGACAAAGTTTCGCTGAAGGATTTGCAGGAAGCCGTGCGCAAGCACGTCATCGATCCGATCATCCCCAAGGCTTTGGTCGACAAGAACACCAAATACCACATCAACCCGACCGGAC
>PMHK01000192.1:0-922 GCA_003156635.1 Acidobacteriota bacterium | reverse complement strand
ATCGTCGCGGCGGGACTGGCTACGAAGGTGGAAGTGCAGCTGGCGTACGCGATCGGCGTGGCCGAACCAGTGTCGGTTATGGCCGATACTTTCGGCACCGGAACAATTCCGAACTCGCAGATCACCGAACTGATTCGCGCGTTCTTCAAGCTGACGCCGAAGGGCATCATCGAAACGCTCAACCTGCGGAAGCCGATTTATCGCGCTACGGCGGCGTACGGCCATTTCGGGCGTACCGGCGCAGGGTTTACCTGGGAAAAGACGGACAAGGCCGAGGCGATCCGCAAGGAAGCCGGGACGCGCGGCGCAGTGGTCGGAGCACGCAGCTAGTCCAATTACGGCACCTGCAGCGGCAAACTTTCGCCGTTGAGATTTTAGTTTCAGGTTTTTAGTTTTTAGCAATTCAAACTCAGCGAGGTTCAAGTGGAAACAGCGACGAAACTGGCAGGCGACGTAAAAGACATCACGCTAGCCGAAAAGGGCAAGCGCAAGATCGAATGGGCCAATCAGCAGATGCCCGTGTTGCAATTGATTCGCAAACAATTCATTAAGGACCAGCCCTTGAAGGGCATTCGCATGTCGGCGTGCTTGCACGTCACCAGCGAAACGGCGAACCTGGCGATCACTTTGCGTGACGGCGGCGCGGACCTGGTTCTGTGCGGTTCCAACCCATTGTCGACGCAGGACGAAGTAGCGGCCTCGCTGGTGAAGGACTACGGCATCCCGACCTACGCCATCAAGGGCGAAGACAATGCGACCTATTACGCGCACATTGCGGCAGCGATCGATCACAAGCCGCAGATCACGATGGATGACGGCGCGGACCTGGTGACCGAACTGCTGACCAAGCACCCGGAATTGGTGAAAGGGGTCATTGGCGGCACGGAAGAAACCACCACCGGCGTGATTCGTCTGCGCGCCA
>PMHK01000100.1 GCA_003156635.1 Acidobacteriota bacterium | reverse complement strand
GTTCGACCTCAAGTACGCGGTTCGCATGCTTTTGAGATCTCCGGGATTCGCGTTCATTGCGATCGCCACAATGGCGCTAGGAGTTGGTGCCACCACCGCCATCTACAGCGTGATCGACGCCACGCTGCTGCATCCTTTGCCCTACCCCAACCCCAGCGAACTGGTGCGCATTCAGGACGATCTACCGGGTGTGGGCGCGCAGGATGTTAGCGTTTCGATTCCGGAGTGGAAGGACCTGGAGAACTCGGGGATTTTTCAATACGTGGCCCTCGACTATTTCGCCTCAATGAATCTTACCGGCAGCGCACAGCCCACGCGTATCGCATATAAAGGGGTGACGCCGAATTACTTTGCAATGTTGGGTGTGGGCGCGCAGTTGGGGCGTACGTTCGATCCGGGCGACAACACGCCGGGCGTCATCCCGGAGGTGGTGCTCAGCGACGGGCTCTGGAAGAGCGCGTTTGGAGCGGACCCACGCATTCTGGAGAAAACGGTGCGCCTGGATCACGATGTGTATCAGGTGGTGGGCGTGATGCCGCCTGGTTTTCGCGACCAGGGAGAGACCAGCGAGGAGCGAAATATGGAGCTGTGGGTGGCAGGCGGTTTTGCCGATCCGCCGTTTCCACCTCCGCTGCGCAACTTGCGGTTTGGGACGGCCTTCGCCCGTTTGAAACCGGGTCTGTCGGTGGCGTCGGCACAGGCCCATATCGACGCGCTGGTTGCCTCGCTGAAGAAGCAATATCCGGCGGATTATCCGGCGCAAGCGGCATGGACCATCCGCCTGATTCCGCTGGCCGAGACTGTTGTCGGCAACCTCCGCCAGTCCCTCATTCTACTTTTCGGCGCGGTGGGATTGGTGCTGCTGATCAGCTGCGTCAACGTCGCCAATCTGCTGCTGGCCAGGGCCAGCACGCGAGGTCGTGAGATCGCGGTACGCCAGGCGTTGGGTGCGCAAAGAACGCGCCTCATCCGCCAGCTTCTCACCGAGATTCTGCTGCTCTTCGTGCTTGGCGGGGCCGCCGGTTTTGCGATTCTTTTCTGCACCAGGAAGTTCTTGCTGGAGTTGATTCCGGAGAGCCTCCCGCGCATGAACGACATATCGATCAACTGGGGCGTGCTGGCCTTTGCTCTCGCTGTCTCCGTTGTGGCCGGCATCGTGTTTGGACTTGCTCCCGCGTGGCTCATGAGCCGCTTGGATTTGACCGGCACGCTTCGGCAAGAAGGACGCGCCGCCAGCGCCTCGCGCGAACGCTCGCGCGCCCGCCAGATTCTGGTGATTAGTGAATTGGCGCTGTCGCTGGTGCTGATGGTCGCCGCCGGCCTTTTGCTGCGTAGCTTCTGGGACTTGTTCAAGGTGCAACTCGGCTTCAATCCGACTCGAGTGGTGGCCGTCGAGACCTCGCTGCCGAATCCTAACGATCCCAAAACCGACGTGTACCGCACCGCCACGCAGGAAGGCGTGTTCCTGCGCGAAGTTCTGCGCCGCAACCGGACGATTCCGGGCGTGGAAGAAACCGCCGCCAGTGACCGGTCGGCCATTCCGCTGGGCCATAGCCAGAACGACCAGGTCATGATGCCATTGGCGGTCGAAGGCCAGGAAATGCAAAGCAGTCAGCCTCCGCTGATCGATACATTGATCGTCTCGCCCGAATATTTCGAGGTGCTGGGCATGACGCTCCTGCGCGGACGCCTCTTCGCCGACGAGGACCTGGAATCGACGCCCTTGATCGCCGTCATCAACCAGTCCGCGGCCCGCACCTACTGGCCCAACCAGGATCCGGTCGGCAAGCGAATCCATATGTTGGGCCGTTTGGGCCGTGCCCGGCCGGAGTGGACCACTATCGTCGGCGTCATTGCCGATGCGCGCACCGAATCACTCGCGAACGCGGGTATCCCGCAGGCCTATCTCGACATCTACCAGCGCCCCGCCAAGTTTCTGGCGTTCTACCTGCGTGGACAGATCGATCCCGGCGCCATCTCCGCGCAAGTGCGCACCCAGATCCAGTCCGTCGATCCGGAGCTTCCCGTCTACCGCGCGGAGACCTTGAACAATGTTCTCTCCTCTTCGCTTTCCGTGCGGCGGTTCTCCATGGAAATGGTGGCGGCTTTTGCGGCCGCGGCCTTGCTGCTCGCCGGACTTGGAATCTACGGAACTATTTCGTATCTGGTGAATGAGCAAAGACGTGAGTTCGCGATTCGCCTGGCGCTGGGCGCGCAAAGAAGCGACATCCTCAAGATGGTTTTGCGCCAGGGACTCGGCCTGGCCGCCGCTGGCACCGTGCTGGGCGTGGCCGGCGCGCTCATCGTCTCCCACCTCATGGCCGGATTGCTCTTCGGCATATCGCCAACCGATCTGCCTACCTTCGTGGGCGTCTCCGTGGTGCTGACCCTCGTCGCGCTCGCCGCCAGCTGCATCCCGGCTCTGCGTGCCATGCGCCTCGATCCAATTACAATGCTGCACTCCGAGTAACTTCGTGGGGTTGCTGGAGAATCGCCGGTACAGGTTGTGACCCGCAATGATCCCCTTCAGGATGTGCCCCCCGCTTGGCTCCCAGTTGCTTGATCGTTCGCTCTGAGTGCGTGGCGGCGATAAACGGGTTGCGGGCGGAACCTTTGGCGGGCCTCGAACGTATTACTCACCGACTGCGGCAATTTGCGAAGGAGCAAAGGGTGAGGAATCTGCTGCGCGATGCGCGCATGGGCGCGCGAATGTTTCGCAAGAATATTGGATTTACGTGTGCGGCCGTGCTGGTGCTGGGGCTGGGGATCGGCGCGAACTCGGCGATCTTCAGCCTGGTGAACGCGTTTCTTTTCAAGCCGCTGATGATTCAGGCACCGTCGGCGCTGGTGGGCGTATACAGCCGCGACACGCACCAGAGCAGCTATCGCGCGTTTTCGTACGCTGACTACACGGAGCTTCGTGATCAGGGCGATGGCGGTGCGTTCAGCAGCCTGATGGCGCACAACATGGCCCTGATCGGCGTTTCGGAAGGAAATGGCGACAGCACCAGGCGCGTGTTTGCGGACATGGTGTCGTCCAATTATTTCGCGACGTTCGGGGTGCCGCTCGCGCAAGGCCGGACGTTCACCGCGGAAGAAGAGCGGCCCGGCTCCGCGTTGCCGGTGGCGATTGTCAGCTACCCGTATTGGAAAAAATCGGGCGCCGATCCTCACGTGCTGGGCGCGGGCATTCAGATCAACGGGAAAATCTACACGATTGTTGGTGTGGCGCCGCAGGGATTTACCGGCACGGCGGCAATGATCAGCCCGGAAGTGTATCTCCCACTCGGCGTGTACGAATCGGTCGTGAATGATTTTGACGGGCACGGCCGCGCGCTGGCTGCGCGGGACAACCATGCGCTGCTGCTGGTCGGCCGGCTGCGCGACGGAATGACGCAGTCGTTAGCGGATGCGTCGCTCGGCACGGTGGCATCGCAGCTCGGCAAAGCTTACCCGGACGACAAAGACCAAACGTTCATCGTTCGTCGGCTGGGGCGAATGGAAATTTCCACCGATCCTTCCACGGATTCGGAGTTTGTGGTTCCCGCGACGCTGCTGCTGGGGGTAGCAGCCGTGGTGCTGCTGATCGCGTCGCTGAATGTGGCAAACATGATGCTGGCGCGCGGCACGACGCGCCGAAGAGAGGTGGCGATCCGCATCGCGCTGGGCGCGAGCCGCGCGGACATTCTGCGGCAACTTTTAGTGGAGGGATTGCTGCTGGCGCTCGCCGGCGGCGCGGCGGGCCTGCTGCTTGCTTTTTGGAGCACGGGCGCGCTGGTGCGCTCGCTGGCACAGATGATGCCGCTCGACATCGTTTTCTCCGGGACGCCGGATGTTCGCGTGCTCGCGGCGACCATTGGATTCTGCGTGGTGAGTACGATTTTGTTCGGCTTCGGGCCGGCGTGGAAACTGTCGCGCCGCGATTTGGTGGGCGACTTCAAAATCGGGGCCGGCTCGGACTTTCAGAAGGGGCGCCTTCGTGGATTATTTTCGCGGAGGAACTTGCTGGTGATGGGGCAGATTTCTCTCTCACTGGTGCTGCTGAGCGCCGCCGGCCTGTTCGTTCGCAGCTCGGTGCAGGCGGCACGCCTTGAACCGGGATTCCGCGTGGAGCAGGAGGCAATAGCGGAAGTGGATGCGAGCCTCGCTGGTTACGACGAAGCGCGCGGCCGCGAAATTTATCGGGCCCTGGCGGAGCGGCTGGAGAGCACACCGGGAGTGGAATCGGTGAGCCTGGCGGCGACGGTGCCGTTCGGGATGGTGTCGCTCGGCAAAAATGTTCAGCGATCGAGCAACGCGCCGGCTTCCGCAACTGGGGACAACAACGCGACGGAAGTTGAGTGCAGTTACAACGTGGTGAGCGGCAGGTATTTTCAGACGCTCGAAATTCCGCTGCAGCGCGGACGCGTATTTTCGGCGCAGGATGCGAGCGAAACCGGGCCACGCGTGGCGATTATCGATCAGGCGGCGGCCGAAAAACTTTGGCCGGAGGGCGATGCGGTGGGCAGGAGTGTGCGCCTCGGGTCCGGAAGCAACGGGGACCCGGCGATCGAGGCGCAGGTCGTCGGCATCGTGGCCAACGTGCAGGAAGGCGTGAGTGCGAAACGTTGGCCGCCGCACATTTACGTGCCGTTCGGGCAGGCCTACCAATCGGACATGCAGATCCACATTCGGACGGCGGCGCTGGGGAAAGAGTCGGAGGCGCGTTTGCTGCAGACCGCACGCAGCGAGATTCGCGCGGTGGATCCAAATCTTCCGATCCTCGGGATGAAAACCATGCGCGCGCACCTGGACGCGAGCATCGATCTGTGGGTGGTCCGCACCGGCGCGCGGATTTTCACGATCTTCGGAGGCGTCGCGCTGTTGCTCGCGGCGATCGGGCTCTACGGCGTGCGCGCCTACAACGTGGCGATGCGCACGCGTGAAATCGGGATTCGCATGGCGTTGGGCGCGACCGCGTCCGATGCCGTGGGCATGATGCTGCGCGAAGGCATGGCCTTGATGGGAGTTGGCGCGGCCATTGGGCTGCTGCTTTCCGTCGCGGTCGGAAAGGCTCTCTCGACTCTGCTTTATCGGGTGGACAGCTTCGATCCCGTGGTGCTGATCGGCGCGCCGGCAATTTTAGCGGCGGTTGCGCTGATCGCTTGTTACGTGCCAGCGCGCCGCGCGGCGCATCTGGATCCGATGGCTGCGCTCCGCGACGAGTAAAAAATCGAATTCGATGCGCACACAGCGTAATGCAGGGCGTTATCAGGAGTTAGGTAATTTCTCAATGAAATTGCAGAGAGTTTTCACGGCGGGCTAGCTTTGAGGCGGAGCCGGCGCTATGGACGCCGAGAGCGCGCTCGTGGCGGCATGGAAATCGCTGCGCGANNCACGAAACGTTCGGTGGTACACTTCGTTCGCGACGAGAACCAATCCATGAAACCAGCGGCGAACGTCAAGACGCCAGCGCAATACATTGCCTCACTCCCCGCGGATCGGGCGAAGACGATCGCGACGGTGCGCGCCTTCGTGAACCAGCACATTCCGCGCGGCTACGAAGAGTGTATGGTCTGGGGCTCGATCGGCTGGACGATTCCCCTCTCGCGATATCCGGACACTCATAACAAGCAGCCGATCCTGTATGTCGGGACATCGTCCCAGAAGAATTATTGCGTGCTCTACCTAATGGGCGCGTTTTGGAGTGCGAGTCAGCTCGAGCAGCTGAAGGCGGCGTTTGCGGCGGCGGGGAAAAAGCTCGACATGGGAGGGTGTTGCGTCAATTTCAAGTCGCCGGACGATCTGCCACTGGAAGCGATTGGCAAGCTGATCGCGGCGATTTCGAGCGAGAAGTGGATCGAGATGTACGAAGAATCGCGCCTGAAAACCAAGGCGGGCCAGGCGAAGGCGAAACAAGGCGCCGCATCCGCGCGCAAAGTGACCGCCAAGCGCTCCGCCACCAAGCGCGTCGCTACCAAGCGCCGGCGCTAAACTTTCCCCGCATAACTGCTTACCGGTAAAGTTGGTCTAGAACTGCTGGAATTCAGCCTTATTCGGCGAGGATGCGGTCGGACCACTCCACTAGCGAAACAAAGATGGTAGGGTTACCGTACTTCGCATTCCAAGTGGCCAGATCGCTTTCCGAAACCCCGCGCGCTCGGGAGCAAGCGCCGCACGAAAAAACCGGAATGTGCTTCGCCACGATTTTCTCCCGTAACTCGCTGAGCGCGGGCCAACCAATGGGAGTCACCGCATCCGTCGTCACCTTGCGCATCAGATAGGTGGCGTCACCCGTCAAGAAAATCTGAACTTCGTGACCGGCATCAGCCAGCGCCAGCGCATGGGCAAAGACAAACGAGCCTCGACTGGGATCATCGGTTCCCCAGGAACTCCTCATCATGACCTTCAAAACCTTTTTTGGTTCCTGGGCCGCGGTTGCGCCCAGCGCGAAGAATGGCAGCCCGAGTAACTGCGACAGAAATTTGCGTCTGGCCATGGCAAGTTCCTCCCGAACGTTGGATACCAGCAGGGGAAGTGGTGCCCTACAAGTATCGCCGCAGAGCAGCCGTGTCAATCGAATACGTTCTGGATAAATGAAATTGACGAAGGTTCCGGCCGCAACCGAATCTATACTGGTTGACGCTGGTGACGCGAAACTGGAGATTTCGAATGTACGTGGTTCGCGCGAAATGGAAAAAATGCGCGTGGATTTTTTCCGCGGCATTCCTGCTGGGCCTATTGCCTGCGGCGTTACGAGCGCAGGTGTCTGCTCCCGCAACTTGTAGCGGCGGGCTGGAGTTGAAACTGAGCGCGCCGGAATCGGCGCAGGGCACGTTGTTGCACGTGGAGCTGAGCAACTCTGCAGGCTTTACAGAAGTGCAAGGCGAATGGGCGGGCAAGGAAGTTCCCTTCTGGCTGGACGCGACGGACCCTAAAATTCGGCGGAGTTTGCTGGGTGTGGATTTGGAGCAACCGCCCGGCAGCGGCAAATTGGTGGTGACCGCGAAGCGCGAGAATGGCGAGAGCGCGAGTTGCACCGCGGACGTGAAGATCACGGCCGGCCATTTTGTGGTGGAGAAGCTGGCGGTCGACGAGAAATTTGTGCAGCCCAATCCCGAAGATCAAAAACGCGCCGAGCAGGAAACCAAGCGGCTGCACGAAATCTACGCGGGACGCACGCCGGAAAAATATTGGAACGGTGCGTTCCGCTTCCCGGTGGCGGGGCCGCGCCAGGGAACGAATTTTGGCAGCCGGCGCGTTTTCAATGGAGTGGCGCGGCCGCCGCACAGCGGGCTGGATATTCATGCGGGCACCGGGACTCCCGTGCACGCGTCGCAGCGCGGTAAAGTGGCGCTGGCGGGTAACCTTTATTATGCAGGAAACGCGGTTTTGCTGGACCACGGCCAGGGCGTCTACACCTTTTATTGCCACCTCTCGAAAATAAATGTGAAGGAAGGCGACATGGTGGACGCGGGCGGGCTGCTCGGCCTGGTGGGCGCGACCGGCCGGGTGACCGGGCCGCATCTGCACTGGGGGCTGGAAGTGAATGAAGCGCGGGTGAATCCGCTGCAGATTCTGCCGGCCGTTCCAGCGCGGAAGAAATCAGGCGCGGCGAAGAAAATTCCACAATGACGCTTCGCGCTGCGGTTCGCTTGCGTACGTGGCGTGGTATCGTGCTCTGACGAAATGTCCGATGAGCATACTTTTTTATGAATGAGAATTTTGCGGCAATTATTCTCGGTGGCACCGGGCAAGTGGGCGGCGCCGCGGTGGCGGAGCTGCTGGCGATTCCGGAATGCCGGGAAGTGGTGATGGTCACGCGCAAGGCGGTTGCGGCGCGCGCGCGGGTGCGCAACGTGGTGCTGGATACCGGGGCTGCTGATTTTGCCACGCGCTCCGCTTCCCTGGCCCGCGAAGTTTTAAGCCAGGGTCCGGCCAGCGCGGTGAGCTGCGTCGGCGTCGGCGCTGGGTCGGCGCGATGGAGCGAAGAAGAATTGCAACGGCTGGAAGTCGGCGTGGTAGGCGCGTTTGCGCGGGGCTGCCACGACGCCGGGATCGCGCAGTTTTGCCTGCTTTCCGCGGTGGGCAGCACCGCCCGCAGCCGGATTCGGTACGCCCGCGTGATGGGTATGAAAGAAGACACCGTGCGCAGCATCGGTTTTGCGCGCCTCGCTATTTTTCGTCCCGGAATTATTGTCGGCAACGCGCATACTCCGGCGTGGACCGGTTGGCTGGGCAAGCTGGTGCCGGGGCCGTACGGGAATATCGATCAGCAAATTCTCGGCCGTTCGATCGCCGCGGAGATCGCCCTGCATAATCGAGACGCCGGTGAAGCTATTCGCGAAAACGCCGCAATGAAAAAAATCGCGGCGCAGTTACCGCGTGTGGCCGCTTAGACACTGCCAATATTTTCAGGGCTGGCAGCCGTCCGCCATCCATTTCGCAAATAGTTCGATGCGGGCTGGGGGCCAGGGGCCTTCGCCTCGAGGTGGTGGAGGCGGCATTACGGCCCCGCCGATTCCGCGGATGCGGTCGTGGATGGCGGCGGCGTGCGCTTTCACTTCATCGTAACTCGCCAGGTTGAAACCTTTTTTCATCCCGTCGATGTCGCGCTGGGTAAAAAGCGGGCGAATGTCCTTCGCGTAGCTGGTTCGTTCCATGATGGCACCTCAACGGGAATTGAAACGCTTGGCCCGGGTCGCTGCTGAAGTTTAAGCATCAGTAATCGCGGGTGTCAACGGAAACAGCCGCGGTAGAGAATGTGCCTGGGCGATTGGGCGTTTATCAAGATTTAAAGTGCGCCGGTGGCAGGATGATTGCGGAGATTGCCGATAGTAGTCACGGCACCTTTTGGCTACGTTATCGCGATGGCTGCGGCGTTTCCTGATAGCTTCGAGCTTGCAGGCGGATCCATTTTCTTGGGAGGGTCGCTGGTGGCGAGGATCAAGGGAACCGCGCTGGTCGACAGAATCAAAGCGCTGAAAGCGATCAAGAAGCGCGGAGGCCAGCCGGAACTGGAGCGCGTGGTGGGCCAGCTGGGGGCCGAGACCAGGAAAATTTTTGACGCACCGGTCAAATCGTGGGACTGGTATTCGATCGACGTCTTTGCGGAATTGCTGGAAGCCCTGGTGCGCGAAACCGCCAACGGTAACCCCGAAATTTTGACGGAGCGATCCGAGCAAGTCGTCGACTCCCAGCTGCGCGGAGTCTACCGGATCTTCATCAAGCTCGGCTCGCCGGGATACGTCATCAAACGAATCGCCGCGGTCCACGAGACATACTTTGACGGCATCCAAATCATTCCGGAGGTCGACGATAGCCGCCAGGCCAGCATCAAGTACGTCGGATTCAAGAAGCGCCACGCCATCCTGCAATACACGATCATCGGTTTTTTCCGCAAAGCTCTGGAATTGTCCGGAGCGAAGCAGGTCAAGGTAAACTTTAAAGTACCGATGTCCGATGACGCGGCGTATTCGGAAGTCGCGATAACCTGGGCCTAGGCGGTTACGACTCGCGTTTTATATTTTCCATTTCCAACTTTTTCGAAGCGTTCTTGACCATTTTCACGACGGGGAGGGCTTCGCCGTTGGGGAGCGGGACGGCGATGCGCTCGACTTCGAGGTAGCCTTTGAGGCGGTAGAGTGGGACGCCGGTGAGGGTGGAGCCCATTTCGTAGCGGGTGAAACCTGCGGTGCGCGCGGCGGCTTCGACGGCGGCGAGAATCAGCGAGCCCAGGCCGCGCCGGGCGAATGCGGGGTGCACGAAGATGGCGCGGACTTTGGCCGCGTCGACGCCGGGGTCGAGCAGCTCGGGTTCGCGGACGGTAGCGCGACCGGCGCCGAAGAGAGTTTTGCGTTTGGACCATCCGCCGCAGGCGGCCAGGCGCTGATGCGTTTTCGCATAGGAGTCGAAAGCTTCGGCTACGAAGTAGGTTTGGTCGACGAGGAGTTGGGTGTCGAGGCCGAGGACGGTGCCGAGCGCGCCTTCGATTTGCGCGGGGGTGTAATCGCCGGCCTGCAGGCCACGGACGGAAGCTTCAATCAGCGCGTGGAGCGCGGGGATGTCTGCGGCGGTGGCGAGGCGCAGCGTAAATGCCGAAGACGCGTGCGGCGTGGAATCAGGAGGAGCTGGGCTGGGTCTGCCGGCGCCGGTCATGAGTGCACCGTATCAATCCCATCGACGCGAGACAACTTGATTATTTTTACCGATGAAGTGCGTAATGCTTCTGCGTCTCGCGGGAGGCGCAAGCGCGGTGGCCAGGTGAGTTCGGCGAGAACTTTTTTTAGGTAGCCAAGGCGGGTTCCGCGCCGCGCGGCGTCAGCACGCCGAGCAAAATGGCCACGAAAAATAGGGCCGGAATATCGCCGAGCATGTGGCCATGCTCGGCGGGCGCCTGCAGCGCCTGCACGGTCATGATCGCGGCGTGCACCACGCTCGAAAACACGGTGAACCAAATCAGGCTTAGATTGCGCAGCGGATTGCGGGCGGCGAGCAGCAGAAAAACTCCCAGCGTGGCGTAGACGCCCACGATCATCTGCTCGTACTGCGGTTGGTTCGGACTCCATCGCCAGCCGGACGGCCAGAGGCCCATCATCAACGGATACACGCCGAAGATGAAAATCAAGCCGACCAAAATCAGGGCTATCCGAAGATAACGCAATCGAGCTGAGTTGCTCATCAAGGCCTCCCGGCAAATATTGGGCGCGACGTTAGCAGGTCAGTTACAGATGCGCAACCGTAAAAGCCTGTAAGGCTAACTGCGTGAAACGTGAAATCGTCATATTTCTCCTCTAGCCCCGTAGGCTATAGCGGAGCGGAGACGGGCGGGTCAATGGAGGCGCGGTGAAGGTTGGGTGGAATTTAGGTGAAGGCGTAAGTGGCAGGACGATAGGAGCTTATCGGGGCCTCAGCCCGATGGTGCTTGTCCGAAAAGAAACGGGCAGGTAGAGTGATCAACGGCCACGACGCAGAAAGTCCAGGTGGTCACAAAGAAAGCGGCGCTACCGAGAATGCAAAGGCACGACATGCAATCGAATCGCGTGTGGATCGCCGTGCTTTTGTTTGCGATTTTCTCTCTTTCCTATCCCGTAAAAGCCCAAGAGAACAAAGCCCCCGAAGACCCCGCCTCACAGCGCGCCGAGGAACTGCTGAAGAAGCTGACTCTCGACGAGAAACTTCAGTTCATTCTCTCCAAGTATCCCTCCAACGCGAATCCAGGTGGTGGAGTTGGATATATCGAGGGCGTAACGCGGCTGCATATTCCCGACGTCAATATTTCGGATTCGGCTACCGGCTCGGGTAGCGCAACCCAGCTCAGTACGACCTTCCCCGCGACAATTGCTTTGGCGGCCAGTTGGGACCGGAAGTTGTCGTACGACTACGGAAAAGAAGTTGCGATCCAACTGCGCGCCCAAGGATTCGCGATGGGCCTGGGCGGAGCCGCAAATCTCACCCGCGAGCCCCGAGGCGGCCGATCATTCGAGTATTTAGGCGAAGATCCGATACTGGCGGGAGAACTGCTGGCGCAACGCACGCAAGGAACGCAGAGCCAGAAGGTGATGGCTTCGATCAAACATTTTGCGGGGAATGAACAGGAGACGAACCGCATGGGTGGCAACAGCCAGATCGACGAGCGCACCCTGCGTGAACTTTATCTATTGCCTTTTGATATTGCGGTGGAGCAGGGCCATCCCGCAAGCGTCATGTGCAGCTATAACCGGCTGAATGGCGATTATGCCTGCGAGAACGCGGAGCTGCTGACGAATATCTTGAAAACCCAGTGGCACTATCCGGGACAAGTGCAGTCGGACTGGGGAGCGACGCACAGCACCTCGAAGGCGATCAATGCCGGACTGGATGAGGAAGAAGGAAGCGACGCGGGCCCGGCTTTCTTCGCGCGCAATCCGGTTTTATACGCCTTGGCCAACCATGACATCACCATGGCTCGAATTGACGACATGGTGCGCCGCAAACTCTACGCGATGATCTCCTCCGGGGTCATGGACGATCCGCCCCATGGCGGCGAAAAAATTGATTTCGATGCGGCGCGGAATTTTGCGCAGTCGGTCGAAGAACAATCCATCGTCTTGCTCAAGAACGACAATCAACAGCTTCCCTTGCCCACCGCAAAACTGAAACGGATTGCCGTCATCGGTTCTCACGCCGATGCAGCGGTAATGTCCGGCGGTGGTTCGGGGGACACCATACATCCGGTAACCGGTTCTTTTCCAGGGTGTGAAGGCCTGGAATTCGTCGACCACAATGGCTGCGGCTGGTGGCGAAGTCCGTGGTTGAAGATTCCCGTCCCGCTGATGAATGCAATTCGCGAAGTAACTCCGGCAAGTGAAGTTGAGTTTTCGGGAGTTCGAGACGAGCAAGTTCCCTTCCGCGCGTATAGTCCGGGCGAAATCGCCGCCGCCGCCGCATTGGCGTGCAAGTCGGATGTGGCAATTGTCGTGGTGGCCCAGCCTGCGGGAGAAGATTTTGGAGATTTGAAGACACTTCGTTTGCAGAACCCTTCGAATCAGGACGAGCTGGTCGATGCTGTCGCGGCCGCGAACCCGCATACGATCGTCGTAATCGAAAGTGGGAACCCGGTGCTGATGCCCTGGAAAGATAAGGTCGCGGCGATTATCGAGGCCTGGTATCCGGGCGAAGCGGGAGGCCGCGCGCTCGCGAGCGTGCTGTTTGGCAAAGTGAATCCTTCCGGCAAGCTACCGTTTACGTTTCCGGCGCGAAACGAAGATACGCCGACGTGGGGCGACTCAGGTGTTATCTCCAAGGACCCCATCTATTCCGAAAAACTGAACAGCGGTTATCGCTGGTACGACGCGAAGAAGATTGCACCACTTTTTGAGTTCGGGTACGGGTTGTCCTATACCCACTTTAGGTATTCGGACCTCACGGTAAAACGCGGCGCGGATCATATTATCCAGGTTTCGTTTTCGATCAAGAACGACGGTGCTCAGGCCGGCGCGGAAGTGGCGCAAGTCTATCTGGGAATTGATGCAGCTGGAGAACCGCCGCTGCGACTCGGGGGTTGGAGCAAGATTCGTTTAGAACCGGGTGAGGTGCAGCAGGTCAACATCTCGCTTTCACCCAAGGCCCAAAGTATCTGGGACACGTCGGCCAACGATTGGCGCGTGATTCCCGACAGCTTGGTTTACGTGGGCGCCTCGTCGCGAGACATTCGCCTGGAGGAGTCGGCGCCGAGGCCCGCGGCCAAAGCGAAAAAGGCGGCTTAGGTACCGGTGCGTAAGACCACGAGCGGTTCAGAGCCTTTGACCCTGAATCGTCAGCATCGATTTAGCCTCGCGGCGCACGTCCGCCCACTTGATGGGTAGATCGCGGATCGTACCCGGCTCAGCCGATTCCTCCAGCAACATGAGCGCTGCTAAGATGACGCGCCGCTGCAAATCGAGGTGAAACGGGACACCGAAATGATGCCCCATGGGCCACGGCAAGAACAATGCTCGGGGGACCTTGACCGCCTCGGTCACGTCACGCGCAACGGTGACCGACACCGTCGGAACGCCGCGTTGTTCAATTGCTCGTTGAATCAGTCCGACGGACTGATGACAAATCGGTCAAGCCGGAGCCAACAAAGCGCAATCGGCGTGTTCCTGTTGAACGACGGCGTCCGCAATATCCGCAGCGACCGTTCGCTCAAACCTCTCGGGATCCATGTTGTAGCCGATGAAGCTGAAAAAATTCGGGGTCAGCGAGCCGATTCGCCTCTCCAGGTGCAGTTCCTGAAGGCGTTCGATCGGGAAAATCACGTTGAGGTCGAGGTCCGCATCGTCGTGCGGGTACTTCAGCTGATGAATAATGAGTTCGCGTTGTTTGGAGGAGGACGGAACACGCTTGAAGCGGAAATCGCCGAAGGGATGGCAGACATCAAGAGGCGGGTCCGTCTTGCAGTGCACGCCGCAGGAACTGATCAAGGTGAGCCGGGCTTCGGCCAGTGGTTTCGACAAGCTGGCTTGGGAAACAAAGCTTTCCTTGCGAATCATCGAGCCGGGATACCGTTCGTTGATCGTCTGCCAAAGCCCTGGACGCAGCTGAGTTCCAGCCTCTCGCGGCTCGGCTGCGGGGACGGGAGTTTTATCGGCTGCCGTCATGAATCCACCTCCCCGATTTGCGGATCAAGTAAAAGTGCAAATGGTAGAAGAGTAAGGCGAGAGTCGATTCTTCTTTTTCGAGCACGCTGCTGATGAATTCTCGATCCACCGGCTCGTACCGCAGGAGGATTTTTGTCGCTTGGGCCCAAGACCGGTCGATCTCGTCTTGGCCGACGGCCTCATTACCATCGCCGAGATGGAGCCGGACAAACCGAACCAGCTTATCGAGATCGTCGTGGGCCGCGGCTTCTCGCAGGTAAGGCACGGACATCCTGTTCCCCTCTTTCGTGCTGTGGTGCGTTTTCAGTTCGTGCGGAAAACTACTCCCCTACGCGAAAATTTTGATCGGAGTCAATCCCGAGGCGTCATGGGGGCCACATGTCTTGGGCCTCGATCGGCAACCTGGTCACCCCCGCCCGATCGAGGCCGCGTTGTTGTGTAGGACTTACGATTGAGGGTTTGCCGGCGGCTTGGAACCGTCGGTAGCGCAACCACCCTTGCCCTTGCAGGAGTTTTTGCCTTTGCAACCGTTGTCGCTCGCCTTGCAGCCGCCGTTACCCTTGCAGGAGTTTTGCCCTTTGCACGCATGCTTTTCCGCAGCCTGCTTGTCGGACTTTTGGTCCTGGGATTGATCCTGCGCGTGGAAAGAAGGATACGTCCCCGGAAGAAGGGTGGACGCTTGAATGGTGGCGTTCGCACCGGCGAGCAAGCCCGCCAGCGCAGCGGCTACAGTAAGAACTTTTCTACTCTTGGTCATTGATTATCATTAGCTCCTGTTCGAATTTTGAAATCTTGAATTGGCCGCGTGCGCGTTTCTTCCGCTGGTCTTTTGATCCAGTCGGCTGGTTGATCGAAACTGGTTCGCTCCCAAAAAAGGACCGGACCAAGGTTGAGAGCGAACCAATTTCAACCCCAGCACTGTGATTCCGCCATCAATCAAAGGTTACGAAGATGTTTTCTGGTGCCATCCGCTGCGACCATCAGGGGTTTGCAGCATTTGCCGTTATTGTGGTCAAAAATTACGATGACCCGAATCGAGGCGCTCCTCAACGAGTTTTCTCATTAGCCGACAAACGGCGAGTTGCTGACGAGACTGTAAGCCTAGCAGGTCCAAGGGAAGAATCGAGTTCACTTGTCCGGTTACGCGACTAACCAGGAGTTGGCTGCGGGGGTACACCTAATGCTTCTCAAAAAAAACCAATACCGTGATTGACGTGCCGAGCAATAATACGGGAGGGCTCATAATCACACCCGCTCACATGAATTCGGAATCCGCCACGCTTTTCACCGCCGTTGACGACTACGTAAGACGCTCGTACCTCTGTTTTGTCGCTGAATGCGATCTGAATCGCGACCATACGATGTGGGCTATTTGCATACGACCGACGAACGAGAATCCTCGCGTACTTGACCGGTATGCCTGTAAATACATCGATGTCACATTGCAAGAAGCTCAGGAAATCAGTACGTCCCGCACGCTTGGTTCCGCGCTCAGGCAAAAAATCGACCGCGACTTAGACGCGATTGCAGGCGGGCGAACCTGATGGGCTCCCAAGGACATCTGAAGTTCTAGACTTGTCCGGTAACGCGGGTGCATTCGATAGGTCGAA
>PMHK01000225.1 GCA_003156635.1 Acidobacteriota bacterium | reverse complement strand
CGGCTGCAACCCCACTGCGACCTTCGCAAGCGTTGAGACCTTTCCTTTTTTCCCGCTGAGCACGGCACGAATCGTTTTCCGGTCGAGACCCGTCTCCTTCGTTGTTTTTCGTAATCCAAGCTTTTTGATTCTCCGCTTTTAAACTCTCGTTCGCCGCCACTCGCCCACCGTCATATCGAATAACTGCGTCCTCGATATTTTCAACAAAATCATCTTGTCCTTGGTCGAATCGTGAAATTTCTTTTCCGACTGACGCGGTAAATTTGGACGCTTTGCTACCCGGGGAAGATTTTGACAGTGAGGCTGGCGCTGCCGCTGGTAAAAAGGGGAAGGCGGAAGCTAGTAAGACAGATTTGTCTAAAGGCGCCATCCGCGTTGAACCCATCGCCGCACGGCGCTACGAATAGTTCAGGCTCACCTCTGGCCGCCGCTATCGCGTTTCTTGGTTGTCCGGGAACGTATCCGAATTTCCCAGTACGTCCGGTCTATATCACCGCCAATTTCCAGCACCCTTTTGCCTCAGACGAACGCGAGCCCATCTCGCAGTCCAAATGAGGCATCCACTATGACCGCCGCCGGAACGCCTTCCGAACCGAACCTCAGCATCAACCGCGCGCTGATGGAGGTGAAACACGCGCTGGCCACGATCAACGCGATCCTGCCCCGCTCTCGCGATCTCGGCGTCAATTTCGCCCTCATTGAGACTCAAACCTCCTTACAGGAGGCCGTCGAATCGCTGTCCATCGCCGAGCAGCTATCCAAACCCAAATGACGACGCGCTCGCGCCGCCCTGCCGTATATTCCTGAGTTACTAATATATCGATACAGTAAATAAAATATTGCATTGGGAATATCAGCGGAATAGACTCTGTTCGGGAGGCACCATCATGGCACACACCGAAGACGATTTCCCGACGCGCGATCAGATCGAGACCAGGGCTTATGAGCTTTATCTCGCTCGCGGAGAAGATAGTTCCGCCATCGAGAACTGGCTCGCCGCCGAAGACGAATTAAAACGCGAGCAGGCCAGCGCGCCGCTCCGGTCCAAGTCCGCGAGTGCCGGCCAGCACAATCCGAGGTAACTTGAATATCTGACTGGCCGTAAAATCCTCTGCATCCAAATCCTCGTCTCCAAGCTCCAACTGTGCAGCGCCTTCGCGGCCCGGGCGCCTGCTGGTCCCGCGAACGCACCGCGCTTCGCCTGCTGCGCCTTGTGCGTTTGTTTTAAACGAAAGAAAATCCAAAAGAGCTTAGGGAGAGAAGGAACATGAAAATACTCATGGTGCTGACCTCGCACGATCAACTCGGCAACACCGGCCGCAAAACCGGCTTCTGGCTCGAAGAATTCGCTGCGCCCTACTTCGTATTCCGTGATGCCGGCGTCGAACTGACCCTCGCCACGCCCAAAGGCGGCCAGCCCCCGCTCGACCCGAAAAGCGACCTGCCCGAAAATCAGACCGAGGCGCAGATTCGGTTCAAAAAAGACGCCGCCGCGCAACAGGCCCTCTCCCAGACGGCCAAACTGGCGGACATGAAATCGGAAAATTTCGACACCGTGTTTTACGTCGGCGGCCACGGCCCCATGTGGGACCTCGCCGAAAGCAAAGACTCCATCGCCTTGCTCGAATCCTTCTACAGTTCCGGCAAAACAATTTGCCTGGTCTGCCATTCCCCCGGCGTCCTCCGTCACGTCACCTATCAGGGCGCGCCCCTCGTCAAAGGCAAGCACGTCACCGGCTTCACCAATGGAGAAGAAGCGGACGTTCAGTTGACCCATGTCGTGCCGTTTCTGGTCGAAGACGAACTGATGCGCCTCGGAGCCATCTTCGAAAAGAAAGCGAACTGGCAGCCCTTCTCCGTGGTGGATGGCCGCTTGATCACCGGCCAGAACCCGGCGTCATCGACGACCACCGCGAAAACGCTGCTGCAGACACTGGGCCAGTCAAAATCGGCTTCGGCTTCTTGAGTTGACCAGCAGAATCGACCACCGAGGAGAATCCAATGACCAGTGCAAACGCCGCTCCGAAACCCACCCAGATTCGCGTGACCCGCCGCTCGCCCGCCTATTGGCGAGTGACCATCGACCACCCTCCGCTCAACGTGATGATTCCCGAAATGATCGGCCAGTTTCAGGACGTCATCACCGCGCTCGAAGCCGACGAGCAAGTCCGCGTCGTGGTCTTCGACAGCGCGGTCGACGGCTATTTTCTGAATCACTCCGACTTCACCGGCAACCTGAGCGACCTGACCTCCATGCCGCCCGGCCCCACCGGATTGCCGCCCTGGCCCGACTTTTTCGTGCGCCTCACCCGCGCGCCGGTCGCCTCCATCGCTCTGATCCGCGGCCGCGCCACCGGCAATGGCAGCGAACTCACCCTCGCCTGCGACATGAGTTTCGCCAGCCGCGAAAAAGCCATCCTGTCGCAGTGGGAGGTGGGCGTCGGGCTCGTGCCCGGCGGCGGTCCAATGGCTCGCCTGCCCCGGCTCATCGGCCGCAACCGCGCCCTCGAAGTCCTCTTGAGCGGCGACGACTTCCGCGCCGACCAAGCCGAAGCCTACGGCTACGTGAATCGCGCCCTGCCCGACGCCGAACTTGACGCCTTCGTCGACGCCCTCGCCACTCGCATCGCCGGCTTCGACAAATGGGCCATCACTACCCTCAAGCGCCTGGTCGATGCCAGCCTCCCGCCGGATGTCGAGATCGGTGCCAACTGGGACGCCTTCATATCCTCGGTCAGCCGACCCGGCGCGCAAGCTCGGGTCCAAGCCCTGATGGCCCGCGGCTTTCAAACCCCCGGCGATTTCGAAAATCGCCTCGGCTATCACCTCGGTCAATCAGCGCCTCAAACCAAACCCTAGCCCGCTGTCGCGCCCGAATCAGCACGAGGAAAAACCAGTAATGTCCGGCAAAAAATAATCTGAATTAAATCGTCTGCATGATCAAAAGAGGCAGTCATGTCCCAAAAATCCACCGCAGCAAAACCGGCCAGGCAAACCACCGAACCCCGTCCCCATCAACCCGGCGAATCCATTTTCAAATCCATCCTCTCCGAAGACGTCGACTGGAAACCCTTCCCGGCGTTTCCGCCCTCGGTCCGTCTCGCCGTGGTCGTCGGCGATCCCTCGCAACCCGGCCCCTACACGATCCGCGTGAAAGCACCGCGCGGCGTGATCCTCCCTCCGCACCAGCATCCCGAGGATCGCGTCTACACCGTGATTTCCGGCGTCTTCTACATCGGACGCGGCGAACAATTCGACGCCGATAAGCTCGAAGCATTTCCGCCCGGCGCGGTCGTTATTCTCCCCGGCAACACACCCCATTTCCACTGGGCCAAATCGAGTGAGTACGTCACCCAAGTCACCGGGATCGGCCCCCTCGGCCTCGAGTACCTCGACCCCAGAGACGATCCGCGCAATGAGAATCCGGCGAAGGGAAAATGAACGATAAATAAATGGATGGGCTGGAGAATAACCGCGACGTTTCGGATGTGAAGATCTACTCGCTCACGTCGTCCAGAAACGTCGCGGACGGCACGAAGAACAAGCTCCCCGTCACCGCCCGGCTGAAATCGAGCAAGCGGTCATAGTTGCCGGGCGGGCGCCCGACGAACATGTTCTCCAGCATCTGTTCCACCGTGCTGGGCGAACGGCTATAGCCGATAAAATACGTCCCAAATTCTCCCTGCGCCACCGAGCCGAACGGCATATTGTCGCGCAGGATTTTCATCTCTTTCCCGTTCTCTTCAATCGTGGTCAGCGAACTGTGCGACGAAGTCGGCTTCACCGCTTCGTCCAATTCAATATCCGACAATTTCTTGCGGCCGATGATTTTTTCCTGCGCTTCGACCGGCAGCGCGTTCCATCCTTTCATATCGTGCAGATATTTCTGCACCATCACATAGCTCCCGCCGGCGAACGCTGCATCCTCTTCGCCGATCAGCACCGCGTCACTCGCCGCTTGGCCGCTGGGATTCTCCGTCCCATCCACGAAACCGACTAGATCTCGCTCGTCGAAATAACGGAAGCCATGCACTTCGTCCACCGCCGCCACAAAGTCGCCGATGCGCTCCATGATCTGTGCCGTCAGTTCGAAGCACAGATCCATATGCTTCGCCCGGATGTGGAACAGCACATCGCCCTGCGTCGACACCGCATGCCGCGCCCCCGCGCGAACCTCCCGGAACGGATGTAGCTTCGCCGGCCGTGGCGCCCCAAAAAGCCGGTCCCACGCCTCCGACCCAATCCCCATTACGCAGGAAAGACCTGCTTCCCTATTGCGATGCTCCACCGCGCGCAATATTCCGCTCAGGTCCGCGCACAGCGACCGCACCGCCGCCCGCGCCTCCACGCCCGGCTTGAGTGTAGCCACCAGAAAAATTGCCGCGCGCGTCAGCGGCGCAACCATCGGCTGCGCCACTACCCGTTCCGCGCCAGCTGCATTCTTAGGATCAAGTTCCATCGTATTTCCCGTGAGCGACTCGGCGAATTCGCGCGGCGCCCATTAGAATTTAATTTTCTTGCAGCGGAAGTCCAACCCTCCGCAACAATTCCTGAAAACGCAGATTCGACCGCAATCCATCCATCCCCGGATCCAGGTGCAAATAGATCAGCCAGTGCGAATGTTCCTCGTACGATTTTTCCAAAAATTCCGTCGCACGCTCCTCATCCCCCAATCCGACGTAAATTCCGGCGAGGAAATAAGGCGCGACATATTTTTGCTTTGCCAAAATTGTCAGATCATCAAGAATCTTTCGAGCTTCCTTCGTCTTCCCCGCCGCGCCAAAGCTCTGCGCCAACGACGCGCGAATTAAAGGACTCCCTCCCGACGCGCGGACTCCCTTCTCCCCTTCGGCAATCGCCTCGTCAAATCGACCCATTTTCCGCAGCACCAAACCCAGCACCCAGTTCGCCACCGGATAATTCGGGTCCAGCTCAAAGGTTCGCCGGATTTGCTGCAGCGCATCCTCGTATCGCCGCGCCATGTAATACGTCCAACCAATCGCCACGCTGATAATCAGCGACAGCGGATCAAGCTCCTGGCTCTTCTTCATCCGCGCGATGGCTTCATCGTGCCGTCCCATCGTCATCAAATATTCGGCGTACCAGTGATTCGCCGTGGGGTAGCACGGATTCAGCGCCACGCTGCGTTCGAATTCCTTTTCCGCCTCCGGCCATTTCCAATCGTGCAGCCACAACCCCGCGGCCGTCGGCGTGTGCGCTTCACTCAGTTCCGGTTCCAACCGCAGCGCTTCCATCGCCGCCGCTTTGCCTTTCGGAAACGCGTCCTTCGGCGGCAGATAACTGTTCCAACCGAGCAGCACGTACGAATCCGCCACGCCCGCATAAGCCAGCCCGTAGCTGGGATCCTTTTCCGCCGCTTGCTGAAAATATTCGATCGCCTTGTAAAATCCTTCCTCGGTCCACCGGTTCCAGTGGTGCCGGCCTTTCAAATAGAGCCCGTAAGCCTCCGCGTCATGCGTCTGCCGCTTGGTCAGCCGCTTTTTTTCCGCGCGAGTCAGTTTCAGCCGCAAGTTTTCCGATATCTCGTTCGAAATTTCATCTTGAATCGCAAAAATATCGCCCGGCGCCCGATTGTATTGCGCACCCCACAATTGCGTCCCGGTCGCCACGTCCACCAACTCCGTTCCAATCCGCAACGATCCGCCGCTCTGCATCATTCTTCCGGTCAGCACCGCCTTCACATTCAATTCGCGGCCCACCGCTTGCGGATCCATCTTGCGTCCCTTGTAACGAAATACCGTACTCTGCGCCATCACCCGCAGTTTGGGCACGGTCGCCAGAATGTTGATCAGGCTCCCCGCAATTCCGTCGCTCAGGTATTCATTCTCCGGATCGCGGCTCGCATTTTCAAAAGGCAGCACCGCCAGCGAATCAATAATCTTTGCCACCCGCTCCCTGCGGATAGCTCCCGTTCGCGTCGTGACATTCTGCGCCGTATGCGGCCCGCTCGAACCGGTATGNNGCTCGACTCCGCCTCGCCTGCGACAGTGGGCCTCGCCGCCATAGTCTCCGTGCTTCCCGCCGCGGACCTCCATCCCGAATCAGATCCGCGATCCAGTTGCTGCAGATCGTTGCGCACTTCGGCTGCATGCTGGTAGCGCTGCGCTTTATCCTTATGCAGCGCTTTGTTAATAATCTCTTCCAGCTTCTCCGGAATATTCGGATTGATGTTCCGCGCCGGCGCCGGCGCTCGCGTCAGCACCGCCTCAATAATCACGCCTCCGNNGTCGCCATCTCATACAGCACCAGCCCCAGCGAAAAAATATCGGTCCGCGCGTCCAGCGTGTCTCCGCGAATCTGCTCCGGCGACATGTACGACGGCGTCCCGCTGATGATTCCCACAATCGAAGTCGAATCTGTATCGTCACCGTCCGCGCTCAGTCCGCCGGCCGCCACTGCTTTCGGCAAAAGCTTGGCCAAACCAAAATCGAGCACCTTCGCCTGCCCGCGTTTCGTCACGAAAATATTCGCGGGCTTAATGTCGCGGTGAATGATCCCTTCGGCGTGCGCCGCATCCAGCGCCTCCGCGATTTGCATCCCTAGTCTCAGAATTTCTTCTAGCGGCAGCGCCTGCCGGTGAATGTGATGCCGCAGCGTTTCCCCGTCGATGAATTCCATGACGATGAACCCGCGCCCGTCCTGCTCGCCAATGTCGTAGATCGTGCAAATCCCCGGATGATTCAGCGCCGACGCAGCGCGCGCCTCGCGTCGAAACCGTTCGAGCGCCTGCGGCTCTTGCGCCAGTTTGTCGGGGAGAAATTTCAGCGCCACCGCGCGGTCCAGCCGGCTATCCTGCGCCTTGTAGACCACGCCCATTCCGCCGGCGCCCAGCTGCTCCATTATTCGATAGTGTGAAATGGTCTGGCCGATCATTGGCAGGCAAAATCGTAAAGTGGACCGCGTTTCCGCTACAGCGTTGGATCGTCAGGGCCGGATTCAGTGAACGACTTTTTTCTTTCCGTCTTGGGTGGTTTGGGTGACCCAATCAGGCTCAATACTTTAGCGCCTTCTCCGAAACTACTCGCCGCCGCACTCTCTTGCTCCAGCGTGATGTTCTTGTTGCACACGTTACATAGCAGCGCCGCGTAAGCCCCGCCGTCCGCCTGCCGGAACATGTTGCAGCGCATGACGTGCCCGCAACATACCGGAACCCACATCGTGGCACCTTGCTCCGCAGCCATGAGCCCCCTCTCCGGATCTTAACTGGCCGGATTATACACTCAATTCTCCCCGCGAAGATTCGTCCGACCTCCCGATTCTTCGTTGCGGGCGGCATCCTACGTTCCCCCGAGCGGCTCTACCATCCGGTGTGATCGACCTGCGCTGTTAAACTCGACTCTGCTCGAAAGTGTTCGAGTCGTCGCGCTATCTTTGGATCAAACACCATGCTGCTAATCTTGCTGTGCACTCTGGTCGCGGTCGTTCTGGTCGTCATTTTCGTGCAGCCTCTCGCCGCAGTGAGCGTCCTCGAACGCCTCACTCCTCAAGTTACCTATCGCGTCCGCACCAAGCTTCCCCTCATCGCCCTGTCCTTCGACGACGGCCCCCACCCCATCTACACCCCGCAAGTTCTGGAAATTCTGAAACTCCACGGCGCGAAAGCCACGTTTTTTCTTATTGGCGATCGCGCCTGGCGTCATCCCGAAATCGTCGCCCGCATCAAAGCCGATGGCCACGAAGTCGGCAATCACTACCAGTATTTCCGCCACGGCCTGGTTCTGCTTCACTCCGACGCCGCCTTTGTCCGCAATCTCGAAGACGTCCAGCGCACCCTGGGTCTCGGCGATGGCCAGAAAGTTTTTCGTGCGCCCGGAGGTCTCGCCCGTTCCAGCCAACTCCGGCTCGCCCGCGATCGCGGATACACCTGCGCCTTGGGCTGCGCCTACCCGCACGATCCGGCGCACCCCCCGCTGCAGTACATCCGCTGGCTCATCGAAAAAAATCTCGCTCCGGGAACGATCGTCATTCTTCACGACGGCATCCCAGACCCCACTCGCGCCATTCAGGCTCTTCCGCACATCCTCGCCGAAGGCCGAAAACGCGGTCTCACCTTCGTCTCCATCGGCGAACTCCTCGCCGCTCGCGAGCCACCGAAATAGAAGCCATCGCGAAAATCGTTGCCAGATACACCATTTGTCACGTAACGTGTGAACAAGCTCTTCATGCTCGCGGCCGATTCCACGTAACAGCTCAGGTCGGCGGAGTTCGTGTATGAAATCGCGGAGATTGCGGCCTGTCACCCGCGGCGCGGGAATTCCCAAACGTTGGGCGGCCTTCGACGACCTCAGCCCTTTCTTCACTGCTGCGCCTGCCGGCCTCGTCATTCTCGATTCCAGCTTGCAGATCCTCCGCGCCAACGAAGAAATGGCCATCATGTTGGGCAGCACCGTCCCGGAAATTCTGGGCAAAACTCCCCGGCAAGTTGCTCCCCTCCTCGCCCCCACCGTCGAGACCATTCTTTTGAAAGTTCTCGCCACCGGCGAATCCAAACTGAATTTCAGCCTTCGCGGCGAAACTCCGAAGTCACCTGGAATAATTCGCGATTGGCTCGCTTCCGTTTTTCCCATGCCGCCGCACCACAAAGCCCAAAAGCCTCGAATTGGAGCCATCGCCGTCGAAGTCACCGGCCAGGTCCGCCTGGATCGGCTGTCCAAAGATCGCGCGCTGCTCACTCAGGCCGAAGACATGGCGCGACTTGGCAGCTGGGAGCATGACTGCGCCACTGGCGACGAGCTCTGGTCTCCGAACTTGTGCCGGATCATGGGCCGCAGCGAACTCCAGGGAAAACTGCCTGAGGCCGCCTTCTGGGAATCTTTACATCCTGACGATCGCCCCATGGTTCACGACGTCATCGCACGCGCCATGCTGCAGAAACAACCCTACGAGTATCGCGCCCGCTTCACTCTTCCCGATGGCCGCGAACATCTGCTGCACACCCGCGCGAAGGTAATCCTGAATTCCGACAATCAAGTCATCCGCCGCTTTGGCGTCACCCAAGACATCACCGAAAAACTCGAAACCGAGCGGAAACTAAACGCCACCGAGGAACGCTATCGCGATCTCGTCGAAAACAGCACCGACCTGATCTGTACCCACGATCTCGACGGTACCTTCCTTTCCATGAACGATCAACCCGCCCGCCTGCTCGGCTATCGCGCTGACGACCTCATCGGCCGCCGGATCCCGACATGTTATTGCCGCAGTATCGCGACCAGTTCGCAGCCTACATCACCACCCTTCGCCGCGAAGCTCATGTCGAAGGTCTCGTCTCCGTTCACACCCGCGCTGGCGAACGCCGCGTTTGGGAATATCGCAACACCTTAAGAACCGCCGGCGTCGACGCCCCCATCGTCCGCGGCTTCGCCCGCGACGTCACCGACAAAATCCGCGCCGAACGATCCATTCAGGAAAGCGAAGCCCTCGCCACCCAACACCTGGCCGAACTCAATGCCATCTATGACACCGCTCCCGTCGGCCTCTGCTTTGTCGATCGCGAACTGCGTTACGTCCGCGTCAACGACGTGCTCGCCGCCAGCAACGGCCTCCCCGCCTCCGAACACATCGGCCGCACCATACGCGAAATAATTCCGGATCTCGCGTCTAAAGTTGAACCCATGTACACCAGCGTATTCGCCTCCGGTGATCCCATTCAAAACATCGAATTGGACAGTCTCGCCTCCGTTGAACCTTGGGCCGGCCACGTCTGGAATGTCAGCATGAGCCCCCTCAAGGATAAAGCCGGCCAGATTCTGGGCTGCAATGTCGTGGTCCAGGACATCACCCTGCTAAAGAAAGCCGAAGCAGCCTTGCGCCAGCTTTCCACTCAGTTAATTCAAATCCAGGATCAAGAACGCCACCGCATTTCTCGCGCTCTGCACGAAACTCTCGCCCAGGATCTCGCCGGACTGCAGATGCTACTTGGCCAGGTCGTTCGCAAAGACCCCGCCTCTCCTACTCGGTTCGTAAGGCGATTCACGAATGTTCCGACATCAATCGCCAGGTCATGAGTCAAATGCGCACCCTCTCCTATCTTCGTCATCCGCCGTCGCTGGAAACCGGCGACCTCAGCACCACCCTCAAGTGGTACATCGCCGGTTTTTCCGAACGCAGCGAAATTCAGGTCGCCCTCCACGTCCCCGAAACCATTGGTCCCCTTCCCGCCGAATACAAACTGGTCCTCTTCCGCATCATGCAGGAATGTCTGACCAACGTGCATCGCCATTCCCGCAGCCCCTGGGCCGCCGTTCGCTTGATTCGCAAAGCCCACAGCATCCGCCTCGAAATCGCCGATCGCGGCAAAGGCATGGATCTCCATTCCTCGAGTGATTCAAACGTTCCACCCGGCATCGGAATCCTCGAAATGCGCGAGCGCGTCAAGCTGCTGCATGGCGCTTTTCACATCGACGCCGCCCCCGGCAAAGGCGTCCGCGTCGACCTAAACATTCAATGACCGCCCGCAAGCGGGCACTCTTGTTTTTCCATCGCGAATCGAGCCGGCTCCGCCAATAAATGCTCCGAACCTTCGACCCGCACTTGGCGGTCATCCAGAGGAGCGCAGCGACGAAGGCTTGCCCTGACTCAGGAAGGGACCTCTCGGCTAATCGTCACGTTTGAGACACTCTCGCGCCGAATCGCCTTAAAAACCATCCCTCCGAAATGTTCGCTTCGTTTTCGCCACCCGTAAATCTGATAACATACTTAAGTATTCCCGCCGACCAATGAGCGCCCAGGAAAAATCGCCCGCCGCCCCCGGCTTCAACGCGCCCCAACAACGCGCCATCGAACACGGCGACGGTCCCCTTCTCGTNNCTTCTCGTCGTCGCCGGCGCCGGCACTGGCAAGACCCGCGTCATCATCGAACGCATCCGCAATCTTCTCGGAACCAACCCGGACCTCGCCGGCGAAAATATTCTCGGCCTGACCTTCACCGACAAAGCCGCGAACCAGATGAAGTACCGCGTGGTGAAATCCATCGGCGAGCGCGCCGAAGGCGTCTGGCTCGGCACCTTCCACGCCTTTTGTCTCGAACAGGTTCTGCGCGCCGCCAATCCCGACGTCCAGCCGCTCGACGATATCGACCACAAAATTTTGCTCCGCCGCAATATCAGCAAACTCGACCTGAAACTTTTTCGCCGCCTGCAGGATCCCGGCGAATTCATCAGCGACTTCGTCACTTTTTTCTCGCGCTGCCAGGATGAGTTGGTCACCCCCGACGATTATCAGAAATACGTGAAGTCCCTGCGCGCCCAGCATGATCAGCAGAAAAAATCGCTCGAACCCGACGCCCTCCAGGCCGCTGAAGAAGAAGTCGCCCGCCAGGAAGAACTCGCCCGCGTCTATCGCGTCAGCGAACAACTCCTCCGGGAAAGGAATCTGCTTACTTTTGGCGCGCAGTTGATGCACACCGCCCAATTGCTGCAAACCGATGACGCCCTGCGCCAGCAGATTCAGGACAAATACCGCTACATCCTGGTCGACGAATACCAGGACACCAANNACATCGTCCAGCTCGAGCTGCTCTGGCTGCTCGCCGGCGACCGCGGAAATATCGTCGCGGTCGGCGATGACGATCAGGCCATCTACCGTTTCCGCGGGGCGTCCTTCGGCAGCTTCACCATATTCTTAAAACGCTTTTGCGGTGTCACCGACGCCAAACTCGGTCCGGCCTCGAACAAATTTCTGGTTTCTCTATCCCAGAATTACCGCTCCACCCAGCGCATCCTCCGCGTCGCCGGCGAAGTCATTCAGCACAATGAAAAATCGCCGCTGCTGCCGCCGAAAGCCCTGACCACTGAAAATCGCGAAGGTGAAAAAATTCGCGTGGTTGAATTCGGCACGCCCGA
Organism: Acidobacteriota bacterium; assembly: GCA_003156635.1. Taxonomy (GTDB): domain Bacteria; phylum Acidobacteriota; class Terriglobia; order Acidiferrales; family UBA7541; genus Palsa-295. The sequence goes on along the minus strand of PMHK01000225.1, from coordinate 17,015 downwards.
AGAAGAAGCCCAGTGGGTCACTTCCGAAATTATCCGCCTGCACGACGCCGGCGCTCACTGGCGCAACTTTGCCGTGCTCTACCGCAAACATAGTCACCGCACTGCGCTGCTCGACGCCTTGCGGCGCCGCGAAATTCCCTTCGTCATCCGCAAATTTTCGATTCTCACCAGCACCATGGTCCGCGATTTGTTCGCTTGGCTCCGCCTGATCGTGGTCCCCAGCGACAACGTCGCCTGCGCCCGGGTCATCGCCGCGCCCTACTGGGGTTTCGAACCGCGCGACCTGGTCCGCCTCGCCGAGCGCGCCGAGAAAAATCATCGCCGCCCGCTCGGCGACGAACTGGAAACCGCCCAGAACGAAGCCCCCTTCAATCGCGAGGGCGTGAAGCTCCGCGAACTGGTCACCTTGCTCACTCTGCTGCGCCAAAGCGCCAAGCGCAAATCCGCCACCGAAGTCGTGGACGAATTAATCGCTGGCCTCGAGCTCGCTCCGCTGCCTTCCGATCAGGATCGCTACTACCTCGATCGCTTCGTGAATTTCGTCAAGGAATGGGAACGCAAAAGCGAAGAGACCAAGCTCCGCCACTTCATCGAATATCTCGCTTATTTCTACGAAGCCGGCGGCGACATTTGCCTGGATGAGGAAATATCGGACGACGCGGTGCAGCTGATGACCGTGCACGCCGCCAAAGGACTGGAATTCCACAACGTATTCATCCTGCGCCTTTCAAAAAATGACTTCCCTTCCGGCGTACGCAAAGTGGAATTCGAATTCCCTCCGGCATTGATGAAAGAAGAGCAGCCCAAGTTCGATTTTCAGGTCCAGGAAGAGCGCCGCCTCTTTTACGTTGCGCTCACCCGCGCTCGCCAGCAGCTCACCCTCTCGACCCTGGTGAACAAGCGCAAAAAGCCGTCGCCCTTTCTCGACGACTTCTTGACCAATTCAAAACTCAAGACCTTCGATATTTTGCAATCTCAACCGAAAGTCAGCGTCCCGCTGGTGGTCGAAACCACCGGCCCCGAAGCCGATTCGCAGGATCCGTCGCAATTATTTCCGCCCGGAATCGAACCAACCAAAGCGTATTCACGTGTCGCACTCTGGGCCAAAGCCTTCCATCCTCCACGGCCCGAGCCCCTGCAGCTCAGCTCTTCCGCTATCGACTGTTACGACCGCTGCCCTATGCGCTATATGTTCCAGTATGTCTGGAGCGTGCGCGGCGGCCCGCACGCCATGGCCACCTTCGGAAATATCATGCACCGGACCATCAAGGAATTTGTCGCGGAGGTCAGCAAACGCCGCAAGATTACGTTCGAAGACGTCCTGACCATCTACAATCGCGAATGGTCCGGTGCCGGCTACATCGACGAATATCACGAAGAGGAATATCGCAAGGCCGGCCGCGACCAACTCGAATCCTTTCACCGCACTTACAGCGCGGCTTCCGCGGATGTGATTTATCAGGAAAAGAATTTCGAATTGGCGCTGGAAGACGACGTAGTCGTAACGGGGAGAATGGATCAGGTCAACCGGATCAACGGTAACGCCGTCGAAATCATCGATTACAAAACCGGAAAAGCCAAAGACGCGAAATCCGCAGCCAGCGATCTACAACTCGGAATTTACGCCCTCGCGGCGCGGGAAGTCCTCGACCTCGACCCGACCCGCCTGGTTTTCTACAATTTGGCGACAAATGAAGCGATCGCGGCCACCCGCGACGCCAAGGCCCTGAATCAAACCAAAGAACGTATCGCTGAAGTTGCCGACCTGATTCGCGCCAAAGAATTTTCACCGAAGCCCGGCTTCGGCTGCAATTTCTGCGACTACAAACCGCTGTGCCCCGCCCACGAACAACTAATCACCATTCGTTCAGCAGTCACGAAAAATTAAGAAAATGCCAAGCGGACCTTTTTCACCACTTCGGTCCTTCGCCACGACGGATTAATGCAATCCGCTCTGGTAATACCCTTCTCGCGCCGTCACGTCCAGAGCCGGCCGTCGCACCCGCACTTCAATACTATGAAAATCTTTGTCTTTGACCACGTCCTGCGGACCGAAAGTCAGCGTGTACTGGTTGCGCGCCTGCTCCGTAACCTTCGCGTACAGATTTTCCAGCCCGCGGTCTTTGCCCGCGTAAAACGTATCGCCACCGGTGGTCTGCGCGTACCGTTCCAGCCGCGTGCTTTCTTTTTGCATAAACGCATGGCCCACCGAAATCGAATACACCGAAACGTCAGCGTTCAGCAGCAGCTGCAAAGTCTGGTCCAAAGTATGGCTGTTGTTGCGCGAATTATTCCCATCCGAAATCAAGAAAATAATCTTGCGCCGGTCGCGCCCGCGTCCCTTCAGCATTTCGCCAGCGGCGAAAACCGCATCGTCCAGGTCCTTCGTTTCCGTCTCTTGCCGGACTCCGTTTTGCGTCGGGAGCCCGGTTTCCGCCGATTTTCCGTTCACCGTCGCACCCTGGGTCAGCGGTCCGCCGAGCGGAGGGCCCGGATAGCGGTAAGCCAGGTCCAGGCGCTTCAGCTTGGTGAAGAGCTGGTCGTTGTTGAACGAAAAATCCGCCACTGTGTTCGGAAATTGATCGTAAGTCACCAGCGCGACTTCGTCCGCCGGCCCGAACCCGCCGGAAATGGCGACCAAACTTTTCTGCACTTGGTCCGCGGACTTGATCGAAAGATTGTTATCGATCAAAACCACCGCGGACAACGGAAACGGATCAGAAGTAAAAAATGCAATTTGTTGTTCGACGTTGTCGCAGTACACCCGGAACTCATCGCGCTGCAAATCACCGATCAGTTGCCCGTCGTGGTTTTTCACCGTGACCGGCACGATGACCAAGTTCGTGGTCACCGTCAATGAATGTCGATCCCTGCTCTGCGCCGGGTTCTGCTTGGGTTTTCCCGCTCCCTGCTGGCCCTGCGGCTGTGACTGCCCGGTTTGCGGCTGCGGCGTTGGGCTGGGCGGCGGACTCAGATTCGGAGCCTGCGCCGGAGCCGCAGTCTGGCCCGGCTGCACCGGCGGCTTGTTGCTCTGCTGCCCGTTGTCGGCCGGCGCGGGCTGCTGCGCGCGTGCGGGCAGCGAAAAAAGTAATACAATGCCGAAGGCCAAGAGGGCTCGTGTCATCCAGGTTTCCGTTTTCCAGTTTGCGTTCAAAATTTGTTTCGCTAATTCGGGTCGTTGTATCCCGCGGAGCTCATTGTTCGTCGTTTGCATCTCGTTTTTCATCGAACCTTGCGCTCCGCTTGCATGGTTTGGCGCGGAACATCCGGCGGTGCTTCCGCTGCATCGTACCAAACGCACTCAACCTTAGGGAGATTATACAATGCGGTCTACCAGCCTCATCGCAGGCCTTTTTAGTTTAGCTCTGACCGGATACGTGGCCGTCACTACCGTGCCGCCGGCCAAGGGCGCCGCCGCGACCTCGCCTGCGTCAGGAACTTCCCACCCCATCGCCTCGCGTCCGCTGGATTTTCAGCCCACTCCACAGGCTGGCCAGCAAGGCGGCCAAAGTCAGCAGGCCCCTCAGGGTCAGCAGCCGCTGCAAGTCCAGACCACCATCGTCAACGTGTTCGCCACCGTGCGTGACAAACATCACGGCATCATTTCGGACCTGGCCAAGGACGACTTCAAGGTATTCGAGGACGGCGTCGAGCAAAAAGTTGCTTTCTTCTCCAAGGAAGTTAACATGCCGATTACCCTCGGCCTGCTGATCGATACCAGCGCCAGCATGGACCGCATGATCAACGCCGAACAAGACGCCGCTTCGCGATTCTTGCGCGAAGTGATGCGCCCGAAAGACGAAGCCATGGTCATGACCTTCGACTTCGACGTCGACCTGCTCGCTGACTTCACCCAGGACACCGGCGCGCTCTCCAGCGCGATTCGCCGCGCCCGCGTGAATTCCGTCGGCGGTGGTGGCGTGGTAACGCCTGGAACAATTCCGCAGGGCGCAACCGGCGGCACCGATTTGTATGACGCGATCTACCTGGCCTGTCATGACCAGTTAGCGACCGAAGCCGGCCGCAAAGGCGTGATTATTCTTACCGACGCGGAGGATACCGGCAGCAAATTGCGCCTGCAAGACGCGGTGGAAGCGGCGCAGCGCACCGACGCGGTAATTCACGTGCTGCTGATCGTCGATCGTGAAGCCACTTCCGGTGTCGGCGGCAGTGTAGCCCGTAAGATGACCGAGGAAACGGGCGGGCGCGTGATTGACGTACACAACGAGGCGTCGCTGGAAAAAGCTTTCGACGAAATCTCGCAGGAACTGCGTTCGCAATATGTGCTGGGCTATTATCCAACCAACCTCAAGCGCGACGGTACCTTCCGGAAGTTGCGGGTGGACGTCATGCGCCCGGACATGAAGATTCTGGCGCGCAAGGGGTACTACGCCCCGTACCGTTGATTATTTACCGTTAACTACTTCCCGGGTTGCAGTGGCGAAGTAGGCGACGTCGCGTAATAACCTTTGCGCGTGCGCACCTGCAAGCCTTTACGATCGATCTGCACGTCGATTTTGCGATATTGCCCTGAAGCCTGCGGGTTGTTCGGCGAGTAGGCGATGAAATACTGGCTGCGCAGTTCGTCGCCAATATCCACGAAAGACTGCGCCAGATCGTCCACCTTATAAGGGTAGAACACGCGCCCGCCACTTTGATCCGCAAACTGCTCCAGAACCTTGTCCCCGCCCTCGACGTGAATTTTTCGCGGCTTGTCGCCATCGAGCGCCAGCCAGTCGGTGTTGGTGCTGATGCAATACATTACCGCCTCGGCGCGAATAGTCGAGTCCACCGCTTCGCTCAGCGCGTGGTCGCTCAAGTTGTCGTTGCCGTCGCTGATCACCACCAGCACGCGCCGAATTTCGGGATTCGCGCCCTTGGGCACTGGAGGATTCACCAGCTTTTCCGCCGCGCGATAGATCGCATCGTTTAGCGCGGTGCCACCACCCGCGCGTTGCTTGCGAATGGCGTCGGTCAGCAGCGCCAAGTCCCCGGTGTAATCCTGGATCACTTCCGGCTCGTTATCGAAGGTCATAACGAAAGCCTGATCTTTGTTGCGGCGCAACACATGCTGCAAGAAATCCAGCGCCGCATCTTTTTCGAAATCGAGGCGGGGGCGAATGCTGTTCGAGGTGTCGAGCAAAACACCAATGCGTAGCGGCAAATCCGTTTCCCGCCCGAAATAGCGGATATCCTGCGGCGCGCCATCTTCCAGAACTTTGAAATCGGCCTGATCGAGATCGGTGACGAAATCGCGGTGGCGATCCATGACCGTTGCCACCAAGTGCACGAGACCGGTAGTCGAGGTGATCGCTGGAGTTTTTTGCTGCGGCAGCGGTTCGGTCGAAGTTTTCGTTTGCGGCTCAGCGGGCGGAGCCACTGGCGGAGGAGGTGGCGAGGGTTGCTGCGCCTGCGTCGCCAGCGAGGCCAAAACCCAAAATGCGCCAACCGCGAGAAACCTGCGCGTGAAATTGAACTGGAACATCACGAAAACTCCTTGAGCGCAGCGTCGATGGCGCTGACGTTGGTTTTCACCGCACTCCCCAGCCGATGCAGGTAGTCCACGAGTTGCGTTGGCAAGGGCGCGCGAAATTCCATGCGTTTTCCGGAACGCGGATGTGTAAATGCGATGCGCGCGGAGTGCAGGAAGTTGCGTTCGAGCGGCGGCAAAAGTTCGCGGCCAATCCGTTCCTGCCGCGGCGCGCCGTACAGCGTGTCGCCCACGACCGGAAGACTGAGCGCGGAAAAATGTACGCGGATCTGGTGGGTGCGGCCAGTATGCAGGTTGGCTTCGACCAGCGAGAATTGCTCGAGCCGCAGACGCAAGCGCCAGTCGGTGCGCGCTTCGCGGCCGTCGGACCGGCGCGCGGTCATGCGCGAACGGCGCTTCATGTCTCGAGATACCGGCAATTCGATTCGGCCTTTTTCGCCTTTGATCGCACCATGCAGCAACGCAACATACATTTTTTCCACGCGGCGCTCTCGAAATTCCTCCACCAGTTTTTCGTGCGCTTCGTCGTTGCGCGCTACGATCATCGCGCCGGACGTGTCCTTGTCCAGGCGATGCACAATGCCTGGCCGAATCGCGCCGCCGACTTGCGACAGGCTGTCAGCGCCGTAGCGATGAAGCAGCGCGGCGACCAGCGTTCCGCTGTCTTCTCCGGCGCCAGGGTGCACGATCATTCCGGAAGGCTTGTTGAGCACCACGATGTCCTGATCCTCGTACAACACGTCGAGCGGGATATCTTCCGCCGCCACGCCGGGCAACACTGGCGCAGGGATTTCGATATTCACGGTTTCGCCGGTCTCCAGACGATGCGAGGGTTTCTTGGCGATGCCGCCGACGAACACCCGGCCTTCGTCGATCAGGTTTTGCACGTGCGTGCGGCTGATCTCCGGCAACTGCACGGCGATAAAGCGATCGAGCCGCTGCCCGCGGTCGTCTTCGCCCACTGCAAATTCGCGGTGACCTGCCACGGCGGATTCCGCCGCGGATTCCGGCGACTCCTCGTCGATTTCAAATGGATCGTCGATGTCGTGATTATTTTGCATACGAACTTTTGCGCGAATCGTGCGGCGGAGAACTCAGCTTCGAGCCGCGTCGGCCGACGCTACCGTGGGTCCGAGCGGCGCAGAGCCGTTCAGGCCCCGCCACCAGAGCAGCGATCCACCGGCAATCAGTATGATGCTCACGATTTGCATCAGCGAAATGGAATCGTGGAACATCATGGTGCGCCCCGGGTCGCCGCGGAAAAATTCCAGGATGCCCCGCTCAAAACCATAAAGAATCATGTAGGTCCCGGCGATCTGCCCACTGAAACGCTGCCGATTTCCGAGCCAGACCAAGAAGAGAAAATTCAAGAATTCCAGAGCTGCTTCGTAAAGCTGCGTGGGATGCAGATGAATGCCCAGCGGCGTGCCGGCCAGCTGCGCGGCGACCGGATTGGTGAACGTCACGCCCCACGCCACATCGGTGGGCTTTCCAAAGCAGCAACCGGCCATAAAACAGCCCAGACGCCCAATCGAATGACCCAGCGGAATTGCCGCGCTGCAAATGTCGAAAACCGGCAGCAACGGCATTTTCTGAAAATGAGCGTAGAGGATCACGCCGATGATTCCGCCGAACACTCCGCCGTAAAAAGTACCGCCGGATTGGAACATGGTGACGCTGAAGATTTCACGCGGATTCGCGGAGTAATATTCCCAGGCGGTAGCAATCAGCCAGAGCTTGGCACCGAGCAGCGAGGCCAACACGCCGTAAATTCCCAAGCTCCAGAGTTTGTCGGGGTCGACGCCCACCCGAGCGGCGCGGCGGCGACCGTACCACAGCGCCAACAAGACGCCCGTGGCCACCAACACGCCGTAGCTGAAAACCGGAATTCCGCCGATTTGAAAAAGTATGGGGTGCATTTATTTTTAGGCCTGCGCGCGGGTCGGTTGCCGGCCGTCGCGAAAAAGTTCAAACACCACCAGCGCGGCCCCGAGCACGATCGCGGAATCTGCGATGTTGAACGTATACCAGTGATAGCCGCCGACGTAGAAATCGATAAAGTCGGTGACCCGATGCCGCAGAAAGCGATCGATTACGTTTCCCGCGGCGCCGCCCAGGATCAAAGCGATGCCGGACCGACCCAGCGCGCCGCCGGCGCGGTCGGTGATGAGCAGCCAGATCAACATGCCGATCACCACCACCGAAAATCCGACAAGCAGCAGCGGTTTCCAGGGACTCGCCGAACCCGCAAATAATCCGAACGCCACGCCGGGATTCGTGGTGTGCAGTAAGTTCAGCACGCCCGGAACGACCACGCGCTGCGACCCCGGCGCTATATATTTCTCGACAGCGAACTTGCTGAGTTGATCGGCGACCAGCGCGCTGACAGCCAAGGCGATCAAAGTCATCCTTCCGGGCCTGACTTCGGCAGCCATTAGGCCGCAGACTCCTCGCCTGCAGGTCTTTCTCGTTCGATTTCACTCAGGGCCGCGACGCAGCGTTCGCAAACTGTCGGGTAGTCCGCGTTCTCGCCCACATGCGTGGAATAGTTCCAGCAGCGTTCGCACTTCGTGCCGAGGGCGCGGTCGATTTTGATCTGTAAACCGTCCATGCTCGGCGCCGGTGAAGCCCCGTCGATTTTTCCCTCCGCCACTTCCACCTGAGAAACGATAAACAGGCCAGGCAAGAATGCGGCGTTCTTTCGCAAAACCTCGAGCAAATTCCCGCTGGCGCCGAGGGTGACTCGGGCTTCCAGTGCGCTGGAAATGGTTTTTGCGGCGCGCAGGGGTTCGAGCGCCTTCAGAACTTCTTCGCGTACCAGAATCAGGCGGTCCCAATTCTTGGCGCGTTCTGCGTCCAGCGTGTTGAATTGATCCGCCGACGGAAATTCAGTCATGTGCACGCTTTCCGGTTTGGCCGCCACCGCAGGCATGAATTTCCAAATTTCTTCGCTGGTGAAAACCAGCGTCGGAGCGATCAGCCGGAGCAGCGCGCTGGCGATGCGATACATCGCGGTTTGCGCCGAACGGCGTCCCAGGCTGCGCGGAGCAAAAGTGTAGAGCCGGTCTTTGAGCACATCGAAATAAAATGCACTCAGGTCCACCGTACAAAAATCGTGCAGCGCGTGATACACGCGGTGAAATTCATAATTCAGATACCAGTCGCGGCACTGCTTCACCAGCGCACCCGTACGGCGAAGCATATACGCGTCCAGATCGAGCAGTTCGGAATCGGCCACGGCATCGCGCGCCGGATCGAAATCATACAAATTGCTCAGCGCGAACCGGAACGTATTGCGGATTTTCCGGTACGCTTCGGCCAACTGGGTCATCATCGCTTCGGACAAGCGGACATCCGAAGTGTAATCCTGCGAGCAAACCCAAACGCGCAGCAGATCCGCGCCCCACTTTTTGGTAATTTCGTTAGGTTCCATCACGTTGCCCAGCGATTTCGACATGGGCTGGCCTTTTTCGTCGAGCGTCCAGCCGTGCGTGACTACTTCACGATACGGCGCGCTGCCGCGCACACCCATCGCCACTAACAGCGAGCTGTGGAACCAGCCGCGATATTGATCCGGGCCTTCCATGTAAACGTCGGCGGGCCAGGTGCCGTCCTTCTGACTCAGTACTGCAAGGTTCGACGAGCCGGAATCGAACCATACGTCCAGCACATCTTTTTCTTTTTGCCACTTGGCCGCGCCACACTTTGCGCACTTCGTTCCCGGTGGCAGCAATTCCTCCGCAGTGTGGGTGAACCAGGCGTCGGCGCCTTCGCGTTCAAAAAACGGCAGAACATGGCGCAAGGCCTGGAAATCGCGCAGAATTTCGCCACAACCTTCGCAATTAAAAATAATCAGCGGGACGCCCCAGAAACGCTGGCGCGAAATGCACCAGTCCGGACGGTCGGCGATCATGTTGTGGATGCGTTCCTGGCCCCACGCCGGAATCCATTTCACTTTGGCGATTTCGCTCAACGCTTTCTTGCGCAGGTCGTCGTGATCCAGTTCGACGAACCACTGCTCGGTGGCGCGGAAGATCACCGGATTGTGGCATCGCCAGCAGTGCGGGTAGCTGTGCGTGATCTTTCGTTCGCCCACCAACCTGCCTTTGCTGCGCACCAGTTCGATGATCAGTGGATTCGCTTCGAATACGGTTTTGCCTTTATATTCCGGCAGGCCTTCCACGAAGCGGCCTTCGTCGTCCTGCGGCGCGTAAGCTTCGAGGTCATATTTCTGCCCGGTGCGGAAGTCGTCGACGCCGTGGCCCGGCGCGGTGTGCACGATGCCGCTGCCCTGATCGAGCGTCACATAGTCGGCGAGAACACCCGGAACGGTATAGTCCAGGAAAGGGTGGCGAAATTGCACGCCTTCGAATTCCTGGCCCTTCCAGCCGCCTTCGATGCCGGTGACTTCCAGTTTCAATTCTTCGGTCAGCGCGGGCACGCGATCTTTCGCGAGTAACAATTTTCCCGACGCGGTATCGGCGATGACGTATTCGAATTCAGGATCGAAGGCGAGCGCGCGATTCGCCGGCAGCGTCCAGGGAGTGGTGGTCCAGATCAGGGCGCTGACGTCGGAGCCGATCCCCAGTGCTTTGGCTTTTTCCCCGGCCGCGAACGGAAATTTCACCCAGATCGAAGGGCTGGTGTGATTTTCGTATTCGACTTCCGCTTCGGCCAGCGCCGTGCGGTCGAAGATGCACCAGTACACTGGTTTCAATCCGCGATAAACATAGCCTTTCTCCAAAAAATCGATGAAAGCGCCCGCCACGCAAGCCTCATAGCTCGGATTCATGGTCAGATACGGCTTGTCCCACTGACCGAAAACTCCGAGGCGTTTGAAGTCGCGCTTATGTGCTTCCACGTAACGCAAGGCATAAGCGCGGCACAGCCCGCGAAATTCCGCGGCCGACACCTTGGTGGTTTTTCCGCCCAGTTCCTTCTCGACCTTGGTCTCGATGGGCAGCCCGTGGCAATCCCAGCCCGGAATATAAGGCGAACGAAAGCCGGACATGGTCTTGGACTTGACGATCATGTCTTTCACGATTTTGTTCAGGCCGGTGCCGAGATGAATTTCGCCAGTAGGATACGGGGGCCCATCGTGCAGCACGAAAAGCGGCGCGTTGGCGCGCGATTCCAGAATGCGCTGGTAAATGCCCATCGATTCCCAGGCGGCGAGTTGCTCCGGCTCGCGTTCCGGGAGCTTGGCCTTCATGGGGAAATCCGTCTTGGGCAGGTTCAGCGTATTCTTCAGTTCAGGGTTTTTAGCCATCTCGTGGATTTTGGGGACCTTTTTCGCGCCTGTCGCGCCCATTTGCGTTCGTATCATTCCAAAGCGGGCGCGCGGCTGCAGTGGGCGAACGAACCGGTGCAGACATGGGTGCGCAGCGGTTCAAAACTCGCGGATGCCTTACAATCACTATGTTACAATGGTTTTTGTAAGGTGTCAGCCGCAGTCGGGCCAGACATCCTTTTTTCCGGCCCTGCGTCTAAGGTAATTAGGGAGCGCCCGGGGTTTATCGACGATTTCATGCCAGAGCTCAATCCACACATCATCAATGAACCGGGGCCTTCGGTAATCGAACCGTCTCTGAAACTGGGGCGTCTGCCCTCGCCGGTGCGCGAATCGGAGCTGAAGAGCTTCTTTTCGAACCTGAAGGAATTCCTCACCGAGCGGCCAGTCAAAGTCGTGGCCAACAAGTCCGACGTCTTTAAGCAGCCCGCGTTCGGCGAAAGCCTGAACGATAATTTTAAGGAATTTTTTAAGCCGGCTCCACGCGGACCCGTGAATTCGGATCTGCTGGTCAATTGGAATGCGGGCCTGGGCGGTTTCTGGCAGAACCTGCGCGACACGATTTCGCCCCCGAAACTGCCGCCGCTGCGGACCACCAGCAAACCAGTCGCGGTCCCGGAAATCTGGTCGAAGAATACGCAGTTTACGCGCGTGCAGGCCATGTCGGTCGCGGTGCATGTGCTGGTGCTCGTGTTGATTTTGGTTCCACTGTTGCCACGGTTGCTGAATCCCCCGACCACGAAAGCCAATACCAAAGTGGAAGTGATGCCGATCTCGCCGTACCTGCCCAAGATGCCGGCGGGTCCGAAAAAGGCGGGCGGTGGTGGCGGTGGCGGCGCGCATGACATCGAGCCAGCCAGCGTCGGTAAACTGGCAAAATTTTCGATGACGCAATTTACGCCGCCGAAGGTGAATCCTAACATTCACCCCAAGCTGGCGATGACCCCGACCGTATTGGGGCCTCCCGAAATTAAGCTGCCCAGCCCCAACATGAATACCTGGGGCGATCCGCTGGCCAAAGTGCTGAACGATTCGAATGGCACCGGCGGCGGCAACGGAATTGGGTCCGGCAATGGCACTGGCGTAGGAAGCGGCAGCGGCGGTGGCGTTGGGCCGGGCGAAGGCGGCGGCACCGGCGGCGGCATATTTAATGCCGGAACCGGCGGCTACGGCTATCCGGCATGCGTGTACTGCCCGCAAGCGCAATATTCTGACGAAGCGGTAAAGGCCAAATACCAGGGTACGGTCACGCTAATCGCGGTGATTACCGCGGAAGGCAAAGCCACCGATATTCACGTGGTGAAAGGCCTGGGCCTCGGTCTCGACGAGAAAGCCATTGAAGCGGTTCGCACTTGGCGGTTCCGTCCGGCGGCTGGCCCCAACGGACACCCGGCACCGGTGCGGCAGACCATCGAAGTTACTTTCCACCTCTACTGATTTCGTTTTCCGACCCTGATCCGTTCGCGTTTACTGTCTCGCACTCGAGGCGTTCTCCGCCTGCTGCAGCCAAATCGTTCTGTTACGATGAGCGCGATGAACATTCCCTCTCGCATCGTAATTTTTCTCTTCAGCGTCCTTATTTTTTCCGCACCGCGGGCTGCGGCGCAAAACGGATCGGTGCAATTTACCGCGCGGATCACTCCGGCGGGCGGCGTGGACGAACCGGTGCGCTCGTTCCCCTTCTACCTTTTGCGTAAGAGCTACGCAGATATTCAAAAGGAAGCGGCGGCCACCATGCCCAACTCCGATATGAACACTTTCATCGATACGCTAGACGTTTCCCCGGAGATGAAAGCTTGGATGAAGAAAAACCAGTGCGTGAACCTGTCCGGTGAGGATTTCCTCAAGAAGTTGAAAATTGACGACATCATTAAGGTGCCCGAATTCTTCTCGGCGTACACGGAGAGGATGACTACCGACGCGAGCGTGAATTTCCCTACTCCCAAATACAAGCCGGCCGACAAAGTGAAGGATCCGGAAAAATATGCTGAATTGAAGAAACAATACTACGATGCCGTCCGGGCGTTTTACGTGAAAAACCCGAAATCCACCGAAGACATGGGGCTGGTCCTGGAGGACGTCAATCCGGGCCACAAGTGGGATATGTACCGGTCCAAGGATCAGGGCGACCTCGATCAGCACACTTCCGAACTGGCCCAAGGCCGCTACCTGGTGGCGCGCGCCGATACCGACGTGGAAGGCGCGGGTGCGTTTCGCGGAGTTCCGCCTGGCACTTATTGGCTCAGCTCGTTGAACATTTCCGCCGATGCCGGCACCACCCACGAAATCTGGGATGTTCCAGTGACGGTGGTAGCTGGAAAAACTTCTTACGTGGCTCTTTCCAACATCAACGGGGTCCACCATCGCCGGTCCACGCCGTAGGAGTTCGACGTACCCGTGACGGATTCCATTCAAATTTCCAACTGGGTTGAGGACCTGGCGCATGCGGACGCGCGCCGCCGCGCGGAATCCGGTCTCCGGATATATCTCGCGGGCGTGAATTTATTCATGCCATTGCTGACCAAATGGGTCGATGATCCTAGCTTCCGCGAGTTGACGCTGCCCTATAGCCGCCTGGTCGAGGAGCAAAAAAAGAACGGGCCCTCTACGATTGTGGTCGGCGTAGCCGTAAATCCGGAGATGTTTGAGAACATCTATGTGGCCAATGGCTCGCCGCACTTGGCGAATGTCCCTCCGGAGCAGGATGCGCGAGAGTTTGAACTTGAGATGGATGACGCGGTGAAGTTGGACATCTTGACCACGCGCGAGCCGGGCGGCGAAGGGGCCATCGCGCGCTACCTGAAAAAGTTCGCAGCGGGAATACAGCAAGTGGAACTCTACGTTCGTGATGTAGACCGGGCTACAGAGATACTGAAATCGAATTTTGGCCTGCCGCCGATCTACCCCGCCACACGCGCCGGCGCCGACGATACCCGGGTGAATTTCTTTCTGGCCACTACGCCGGACGAAAATAAGCTTCTGGTAGAACTCGTCGAAGCCCGGCCCTGACCATCGTCCGGCGCTTTCCTCGAATAAGGCCCGTGTTACAATGGGTGTTCAGAAAATATCTGCAACATCGCAGTCACTTCTCGTCATTTCTTACCTGGAGATATCTGGATGCCCTTCGTAAAGGAAGTGGAAGAAGCACAAGCCGACCCGCAGCTTCGCGAGATGTATTCCAAAATTGAACAAGGTTTAGGATTTCTTCCGCACTATTTCAAGACGCTCGGAGCCATGCCCGCAGTGATTCAGGCCCAACTGGCCATGAACGACGCGATCATGCAGGACGGCGCGTTGACCCTGGTCGTGAAGGAACAGATCGGCCTGGTAGTCAGCGGAATTAATTCCTCGGCCTACTGCATCATGTTTCACATGGAGCTGCTGCGGCGGTTTGGCGTGGAAAAAACGCTGGCGCGAAAACTCTCGTCCGATTACGAGAATGCCGCGGTGGAACCGAAGGTGAAAGTACTGTTCCGGTTTGCGGACAAACTCACTCGCCATCCCGATGACATCGAAGAAAGCGATACGGACGAACTGAAGAAATCCGGCTGGTCGGACGACGTGGTGCGCGAAACGGTTTTGACCGTCGCATACTTCAATTACATTAATCGCGTGTCCTTGGGTCTGGGTCTAGTCGGCGATCTCTAGCCCGCCTTCGACGGCTCGGATTGAACTATTCGCCGCTCTGCTGAATCAGCTTCGCCACCAGCGCGGTCCAGCCGGTTTGGTGGCTGGCCCCCAGACCAAATCCGTTATCTCCATCGAAATATTCGTAAAACAAAATCAGGTCACGCCAGAAGGGATCTTCCTGGAACAGCGCTTGGTCTCCGTACACCGCCCGCCGCCCGTCGGTGCGTAGAAACAAACGGGAGAGCCGCTGCGACAAATCTTTAGCCGCATCCCACAGGGAAAGCTGAATTCCCGAACCCACCGGACACTCCACTTTGAACTGGTCGCCATAGTAGTAGTGAACCCGTTGCATGCATTCGATCAGTAGAAAATTCAAGGGAAACCAGATCGGTCCGCGCCAGTTGGAATTTCCGCCAAAAAGATCGCCGGTCGACTCCGCCGGCTCGTAATCGACTTCCTGCGGGTGACCATCCACGTTCAGGACGAACGGGCTGAACTTATGAAATTTCGATAGCGAACGGACCCCGTTGGGGGCCAGGAATTCTTTTTCATCCAGGACATACTTGTAGATCCGTTCCAGCTTCTTGCGGTTGGCGATGGTCAACAGCAACCGGGGCTTTCCTTCGGCGTTGAGCTGGCTCATGTCGACGTGCTCGCCGACGTCCGGATTGTGCGCCAGAAACCATTCCATGCGCTTGCAGAATTGCGGCACGCGGGCCAGATCTTCCGGTTCAAAGGCCTCCACCGCAAAAAGTGGAATCAAACCGACCATCGACCGGACTTTCATCGGCACCACGGTCGAGTGCCCGAGATGCAGCACATCGTAATAAAAACCGTCTTTCTCGTCCCACAGGCCGACGCCATCGCCGCCCATGTCGTTCATTGCTTGGGCGATGTAAACAAAATGCTCGAAAAATTTGCTGGCGATATCTTCGTAGGTCGGATCTTCGCGCGCCAGTTCCATGGCCATGGCCAGCATTTCCAGGCAGAACATCGCCATCCAGCTGGTGCCATCGGATTGTTCGATAAAATTTCCAGGGCCGAGCGGGGTCGAACGATCGAAAACGCCGATGTTATCGAGGCCGAGGAAGCCGCCTTCGAAAACGTTTTTACCTTCCGGATCCTTGCGATTCACCCACCAGGTGAAATTCAGCAGGAGTTTCAGAAACACCCGTTCCAGAAAATTCCGGTCCTCGGCCCCCTCGACCCGTCCCGCAATTTTGTAAACGCGCCAAAGAGCCCAGGCCTGCACTGGCGGATTCACGTCGGAGAAATTCCATTCGTAGGCCGGAATCTGGCCGCTGGGGCTCATGTACCACTCGCGATGAAACAGTACGAGTAGTTCCTTGGCGTATTCGGGGTCGACCAGCGCCAGCGAAACGCAATGAAACGCCAGATCCCACGAGGCGTACCACGGGTATTCCCATTTATCCGGCATGGAAATGACGTCGGAATTGTAAAGATGCGTCCAGTCATGGTTGCGGCCAGCGTAGCGCGCGGGATCGGGTTTCGGCTGGGTGGAATCGCCTGCGAGCCAGCGGCGGACATCGTAGTGGTAGCTTTGCTTGCACCACAGCAAGCCGGCGAACGCCTGGCGCTGCACGCTGCGAGCGTCCTCACTTTGCTTCGGATCGATGCGTCTCGAGTAAAAGTCGTTCGCTTCTTTGACGCGCTGATCAAAAATTTGCTCGAAAGCCGGTCCGAAGAGCTGCAGCGCGCCGGAGTTGTCGGCCGTAAGATTTTGATTGGTCAGGCGCAGCCGAATCGTCCAGCTTTTTCCCGGAGCGATTTCCGAAGCAAAATACGCGGCCGCTTTGGTCCCCGCCGACTCGGGATTCACCGCGCCACGTTCGCCATGGATGACATAACGGTGAAAGGCGTCCTTCACGAAGGGAGTCGGGCTTTTCGAATTGAACAGCCGCTCCATATTCGTTTCGTTTTCGGTGAAGAGTATTTCGGGCGAGCCTTCAATCAGCAGCCAGCGTTTGCCGTAGTGAAACTCGTCCAATTCGAAGAGCTTGGTGCCGGAGATCGAATCGATCGTCGAAACTTCGGGTCGTTCGTACTCATCGCCCCAGTCCCAGCGGTTTCGAAACCAAATTGTAGGGAGCAAATGCAGGCGCGCCGGTTCCGGCCCGCGATTCCAGGCCGTGATGCGAATCAAAATATCCTCGAAATCGGCTTTAGCGTATTCGACGAAAACATCGAAATAACGGTTGCCCTCGAAAACTCCGGTGTCGATTAGCTCAAATTCAGGGTCTTTGCGGGTCCGTCTGCCGTTTTCCACCAGCAGCTGTTCGTATGGAAATTCTTTTTGCGGATATTTGTACAAATATTTCAGATAGGAACTGGTCGGCGTGGCGTCGAGGTAGTAGTAATACTCTTTTACATCCTCGCCGTGATTCCCTTCGCGGTTACTTAGCCCGAATAGGCGCTCTTTGAGGATTGGATCTTTCCCGTTCCACAGCGCCAACGCGAAACAGATGTGCTGATGACGGTCGCTGAAACCGGCAATCCCATCTTCGCCCCAACGATAGGCCCGGGAGCGGGCATGATCATGCGGAAAATAGTTCCAAGCGTCGCCATTCGCGCTGTAGTCTTCGC